>NZ_JBKIBX010000015.1:0-157608 GCF_046557895.1 Methylobacterium oryzisoli | reverse complement strand
TGCAGGTGCAGGAGGTGCTCAAGCGCGATCCCCTGAGCGGCCACGTCTTCTGCTTCCGTGGCCGGCGCGGCAACCACGCGTCATAGTGCGCTCCTCCTCTCAGATCCCTGGCAGCCTTGATGCCTTATCGTCTTGTAGATGCTTGAGGTTCTTGGGCCTTCGCGCGATCACAGCCCGGACGCCTATCTGGACGGTCTCGGTGGCAAGCGCGGAGACAGGCACCTGCCAGGGCGCCGACGGCATGAGCTGACGCGCGGGCAGCACGTGCATGCGGATCAGCCGCTGAACGGAGCCGACGCAGATCCCGAGCCGCTGGGCGGTGGCGTCGACGCTGATCGTCTCCTCCCGGGCAGCGGCGGGATCAAAGGGCGGGATCCCCAACCGCTCACGCAGCGCCTTGACCCGGACCGTTGTCCAGCTCTGCCCGTCGGTGCCGCGGCAGCGCATCCGGTTGAGCGTGACGGCCAGCTCACGATCCGGCCAGTGCCCGCTCAGCTTGCGCAGCACCTCGACCGCGTTCGGAGCCCGGTCTGACGGATACCGGCCGGTGCGCACGCGGGCCACCCGCAGCTCCGTGTGACGGCCGCCGGTCCAGTGCACGACGAGCACCGCTTCGTTGGCGGCCTCGTCCAGGCCGACAACGACCTCCTGGACCAGCACGTGGATCAGGCGCTGCTTTGTCCGCGGATCGGTGGTGGGCGCATTCCAGGCAGCTGGAAGGTCGTGGGCGAGCCGCATCAGCGCAGCCCGGTCGATGCCGGGCGACGACGCCGCCTTCGTCGTCAGCTCCGCCAAGCGGTGCTCCAGCCCGGCGACCCGCTCCAAGGCCACGTTCCAGCGCGCCTCGAGCTCGCGCGCCACGTGACGTTTGGCCGGATCGACGAGGTCATAGCGACGAGCCGCGAGCCCTGCCTCGTAGCGCGCCGCCTCAAGCTCGCGCGACAGCCCCTTCCGAACCTCGTCGGTCGTGCGTGACGCCTGATCGGCTGCCAGCATCGCCGCTTCGATCGCCCGGTCCGACACCGCGTCCAAGATCGCAGCCACCACCGCACGATCGACCCGACCGCCTCCGATGCCAATGCACAGCCCCGAACCCACATGGCCGTCGTCGCCTCGGCACTGGTAGCGATGCGCGTGACCGGAACGCGTTCCGTAGAAGACGCGCATCATGCGCCCGCACTGGCCGCAGCGGGCGAGGCCCGTCAGCAGTGCTCGTCCGCCGCGGGCCGCCTTGCGCTCAGCGCGCTTCTGCATATGCGCGTTCTCCCTCAGGAGTGTCTGGTTCTCCTCGAACTCGGCCCAGGTCAGGCAGCCCTCGTGGTGGCGGCGGATCAGCATGGTCCAGTCAGCCCGCTCGCGGCGATGGCCGCTCGTCTTGCGCGCTCGACCCTCGACCACGCTGGTGCGGTCGCCCCGACGCCCGAACGCATAGGCGCCGGCGTAGATCGGGTTCTGCACGATCTGCACGACGCTGTGGTAGGCCGCCGCCCGCCAGGTGATGCGGCAGAGGGTGAGGTTGCGTCGCACGACGGGCAGCTTCATCCCGACCTCGCGCGCCCAGAGGAAGACCTGGCGCGCGCTGCCCAGCTCTCGGAACTTGTGCAGGACCAGCCGGATCGCCTCGACCACGTGCTCGTCCGGGTCGATCTCGATCCGCCCCGCCTCGCTCCAGCAGTAGCCGGGCGGCAGCGTGAAGCGCAGCTCGCCGCGCCCGGCCTTGGCGTCGCGAGCCGCGAGGCCGCGCTGGCGCATGAGGCTGAGCTCGTACTCGGACATGCTGCCCTTGAGCCCCAGCAAGAGGCGGTCGTTGACGTGACGCGGATCGTAGACGCCATCGAGGTCGATGACGAGCGCACCGGCCAACGCACACAGGTCGATGAGGTGATGCCAATCTTGCCCGTTGCGAGCCAGCCGCGACGCTTCTAGGCAGTAGACGGCGCCGACCCCGCCTTCGCAGATCGCGGCGACGAGCTTCTGAAAGCCGGGTCGGAGGGTGAGGCCCGACCCCGAGCGGCCCAGGTCGTCGTCGATGGTGACGACGGCGGCGAACCCCGCCGTTTTGGCCGCGTCCGCCAGGGCATACTGGCGTCGTTGGCTCTCCAGGTTGCCGAGCACCTGCGCGAGCGTGGACTGGCGCACGTAGACGACGGCGGCGCGGGCGAGGTGATCAGGGCTGATCTTCGGGCTCATGGCCGCCCTCCCTCGTCGCGATCGCCGCTGTGATCTGAGGGGCCGATGCGGTCTGGCCGAGCGCGGAGAGAAGCAGGTCGGCCAACGCCTGCACGAGCGTCGGTGCGTCGGCCGCCAGGAGCGGAGCCGGATCCGGCTCCGGTGCGAGGCTCACCCAGGTGAAGAGTGCGGCCCTGACGGGCTCGTCCGCCGTGGGCTGCAAGGCGGGCGGCAGGGCGAGCGGCCTCTCGACCTGGGCTTGCGAACCGAGCCAGACCGTACCCTGGCGCGATAGCACCAGGATCTCGGTGGCACTCGGATGGCGCACGAGGTCGTGCATGGCCTGCTCGATCTCACGCGCATAGTGCCAATGCACGTGTGCGGCGAGCACGCCGAGGGGGCGGCCTGCCTCGTCGCGAACGGGATGAGCGAGATCGACGACGCGCTGCGGCGCGTCCGCTGTCGCTGCCAGGGTGGCGGTCGCGGTGGTCATCTCGTGCACGTCGCCGACGTAAGGGGCGTGCAGGGCGGCCTGGAACCACGGGAGCGCGCCCAGAGCCTCGTGCTCCAGAAGGCCGTCTGTTGCCGCCACGACGCGGCCTGAGGCGTCGATGAAGGCGATCCAGGCGTAATTGCTGGACACCTGCCGGACGGTGTTCAGGATCGCGCGCTTCGTCTCGGGGCTGGCGCGTGGATCCCGCATCACCGGGAGGTCGGCCAGGATCCGCACGGCGAGCCAGCGCTCCCAAAGGGTGCGGTCGAGGCGGTCACGGGTCTGGACAGCAGTCTCGGCCAGCCCTTGGCCGATCTGGTCGCTGAAGCGGGCGGAGGCATCGCGCCCGACCAGGAGGGCGAGCAGCAGGGTGGCCAGCAGCCCGAAGGCGCCGAGCACGCCTGCCACGAGCCACCGCATCGGCAGCCTGAGCATCGCAGTCCCTCGTGCAGGCGGCAGGCACAACGGCTTGCCAGCGTCACTGGAGCGTGGCCAACGCTTCGTGTCTGGTGTGATTCGTGTGTACCAGAAGGAAGCTGGCTGGTCATCAACTTACTTCACAGATTGCAGCGGAAGTGTGTTCTCGCAGTGTTGCGCCAGGGCAATAGAGCATGAGTAGAATTGATGCTACCAATGTTTCATATTGGCTAGATCAACTAGCTTTTGGCTACGACGGAGAGCCAACGACCGGTGATCGTCACGGCGTGTGGTGACAACGCAGGCTGTTCGGATCGTCTGTGGCCGCGGTCAACGACGACCGGGCGTTCGCTCCAGGGTCACGCCCCAACCGCGCCGCCAGGGCGACGCGGGCCCGAGAAACCCGGCTCTTCACCGTTCCGGTTCGACAGCCGAGGAGCAGGGCCGCATCCTCGTAGGTGCAGTTGTGCCACCCTACCAGCAGCAGCGCCTCACGCTGCGCGACGGGCAGGATGGACATGGCAATCCACGCCTCCTTCATCTCGATCCAGTCGGTCTGGTTCGGCTGCGCCGTCATGCGCCCGGCCACCACCCCATCGACATCCTCGACCTCGCGTCGGCGCTTGCGGCAGGTCGTGTAGAACTGGTTGCGCAGGACGGTGGTCAGCCACGCGCTCAGGTTGGTGCCCGGTCCGAACTGGGCTTGCGCCTGCCATGCGCGCAGCAGTGTCTCCTGGACGAGGTCGTTGGCTCGTTCCTCATTTCTGGTGAGCGCATGGGCGTAGGAGTGCAGCGCCGGAATGTTTCCGAGGAGTTCATCGCAGAACGTCGTAGCGGGAGTCTGCAAGTTCGCGATGGCGGCATCGTAGCGGGCGACAAGATCCTGAAGCCGAGCAGGCAGGTCGTCCGTCAATATGGCCACATAGAGGGTCCGCAAACCTGCACCGAGGTATTCGCGTAGGTCCACCAATGGGCTGGGCTGTATGACCATGGACGACGCTGAGATCGGCGGACACACGGAGGGTAATTACTCAGGGGGTGCGCTCGGTCGTGGCGTGACTCCGACGAGGAGCGGATGCGGAGTGCTCGCGGCACCTCTTGCCGAGAGGTGATTTCGCTGATTCCCTCGTGAGATGAGCCGCAGCGATCTTGAGCGTTTGAGCAAGGAGGAGCTGATCGAGCTGGTGCTGCGCCTGCAGCGCCCGGAGAAGACCTCGCGCACCTCCTCCAAGCCGCCTTCCACCGACCGCAGGGAGCGGCGCGAGCAGGCCAAGCCCGGCGGCGCCAAGCCGGGTCATGAGGGCCACAGCCGGACGCTCAGCCAAGATCCCAACGAAGTCGTCGCGCATCGCCCGGGTCAGTGCCCCTGCTGCGGCGGTGCCCTGGCGGCCGACCTCCCGGCCGAGATCGTCAGCGTGTGCGAGCGGATCGAACTGCCGGAGGTGGCGCCGATCGTCACTCAGCATCAGCGGCTTTCGGTGCGTTGCCCGTCCTGCGGAACTCGGGTCGTGGCCGCGGTACCGGAGGCCGCACGCGGCACGCCGTTCGGCCCGCGCCTGCACGCGGTGGCGACCTACCTGAAGACCTTTCAGGCCTTGTCCTACGAGCGGCTGCAGGCCGCGCTGGCCGACCTATTCGGGCTCACCTTGAGCCAGGGCGGTGTGATGAACCTGCTGCGCCGGGCCCAAGGGCAGTTCCGCGCCGGTCGCGAGGCGGCCGTGTCGGCGCTGCGCCGGGCCGCGGTGGTGGCCTCGGACGAAACCGGGGTGCGCATCGAAGGCAGCAACTCGTACCATTGGGTCTTCCGCTCGGACGCGGCGGTCGTTCACCACGCCGCCCCGACGCGGGCCGCCGCGGTGGTGCACGCAATGATGGACGGCCACCGGCCCGCGGTGTGGCTGTCGGACCGCTACACCGCCCAGCAGGGGCACGGCGTGCAGCACCAGACCTGCCTGGCGCATTTGGCCCGTGACGTCGCCTACGCGGTCGAGGTCAGCGATGACCCCGTGCCGCTGCGCCTGCAGCTCTGGCTGGGGTCCGTGTTCAGCCTGGCCGAGCGCGTCAGCGATCTGGCCGCCGCGACGCTCTCGGCCAAGCGCCGGGCGCTGGAGCGGCGGCTGGCGGAGATCCTGTCCGCCCCAAGCCGGTGCGATCTGACCCGCGCTCTGCAAGCCAAGATCGGGCGAGCCCGCGACCAGCTCCTGGTCTTCCTCGACCATCCCGGCCGCGTGGCGGTCACGAACAACGCCTGCGAGCGCGCCCTGCGCCCGGCGGTGGTGCAGCGGAAGGTGACGAACGGCTACCGGGCCATGTGGGCGGCCGCGGGTGAGGCGGACGTGCGCACCGTCGTTGACACGGCGCGGCTCTCGGGGGCCGACACCTTCGGCACTCTCCTCAACACCATCCGTGCCTGATCGCGTCCCGCGCCGCCCCACCCCATCGCAGACGATGTCAGTCGGCTGTAGCGCGGCGATCTGGATGAGAGCGGCGCGTCAATCAGAATGACCGTCTGATGTCGCGGCGCAGGGATGATGGTCGGGTTGCTTGACGTGCGCAAGGTGATCCTGGGCCGCGTCGTGTCGCGGTGCGTCACTCAGGCCAGATCCTTGGTTGTCGCGCGGGTTGGTGGCCGGCCGGGACCGCGTTTCCGCTCCAGAGCCACGCGACGGCGATAGCTCTCCACGTTCATCTCGAAGATCGTGGCGTGGTGCACCAGTCGGTCGACCGCCGCCAGCGTCATGGCCGGATCGGGGAAGACCTTGCCCCACGCACCGAAGGGCTGATTGGCCGTGATCAGCAGCGAGCGGCGCTCGTAGCGGGCGCTGATCAGCTCGAACAGCACGCTCGTCTCCGCCTGATCCTTGCTGACGTAGGCCAAGTCGTCGAGGATCAGGAGATCGAAGCGGTCCAGCCGGCCAAGCGCCGCTTCCAGGCTCAGCTCGCGTCGCGCCACCTGCAGCTTCTGCACCAGGTCGGTCGTGCGGGTGAACAGCACCTTCCAGCCGCCCTCCACCAGCGCCAACCCGATCGCCGCGGCGAGATGGCTCTTGCCGCCGCCGGGCGGGCCGAACAGGAGCAGGTTGGCCCCCTGCGCGAGCCAGGCGTCGCCAGCCGCGACCGCCATGACCTGGGCCTTGGAGAGCATCGGCACCGCCGCGAAGTCGAAGTTGTCGAGGGTCTTGCCGGGGGGCAGGCGGGCTTCGGCGAGGTGCCGCTCGATGCGCCGGCGATCGCGCTCGGCCAGTTCATGCTCGGCGATGGCCGCGAGGAAGCGGGCGGCGGGCCAGCCCTCCTTGTCGGCCTGCTCGGCAAAGCGTGGCCACACGGTCTTGATCGTGGGCAGGCGCAGCTCGCTCAGCATGACGCCGAGGCGGGCGGTGTCGATGGGCGCGGGGGCCATCACGCGGCCCCCGTCGCGGCGGCGCCGAGCAGGTCCTCGTAGTGGCTCAGCGAGCCCAGCGCGACCGTGACGTGCGGGATCGCGGCCGGATCCGGCGCGAAGCGTGCGCGCAGGGCCGCGATGTCCGGGAGCCGTCCGGCGGCATGATCGGCGGCCAGGCAGGCGGCCAGTTCGGCCTCGCAGCCCCGCTCATGGGCGAGCGCGAGCAGGTCGACGGTGAGGCGGCAGGCCTGCCGCTCCGGCAGCGCGGCGCGCATGGCCTCGAAGGCCTGCCGGTAGGCTTCGCGCGGGAAGAGCCGGTCCCGATAGACGAGGTTGAGGAGCGCCATCGGCTTGCGGCGCAGTGCGTGGATCACGTGGCGGTAGTCCACGACCTGATCGTGCTGGCCGTTCGGCCGGGCCCGTCCGCGTGGCAGAGTGAAGAGGTGCGTGCCGCCGATCAGCACGTCGAGCCGATCGTCGTAGAGCCGCACGCGCAGGCGATGGCCGATGAGACGCGAGGGAACGGTGTAGAACACCTTGCGCACCCGGAAGCCGCCGGCGGAGGTGACGCGCACGCTGACCTCTTCGTAGTCGCAGGAGCGCCGCGGCGGGAGCGGCTGCAGGACCGCCCGCTCGCTGTCGATCCGCTTGGCATTGCGGGCGTTGCGGCGGCCCACCAGCTCATCGATGAAGGCGCGATAGGCCGGCAGGTCGGGGAACGCCGAGGTGGCCCGCAAGAGGAGCGCGTCGGCGATCGCGCGCTTGAGATGGCCGTGCGGGCCCTCCACCGCACCGTTCTCGTGGGCGAGACCGGCGTTGTTGCGGGTGGGCGTCATGCCGTAGTGGGCACACAGCGCCTCGTAGCGCCGGGTCAGGTCGTCCTCGGCGGGCTGATCGAGGTTGCGGAAGGCGGCCGAGAGGCTGTCGGTGCGGTGCTCGCGGGGGACGCCGCCAAGGGACCAGAGCGCGTTCTGCAGGCCTTCGGCCAGCGCCACGAAGCTCTCGCCGCCGAGCACGACGTGGGCGTGCTCGAAGCCCGAGTAGGCGAGCCGGAAGTGGTAAAGCCGGTGCTCAAGAGGCTGACCGGCCACGGTGACGCCGAGGTCGGCCATGTCGGTGAAGTCCGAGAGCCCGGTCCGCCCCGGCTCGTGGGTCTGACGGAAGATGACATCCTGCTCGGCGCCGTGGAGGGCGCGCCAGGCGCGGATGCGCCGCTCAAGGGTGCGGCGGATGCCGGCGCCGAGCTCGGGATGGCGGCGCAGGATCTCCTCGAAGATTGCTACCGGTCTCAGGCCGGGCGCAGCCTGGATCAGGGGCACGATCTCGGTCTCGAAGAGGTCGCCTAGAGGATCGGGCCGGCGGCGGCCGCGCACGCCCTTCTTCATCGACGGGAGGCGCGGATCGCGGGCGAGCCGATAGCCGGTGGCGGGGCTGAGGGACGCCTTGGCGGCGGCCACCGCAACCGTGTCGGTACGACGGTACTGCATGAAGAGCCTCATCTGGTGATCGGTCACGTGGCGGCCAGGCACGCGGGTGGTCCTCTCAAGCGAGATGACCCATTCCGCACGACCAGCCGGCCGAGATCACCAGACGCTGCACGCCCTCAAGGGCCCGCCGCTCTCATCCTGATTGACGCGCTCAAATCACCCTGATTGCCGCGCTACAGTCGGCCCATGCACCAGGCCGAACCACGTGGGTAATTACCACGGAGGTGTCGCGCTGTGCACCTTCTGAGGGTTGTCGCATCTCTGCACTCATCGCCGAAGGCGCCTGAACAGTGTCGCTGATCTCGTCCCATGAAAGCCAACTCGGCTGTTCCAGCGCTTCAGATACCGTCCCTCATGGATGTGGAGGTCGCCAGCGCCACCGAAGTGTTGCAAACTGTTCCTGACGGAGAGAGGCAGATCCTACCATGAGGAAGCTGGCTCGGCGAGAGACTGCATCCCGCTTTGACTCAAAAATTCCGTCTTTGTTGTGTTGCTATGAAGCAACACCATATAAGTAATATCAATGGTAGCTGCTTTCTGTGTTGGGGCAGCCAATTATCATTTGTGGTAACAACCATTTATGTCACTGCTTACTAGGCGAATGCTTGCCCAGCACAGCATTGATTGCCGTCATCGCGGTCCCGTCGAGATTGGCCGCGTCGCTTGCAGACATCCGATTTCCATGAAGGTGTTATCAAGGTGATGGGGATCACCGGCTGCGCCTGCACCCCACACTCGACATCGGTTAAGCTTTGCACCTCGGCATCACTTCATCTGCCGGGGACGAGCTTTTCATCAGTGTGAGAAGCCGCCGAAGCGCACCACCTCAACGTCGAAGGTGAGCGCGCGGTCGAACAGCGCGGTCTTGCGATACTGCCGCTGCTTGCGCCATTCAGGCTGGCCCTCCTCGCCGACGAGTCTGTCCTCCATCAGCCCCAACCACGTCAGCGGCTGAAGTACCCGGCTCTCGAACATCCAGGCGATGAGGTCCGCAGGCACTCGGTCCAGCGCGTCGTCGCTGATTGTGCAGACCGGCACCATGGACGCCGCGGTCGACCAGTCCTGGGCTGAAACCGAGAGGCTCCAGAGCACGACACCAAGGTGATCCTGAGGCCAGTGCTCAACGCTAATGCGGTCGAGGGAAGCGAGGTTGAGGCGCCAGAACACTGCCTCGAACAGCAGCCGAAACAGGCTCGCGCTCGCCTCCGCGGGTAGACGGGCCCGCGCCGCCTTGGTCGCCAGGAGGCGGCGCTCGCGGCGGCGCAGGAACCTGATGGTCTGCGCGAGCAGCCGGGTCACCTCTACGGGCCATACATCGGCCTCGTTGAGCACCTTATTCATAGCCAGGACCTGCGCCTTGTCATAACCGGGCCAGGACAGGGCCTCGAAGAGGGCGCGGGTGTCGGCGCGGGAGAGAGCGCCTCCGGCGGTTAAGGTCAGCCCGTCATTCGTTATCGCCCGCTCGATCAGCAGCCGCGTCGCGCCGAGCAGCGGGCCGCCCATCACCTCGGTCGCCGTCAACGTCGACGAAACCGAGATGGCTCGCGGCATCTCGCGCCCCTGGCTAAGCAGGCCGAGCACGCTCGCGGGACTGAGCAGGGCCCATGCGGGTAAGAGCGTCATGAGGATGCCGACGCCTCACGGCGCAAGCTCATCGGCACAGTATTCTGGACGCAAGTCTCGACGCCGAAGCCGATTTTCCCGGCAATCAACTGCGCGATCTCGATGTTGAAGGCTTCGTCGTGCCAATCGATGAGACCTTCGGAGGCATCGTTCCACATCTCGACGTCCAAGTATGGCTAACCACAAGGGCGATCACAGCACGGAGTATTAGGGCTTACCCGGGTTCTGTAACTGACCTCGAAGTCTCAAGACGCAGCTACCGACGTGGTCGGCCCGGTCCTGGCCGAACTACAGGGTTGAGCGCCTCCTCAAGCGGCAGCCCTTTTCGGAGCCGCGCATCGAGCGTTTTGGGCTTGATTCCCCTGGCTTGAGCTATCTCGGGGATAGTCATCTCCCGGCCGTTGTACCTGTATCGGCGGACGAACCGACGCCCGCGGCTCGCCTGAGCCTTTGTGCCCCAGAAGCAGTTCTTTGTACTGTAGGGCACGCTCATGTCGTGCCGGAGCAGGACGGTGCCGGGCGGCCTCTTGCCGAGGTCCTGCGCAAACACCCAGAAGTCGTTCCATTCGGATACGTGTGTGTTTTCAGTTTCATTGCACTTTTTCCTCATCATTTTCCAGGATCTATATCTATCATCGCTGCGCATAGGAGGCAAAGGGCTGGGCTGCCTGATCCTTTGACGTCCGAAGACTGGCGAAGATATGGTGGTAAGCTCGTGGGGAGAGGCTGGTACAAGGGGCTTACCCCGCTTGCCGGGTCCTGGACCTACAGGAGTTCCAAGCATTTCGTCGATCGGCCATCCGGCTCTCGCCCGTGCCCGGAGGACACCCACATTGATGTTGGTCTCCTTCGCCCACCCGGTCAAAGTCAGGGTCTGACCATTGAATGTGTAGAAGCGTGTCGTGGGTCTACGTGCGATGACCTCAGCCTTTGTCCCCCAGGTGCAGTTGTCCGGACTCCACCCTTGCCCGGGATCCCGGCGCATGAGTATCGCGTCCGGAGGCTTCGATCCCATGTCCCTCTCGAAAACCCAGAAATCCTCCCACTCGCGCACGATGGGCTGGCCTGAGACCCGTGATTGCTGCCTCATCGAAGCCCATGCGCTGTGGGCCGGATGATCGCTCACGCGTCGCCCCGGCTTGTGCCGCGGAGATCTGACGCGTCCACCCCGCTTGATCTTGCGACCCGCAGGGGCTGGTGCAGGCGTAGGGGCGGAGGCTGGTGCGACCGGCGGCAGGGTCCAGCGCATCTCGACGGCCATCGCCGAGCCCGCGATGCCGTAGCCGCTCCACTTGTCGGGAGCCGCACCCCAGGGCGTGGGCGACGAGTTGGGCGAATATCCTGGCGGGGCCTCTGGGCTCGACGGACCGGGCGGCCGTGCTCCCTCCCGACCTTCACTCTTCCGGCGGGCAACCTCGGCTTCCACAGCAGCGCGCACGAACTCTGCCATGCGGCCAGGCCCGGCCAGCGCGTCAACCTCGCGTAAAAGGGTATGCGGCATCCTGATGCCGGTCAGCTTCCCGTCGATCCTGCTCCTTGGCATGACCGGGCCTTTCCAAAACCGTTAACGCCTTCGTGGCGATCCGTGAACGGATTCATGCTCCGTTAACGCTTAAGCCAAAGCGTTAACGGAATGATGCGCAAAGCGCAAACGGTTAAAGCCGGAGGTCCCTCGTGCCTCTCTCTGCGCACGCAGGATTTGGGTCGCCGCTTCCCCTGCACTCCTGACGTGGCGGTGCCCTGCGGGGCACGCGCGCCAAGCGGACGCTCGTCAAGTTCGAGTTCTTTTTGTCCACAGGTATCTGGCGAGTTCGGGCGTCGCCTCGGGTGCGTTTCACATTCTTCAACACTCCTTGGGATCAATGAGGATGTTCGGGTGGACGTGAGCGCTGACCCACTCTCGGGCGAAACGCAATGCTCGCTCGCTCATGGCCATCTCCTGAAGGGGGTCAAGCACACACCAACCACGAGCCGCAAAGGAACGGCCGGGGAACGGCTATGGCAGGTGCATGGCATCAGGTTTCAAACTGAGCTTTACATGAAATCCATCATCATTGCGAGGCGGCGTCTGATCACGCTGCTTTGGCGCCTATGTGCCGCTGACCGCGAAAGGCGCTGTCTGCCGTGCGTTGCTGTGTGCGAGCGGCACGGTTCTCACCAGCGCCGCTCGCCAGAATTCAACGCCCGCCTCTGATCAGTCGAGCAGCGCGGCACCCTCCGTGAACTGCATGGCGGCCATGGCAAAGTCGTTGCGAACGTCCTGCGCGTACCGCTTGGCGGCAGGTCCGTAGATCCACTCCAGGGCGAGACCGGTCTTGCCGTGCCGGTCGAGCGTCTCCAGCCACGCCAGAGCCATCAGGGCGATCCCCGCCTCGACGCCGGAGAGCCTGTATTCGCGGCCCGCCGCGTCCGCGAGCACGATCGGCCACGGCGGCATGATGAGGTAGCGCACGGGCGACTTCATCGCGGTCATGTCGAGGTAGAAGTAGTGAAGGTCGAACGTAATGTTGGCCGTGTTGCACTCGCCGTAGATACGCTTGATGCTGTGGCGGAAGAGGTGATGGTTGCCGATCCAGGCGCCGAACTCGTTCCAGGTGCTCGTCGATCCATCGCTCTTGCGACCGCTTCGGGCCGAGGACGCCGACCAGGATGACGTTCACGACAGCGATCCCCGTCAGCACGCCAAACATCGTGCTCGTGCGGCCGGAGGTGATGATCGTTGCGCCCGCCAGCGGGGCCAGAGCCTGGGCAATCAGGTTCGGCGCTGCGAGACGCCCCATCGTGCTGTCCGACTACTCCGAACGTCTCGTGAGGCTCGGTGCTCAAGACGAGAATGTTGAGCGCCCTCGTGTTCGTCGCTGACGCTGTTAGAGGTTCGTTGTCCTGCCCTACATTGTCGGTTAGTGGGTGCCTCGGGCAGCATCAGACGTTCGATGAGGAAACGATGGACCTGAGAACACGGCGTCGGTTCGCGGCCTTGAGCATCTTGGTGGTCGACGACCAGATCGTTGTCCGGCAGATCGTCACCACCATCTGCCAGAAGCTCGGCTGTGAACAGATCGACGTGGCCAGCGATGGTGTCGAGGCCGTGCAGATGGTGCAGGACAAGCTCTACGCCGTCGTGATCGCGGACTGGAACATGCAGCCGGTCACCGGCATCCAGCTACTCCGTGCGGTGCGCACAGACCCGCGCCTGAGCGGGACGAAGTTCCTGCTCATGACCGCGCGCCAGGACGCCGCCTCGGTCGTGCACGCCAAGAAGGCAGGCGTCGACGCCTACATCGTCAAGCCCTTCTCGCCTGCCGCCTTGCAGGAGAAGCTGCTCACCGTTCTGGCCTGAGGACGTGAGACCCGCGCGGCTCAGGCGTTCCGGATGCCCAGATCAGGCTCCCGCACCTCGAAGTCCTCGGCCACGCCGGGGGCCGCCGCGAGCGCCGCCTCTAGGGGCTGAGGACGACCGAGCAGGTAGCCTTGCGCCAGCGTGCAGCCCATCGCCCGCACCCTGGTCCACTGCTCGGATGTCTCGATCCCCTCGGCCGTCACCGCCATGCCCAGGCGGGTGCCGAGATCCACGATCGCCTGCACGATCGCGGCCGTGCCCGGATCGTCCAGCCCGGTGATGAACGAGCGGTCGATCTTGATCTTGTCGAACGGGAACAGGCGCAGGTAGCTCAAGCTGGAGTAGCCGGTGCCGAAATCGTCCAGGGCGACGTGCATGCCGAGATCACGCAGGCTGCGTAGCACCTCGTGTACCCGCTCACCGCCGTCCAGCAGCACGCTCTCGGTGATTTCCAGTTCGAGGCGCCCGGCGGGAAGCCCGGACGCGCTCAAGGCAGCCTGCACGGTCTTGACGAGGCTGGCATGGCGCATCTGCACACCCGCGAGGCGGCCCAGTGCCTCCTGGGCGTAGGCGAGATAGCGCGTGTTGCGCTCCCCCGTGACCTGCGGCGCCACCTGCTCCAGCACCATGCCGATCACTTGGAGCGGCTGACGCAGATCATGCCCTGCCACCGCCATCAGCCGCGCCCGCGCCTCGGTGGCCTTGTGCGCCACCTCCAGGGCGCGCAGCAGTGCCTCCTCGGCCACCCGGGTGCCGGTCTGGTCGCGCACGATCTTGAGCAGCCCATCCGGTTCGCCGCCTGGCGAGGTGAGCGGCGTCATCACTCCGCTGGCCCAGAACCGGCTGCCATCGCGCCGCAGGTGGTAGCGGGTGTCCTCCGCTCGGCCCTGGCTGAGGGCCTGCGCGGCTTCGCGGGCCGGAACGTCGGCCTCGCGGTCCTCGGACGTGAAGATCAGATCGGCCGCCTGCCCGAGCACCTCTTGCGCGGACCAGCCGAACAGCCGCTCCGCGCCCACGTTCCAGCCGCGCACTGTTCGATCGAGGTTGATCTCGATGATGGCGTGCTCGACCGCGGCATCGAGGATCTGGTGCAGGCGCGCAGCCTCGCGCGCCTGCTGACCCATCATGCGTCTCGACATCGCGATCGTTCACCGACCACCAAAGGGTACGAGAGCAGACTGCAATCGTCAGGGTCATGCGCATCGCGGCCTGGAACGAATCACGATCACGCCGATCGGTGCCGCACTGCCCCGCCCGCTGCACCTGCGTCAAGCGCCTACTGCAAGGGCTCGCCCGTTGGCGGCTCATCCCCACTCAGGACCGCCTGCAACTTGAGCGCTACCTGCGACACCGTGAACGGCTTGGTGATCAGGTGCGTGCCCGGGTCGAGCAGGCCGTTGTGCACGATGGCGTTGCGCGTGTAGCCGGTCATGAACACCACCTTCAGGTCCGGACGCCGCCGCAGCGCCTCGTCGGCGAGGTTGCGCCCGTTCACCTCGGGCATGATCACGTCGGTGAGCAGGAGATCGATCTCGGGGTGCTGCGCCAGCAAGGCCAGCGCCGAGGCCGCGCTGTCCGCCGCCAGCACCCGGTAGCCGAGGTCGCCCAGTGCCTCGCTCGCGAACTGCCGCACCGCCGCCTCGTCCTCCACCAGCAGCACCGTGGCGCTCGCCATCGCCACCGGCAGGAGCTTCGGCTCGGGCACGATGATGCGGGTGTCCTCCAGACCGGTGTAGCGCGGCAGGTAGAGCTTCACCGTCGTGCCCTGACCGGGCTCGGAGTAGAGCTTCACGTGCCCGCCGGACTGCTTGATGAAGCCGTAGACTTGGCTCAGGCCCAGCCCCGTGCCCTTGCCCTGATCCTTGGTGGTGTAGAACGGCTCGAAGGCGCGCCGCAGCACCTCGGGCACCATGCCGGAGCCGTTGTCGCTGACCGCCAGCAGCACGTATTGGCCCGCCGCCACGCCGTGCTCGGCCGCGTACACCTCATCGAGATGCGCGTTGGCGGTCTCGATCGTCACCCTGCCGCCGCTCTCCGGCAGCGCGTCGCGGGCGTTGACGGCGAGGTTGAGTAGCGTGCTCTCCATCTGGTTGGGGTCGGCGAAGCTGCGCCACAGGCCGCCGCCCAGCACGGTCTCCAGCCGCACCGTCTCGCCCAAGGTGCGGCGCAGCAGGTCGGACAGGCCCGAGACCAGCGCGTTGGCGTCGAGCGGCCTGGGATCGAGCGGCTGGCGGCGCGCGAAGGCGAGCAGGCGCTGGGTGAGGATTGCCGCGCGCCTCGCGCCCTCGACGGCGTTCTGCATCAGCCGGTGCTGGCGCGCGTCGGCGTCGGGCATGCGCTTCTGGAGCAGTTCGAGCGAGCCCAGCACGATGGTGAGCAAGTTGTTGAAGTCGTGCGCCAGCCCGCCCGTGAGTTGGCCGACCGCTTCCATCTTCTGGGCCTGCCGCAACTGCTCCTCGCTCGCCTCGCGCCGTGCGGTTTCCGCCCGCAGGTGCGCGAGCGCGAGGCTCTCGCGGCGGGTGCGGCGCAGGGCGGTGAGCGTGAGCAGCACGAGGCCGAGCGTGGCGGGCACACCGAAGTAGAGGTGGCTGATCATCGTGGCGCGCCACTCGGCCAGCACCGTGGTGCGATCCAGGCCCGCGGTGACGTAGACCGGGTAGTCGGTCAGCTTGCGGTAGGCGTAGAGGCGCTCGCGCCCGTCGATGGCGGAGTGGGCCTCGTAGAAGCCCTGCTCCGCAGCGCGTGCGACGGCCGTCAGGAAGCCGCTGCCTGCGGGGAGCCGCTGCCCCGATGCCTGGATCTCGGGAGCACGAGCCAGGATGGCGCCGTCCGCGCGGATCAGCGTGATGGTGTCGAGCCCGCCCGCACGCACCTGGGCGTAGAAGTCGCGGAAGTAGGCGGGCTCGACCGAGATCGCCACCACGCCGCTGAATGGCTCGCCCGCACCCGCCCGGGCCATGCTGACCTGGAAGAAGGTGGTGCCGCCCACCCGCCCGCTCAGAACCTCGCTGATGTGGTCGGATCCGGGCGGCACGGTGCCGTCGCGGTGCACTTGAAAGTAGGTGCGATCCGAGACGTCGAGCCCGCGCGGGACCGGCACCCGCGAGGCGGCGACGAGCGGGTGAGCTTCCCGGTCGAACACCCAGATGTCGCTGACTTGCGCCAGCTTGCGGGTCATGGCCGCGAGGGAGAGGTGCAGGTCGGCCTCGCGGGCGCGGATGTCGGCGTCGTCGAGGCCGTGCAGGGCCTGTTGCACCTGCCGGGCGACGAGGTCGTGGGTCTCGAACACCTTGGTGGCGTGCTCGCGCACCACGTCGAGGGTGCGGGCAAGGCGGGCGCGAGCCTCGCGCCAGTGGCTCTGGTAGGAGAGCCCCGCCCCGGTGCCGAACACCAGCAGCGGCAGGATCAGGGCCGCGACGACGACGAGGCGCAGGGTGCGTTCGGCCGGGGTCGCGGGATGCTGCGGATCGGGAGCAGTTCCTGCGTCAGCGGTCGGCGCTGGTGACACGTAGCGGCACTCCCGGCACGGGTTTTGATCCTTGGGCGAAGGGGATGGCGGGAGCAGACCGCTCCCGGTAGCGGAACCTGCCAACTAGGGCGATACGGTCTGCACAGGAAGGCGCGACGCTGCGCGCCCGTGGTCGGGCCGGGAGGTCAGGCGAACTCCAGCGGAACGTCGACGTCGCACACCACACCTTCGGGCTCATAGCGCAGCCGCACCTCACCACCGAGTTCACCGGCCAGTCCCCGCTCGATCAGGCGCGAGCCGAAGCCCTGCCGCGTGGGCGGCGTCACGGGTGGCCCGCCGTGCTCCTGCCAGCGCAACGCCAGCCGCAGCCGCGCGCAGGGCGGCTCACCACCCTCGTCGATGATGCGCCAGATGACCGCGACGCTGCCGGTCTCGGTCGAGAGCGCGCCGTACTTGATGGCGTTGGTGGCCAGTTCGTGCAGCATCATCGCGAGCGCCAACGCGATGCGCGGCGAGACCCGGATCGGGTTGCCCTGCCAGCGGCAGCGCTGGCCATCCCCGCCGTGCAGACGCAGCGCATCCGAGACGATCTCGGCGAGATCGGCTCCCTCCCAGTTCTCGGCCGTGAGCACGTCGTGCGCCTTGGACAGGGCGATCAGCCGGGCGGTGATCGCCTCGCGCGCCTCGCTCAGCGATCCCGCGGTGCGCAGCGTCTGGGTGGTGAATGCCTGGACGGTGGCGAGCGTGTTCTTCACCCGGTGGTTCAACTCGTTGACGAGAAGCTGCTGGCGCTCGGCGGCCTGCTTCTCGGCGGTGCGGTCGCGCAGGATCTTGAGGAAGCCGACCAGCCCGCCGTCATCGTCGCGCAACGGCATCATCAGGCCGTTGGCCCAGAAGCGGGTGCCGTCCTTCCTCAGGTGCCAACGGTCGTCCTCCGCACGATCCTCGGTGACAGCCAGCCGCATCTCGGTCTCGGCGATGGCCGCGCGATCGTCCTCGGGCGTGAAGATGAGATTGACGGGAGCACCGAGCGCCTCCTGCTCGCTCCAGCCCATCAGGTGCTCGGCGCCCGCGTTCCAGCCGGTGATGCGGCCTGCCAGATCGGTGGTGAAGATGGCGTAGTCCCGTGCGCTCTCGACGGCGAGGCGGTAACGCGCCTCGCTGGCCGCCAGGGCCCCGCGGCTGGCGAGGAGTTCAACGTTGACCTGCTCCAACTCGGCCACGCGTGCCTGAGCAACCACGACGGTCGCCCGCGCGTCAGCGAGTTCGTGTTCGTGCCCTGCCTTGGCCGCGGGCACCTCGTCGGCAGTACGGCGGACCGCCTCGTCGAGGGAGCGGCGCAGCCGGGCGATCTCCGCTTCAAGCTCCGCCTCGCGCACGGTCGGAGGTGTTTGTGCGGCGTCAGGTCTGGTCAAACCGACGCTCCGCGCTCAGTCCTGCGCCACCGTGTGGCTGTCTCTGCCCTGTATCGCCCGACCTTCATCAGGGGCAGGCGGGGGGAAGGTTTCTGGTTCTCACCGCGGGGTGCTTCGCGGCTGCGGAGATCGGCATACATCCCTTCAGTAACGACCGAGCGTGTCCATTGGTTCACTGGCCCCTCAGCTATCGCGCACGCAAGTTCGCGCTCAGCCGGAAGGCTCTGGAGCGGTACTTGGCGTGCGAGCCGCCGTGCCGGAGCCACGGTCACGCTGTGGCGTCACGTACCTGATTTCGCAGGCACAGGCTCGAAGAATGTGATTGGTAAGCAGAAAGTGCTGTCTAAGAAATCAGGACCGGCGTCTTGCGAAGGTACGTCGTTCGACAGATCTGTTTGACGAGGAAGTCCGCGACGTCGGAGACCGACCGATTGGTGGCTGTCCCCGGTTCCAAAGACGGTCAACGCGATCAGCCGCGACGCGCCCGCGCGCTCCATCGTAGCGACCAGGATCCACGTCGCCTCCGAGCACAGGCTCACAGTCCGAACATCTGCTGGACCGGTACGCCCAGGGTCTGGATCACGACATCCACCGTGCACAGCGCATGCTCCACGTCGCCTACCTGCAAGGCGTCGCCGTCGACGACATCGAGGTTCTCATTGGTGATCGGAATGCGCGAAGCGGAGCGGGCGAAGGCACGAACACGGTGGCCGCTGGTGAGCGCTCGTCTGACCGTGGCTCAGCCCTTCTCCTTCCGCGAACGTCCAGAGCCCCTCCGCGGGCTGGTTACCATGGCATCGGGGACGGCGCGCTTCTCGGCCGCAGCCTGTTCACGGCGCTGACCGAGACCGATACTCTTGGCGAGTTCGGAGCGCTGGGCGGCGTAGTTGGCCGCCACCATCGGGTAGTCGGGCGGCAGGCCCCACTTCTGACGGTACTCGGCGGGCGTAAGGCCGCGGGTGGTGAGGTGGCGCTTGAGCGACTTGTACGGCCGCCCATCCTCCAGGCTGACAATGTGGTCCGCCGTCACCGTCTTCTTGATCAGCACGGGAGGCGTGAGCTTCTCACGCTCGCTCGCAAGCGGTGCACCGAGGCTGCTCAGCGCCTCGTGAACCAAGTTCAGGACGGTTGCGAGTTCGTCGGTCGGCACGGAGTTCTTCGAGACGTAAGCCGAGACGATGTCGGCCGTGAGCACCGTGAGGTCAGAGTCGGAGGTAGGGTTTTCGTCCATCGTATGCCCTTTGTTTGCACGCTCGCGCATCTGAAACGTGCTGCCTATAACGTCAACAGTCGGCGTGCAGTTGCCTGTGCTTGCCGCAGCATCACGGCAAAATCCCTTGCGAACTGGGAGCGCGCATCTGCCGATCACTGTCCAGCAGGCGCGCCATGCGCTCGCCAGAGCGAGAAAATTACCTCTGCTCCAGGCGTTCTTCAGGTCACCGCGCTCGGGTCCATCCTGGGTCATACGGGACGGCTGGAATGGTCATCATTGGCGGGAGTCGCCTCCATGCGAATACGAAAGGACGACGCAGGGCTTAGGTGCAGTCGCGGGTATCGCCGAGCGGGTTCGCCTCGGAGGATGTTGATGATCTGCCGCCTCGTCGGATTAGCGAGAGCGGCGAACACCTCCGCACTGATGTTTGTCACTTTTAGCACCCACGACATGTTTTTCGTTCTGTAGATTAAGTGATGTTTAAAGTGACAGTTTGGCATTTAGGTTGAAGTCAGCCTCGGGCGTGCTCCTCAAACGCTCGTTTGCGTGACGCTTGCCCATCACCCCTCCCTGGCGCATAACGGAAGTGTGGCAAATCGTGGAAACATGTCATGCGGGACTTCAAGGTCGCAGTGGCCGAGAATGGCAGGCTGGTTCTGCCTGCCGCCGTGCGGCGCCACCTCAATCTCGGTCGGGGTGGCATGCTGATCATCCGGGACGACGGTGGACGCTTTGTCCTTGAGAGTGCCGACGATGCCGTCCGTCGCGCCCAGGCCCTCGTGCGCCGCTTCGCGCCCGACGCGAGCGGCGTCGTCGACGAGTTCCTCGCCGAGCGGCGAACCGAGGCTGCACACGAGGATCGTTCGTGACCAGCGTGCTCGACGCTTCGGCCGTGCTCGCCCTTCTGTTCGATGAGCCGGGTGCCGACCAAGTTCGGGCCCACGTCGCCGAAGGGCTGATCGGCGTGGCGAACCTTGCAGAAACTCTCGCCAAGCTCGTCGACCGTGGCCTCCCACCTGCCGAGGCGGCCCAGGCAGTGACCATCCTTGGTATGCAGATCGTGCCGTTCACGGACGCTCAGGCGCGCACCTCGGCGGCGCTACGGCCTGCGACGCGGGCGGCGGGACTGTCTCTCGGCGACCGGGCCTGTCTGGCGCTCGCGCTGGAGCGCGGGCTGCCCGCCGTCACGGCCGAGCGGCGCTGGTCCGAGATCGCCGAGGCGGTCGGCGTCACGGTCGAGGTGATCCGGTAGGAGCGTGCGGATGCTGATCGGCTACATGCGTGTGTCCAAGGCGGACGGCTCGCAGACCACCAACTTGCAGCGTGACGCCCTGCTCGCGGCCGGGATCCGGCCCGAGCACCTGTACGAGGATCACGCCTCCGGCAAGCGCGACGCCCGTCCCGGGCTCGACGCCTGTCTCAAGGCGCTGCGCGAGGGCGATACGCTGGTGATCTGGAAACTCGATCGCCTCGGTCGCGACCTGCGCCACCTCGTCAACACGGTCCACGACCTCACCCACCGCGAGATCGGCTTGAAGGTGCTGGCGGGCCAGGGCGCGCACCTCGACACCACCACGGCCAACGGACGGCTGGTGTTCGGGATCTTCGCCGCGCTTGCGGAATTCGAGCGCGAGTTGATCGTCGAGCGCACCCGGGCCGGGCTCGCCGCAGCCCGGGCGCGGGGCAGAAGCGGGGGCCGTAAGCCGAAGATGACGCCCGCCAAGGTGCGGCTCGCCCAGGCCGCGATGAGCCAACGGGAGACGAGGGTGGCTGATCTCTGCCGCATCCTCGGCGTGACGCGGCAGACCCTGTACCGGCACGTGGATGCCAAGGGCGGCTTGCGACCGGACGGAGAGAAAGTCCTTGCAGATCTCTCGCCCTGAGCGAGACCAGGATCTGAACTCGATCACCTACTGGTTGGTGTTCAGATCGTGAAGTCGACACGGCGACCTCGACCGTAAGCCGTGTCGTTGCAAGGTCGCGACCAGTCACGCTATCCAGGCGCAGCCATACGCAGCCTCAGGCAGATCTCCGGAGAGGTGATCCATGACGGACACGGTTGTGCCCGGGCCGGATGTCGCGCCGCCGTGGTCGGAGCAGCAGCGTCTGGCTGCCTTGCGCACCTACGAGATCCTCGACAGGCCGCCGCAGCCCTCGCTCGACGCCCTCTGCCGCCTCGCCGCCCAGGTCTGCCACACGCCCGCGGCTGCCATCAGCCTGATCGACGAGGCACGCCAGTTCTTCGCGTCCGAGATCGGGCTGGGCATCCGTGAGGCGCCACCTCCCTCGGCCGCCCGCAAGCAGATGATCCTGAGCACGGACCTCCTGGTCGTCCCCGACCTGGAGCGCGATCTCCGCTTCGGTCCCGACCCGTTCGTCGTCAGCAGGCCGCATTTGACCTTCTACGCGGGGGCGCTGCTGCGAACCCCGCATGGGCTGCCCCTCGGTGTGCTGTGCGTTCTCGACGCTGGTCCGGGCCCTCGGGCCCTCGATGCCCGGCAAGCCGAGGCGCTGCGCACGCTTGCCCAGCAGGTCATGACGCAGCTTGAGAACCGCTGCCTGAGAACCAGCCTCGCGCGGCGAGAGGCGGAACTGGCGCAGGTGCATGACCTCGCGGGCGTCGGTGGCTTCGAGATCGACCTGCGCCACGGCTTCTGGAGCCACCGCTCCGTGCAGTACCTGCGCCTCCACGGCCTGCCGCCGGAGGCGGCTCGCGAGGGCCATGAGGAGTGGGTGCGACGCCTCCATCCGGAGGACCGCCGGGAGGCCGAGAGCCGTTTCCTCGATGCGGTGCGAGGCTGCGTAGACGATTACGCGGCCGAGTACCGCATCATCCGACCGAGCGACGGCGCCGTGCGCTGGATCGCCGCGACCGCGCGCATCGAGCGGGACGCGCAGGGCCGGGCGCTGCGCCTGATCGGGGCGCACCGCGACATCACGCGGCGCAAGGCCAACGAGGAGGCGCGCGAGCTTCTCACCCGGGAACTATCGCACCGAATCAAGAACATCTTCGCGCTGGTGGGCGGGCTGGCCACGTTGACGGCGCGCGGGCACGCGGCGGCCGAAGCCTACGCGGGCAACTTCCAGGCGCGGCTTCAGGCGCTGGCGCTGGCCCACGAGTACGTGCGCCCGCACGGTCCGGGATCCGGGCCGGTGACCGGGAACCAGACGGTCCAGGGCCTGCTGCGCACGCTGCTGGCGCCCTACGCCGAGGAGGGCCGTGACCGTGTGGTGGTGACAGGGGATGACGTGCCGGTCGGCGAGCGGGCGGCTGCGGCTTTCGCGCTGATCCTGCACGAACAGGCCACGAACGCGGTGAAGTACGGCGCCCTCTCGGTCGAAGGGGGACAGGTGCTGATCCGCATCGGCCGCGAGAAGGACCGGCTCATGCTGCTCTGGCAGGAGCGGGGCGGTCCGGCCCTGGCCGGAGCCCCGGAGCGTCAGGGGTTCGGCAGTCGGATGATGGCACGGAGCGCGAGCGCGCAGCTTGGCGGTGAGATCGCCTATGACTGGCAGCCCAAGGGGCTGGTGATGCGCATCACGGCACCGATCAGCAGACTGGCGGAGTAGTCCTCTCAGCCGGTAATGCTTTGCCCGCCATCTCCTCCTTGTTCGCCGTTCATCCGAGCGGCCTATGTACAATGGCCTATTCTGCTCCCAATAATTTGGAAAGTAGCGTAGCAATTGCGAAATCGGTGCCGAGTTCGATTATCATTCATTGAGATTCTTCTTGATCCTGTTAACGTGAGGCTACTGAGACCCGGGCGCCATGGTCGCTGCGCAGAGCGGCACGAGCCTGGAACCAGATGCGCAAGCGCCGTGAGGCAGTCGCGCGCGGCTTGCCTGATCCCCTTGCTGCCGCGTGCCCGCTCCGTTGGCGGGTTGGCTGTGACAGCCGAGCAAAGCGATGCGAAACCCTCTCCTTCGAAAGCTCCTCAGCCGGTCCTGCCTCTCGCAGGAGGAGCAGGACGCGCTCGTTCAGGCAAGAACCCGGGTGCAGCCGGTTCCGGCGCATCAGAACCTGCTG
Organism: Methylobacterium oryzisoli; assembly: GCF_046557895.1. Classification (NCBI taxonomy): domain Bacteria; kingdom Pseudomonadati; phylum Pseudomonadota; class Alphaproteobacteria; order Hyphomicrobiales; family Methylobacteriaceae; genus Methylobacterium; species Methylobacterium oryzisoli. Next base: position 134,573 of record NZ_JBKIBX010000015.1, on the reverse strand, counting down.
GTGGAAGACACGGTTCCCAAGCATGTCGTCATCATCGAGCGCGGCTTCGCCTGCCGATACAGGATCCTGCCGGATGGCCAACGCGCGATCATCGCCTATCTCATCCCGGGCGATCTGTGCGGCCTGAACGCGTCGGTTCTCGGGTGTCTGGACTACTCAGTCGCGACGCTCACCACCTGTGAGGTGTCGACGATCCCGCTCCAGACCCTCGATGCGCTTATGACGGAATATCCTGCCATCGAGCACGCGTTGCGCAGAATGAAGCTGGTCGACGAGGCGATCCTGCGTGAGTGGCTTATCGGTATGGGTCGTCGCTCAACCGACCAGCACATCGCCCATCTCTTCTGCGAATTGCTGGTTCGGATGCGGGTGGTCGGCCTTGCCATTGGGAGCAGCTACGAACTTCCCTTGACGCAAGTGGATCTGGCGGATGCGGTGGGTGTGTCAGTCGTGCACGTGAACCGCATGCTTCAGGCCCTTCGCCGCGTCGGCCTGATCAGATTGGAAGGCAAGAGGTTGACGATCCGCGACCTCGATCACCTCATGAGGTTTGCGAACTTTCAGCCCAAGTACCTTTGCATCGAGCCAGAAGCAGTGGCCGACCAGTGCCGGGACGAACGAGAAGCAGGTACACGCCGATCGCCGATCGCGCTCGATGGTTTGGTGATCGCTCAGGCTCAGAGGCGCGACCAGAGCCGGGCGAGGCGAGCGCGGGCGGCCTCTTCGACCCCGATCGCCCGCGCGTAGGTGTCCATGTTCCAATCCCTCTGGGCGCGCCGCGCCGCCGCAACGGCTCGCACGATCCGACGCTCCTCGCGCGTGATGGCTGGCTCCATGCGGCGCACATGCTCACAGTACAGCAGCCGGGCCTGATCGCCCTGCAGAGCCTCGGCCGAGGCAAGCTGCACCTTCTCGTACAGCGCACTCCATACCCTGGTCAGGCAAAGGAGATCCTGGTGATCCTGTGCCGCGTGCGGGCCTGCTGAATGCGCCCTGCGAGAAAGCGGAGACGCGGCCCGGCCAGAGCAGGCCCGGGCGGCGCACGAAGCCGGGCGCTGGGCGGTTCCGATGGTTGAGGAACATCGGTGGGCATCTCGCCCTCTGTGCGGCAACAGCGTCACCCCCATGACGATAGAAGCATAGCACGAACACAACCCGGGGCGAGTCATCCCACTGTGGCAACGCCGTGATGCCGATGATGAACTCTCTCGCTCATGATGATCTCGATTTCCCTGCTTCACCGTACTAGGTAACAACGCGCCCATACCCGCAGAGGAGTATTGATCGGCTGCACTTCTCTCGCTCGTGCTCGCGGTCATGAACCTGAACAATTAGATCGACGTCGCTGAGGCAATCATGCCCGATGCAGGCGACGTATCCGGGTGACCAACAGGCGTGCTACATGAAGGCAAATAAGCCCAGACATAGGTCAGGCGATGGTGTGGAATACGCCGGACGACGAGATCGACCTGCTCGATCACCTTGTCATTGAGGGGGAGGCCCGCCGCATCGTGCAGACCCAACTCGTCGATTACTTGCGCGAGGATGGTCAGAGCAGCCACGCTGCTCGTCGCCTGCTGCATGACATCGACGACGCGCTCGCGTCCATGCAGCAGTATCGCGCTCACCTGCACGCCGTGAGACGTTCATGAGCATGAGAATGGCGCTGCTCGATGCAGCCCAGACCAAGGATCGGGAGGATAGCCTCGTAATTCTCGCCCGATTGATCGTCAATGGCGAGGTGCACCGGCTCGCCCTTATCCATGATCTTGCTGGCCTGATCGTGGATGGGCAGAACACGGCGCGCGCCGAGCAGGCCCTCAACGAACTCGACGCGGTGCTGACGGCAATGCGCGTACCTACCGGGATCGTCTTGAACTCAGTCTGACCACGCTCGGGGCGTGGCACGGCATCGACCGCACACAGATGGAAGCGTAGGAGCGCTCCTGAGAACCGGCTCTGCTCGCCGAAAAACGGTCTTTATCCGTGCGGACTGGCGAGGAAGAAGCGGGCGCGGCATCCTGTGACGGAAATCAGGGATGACCGCCCATGTGCCCGCGCCCGCCAACCCATCTGGGGCTCGAATGGATGGAGGTGGTGTGGACGGCGACACGCAACTTGGGCTTCACCGAATTGACGACCCTGCCGGATGAGCACTGGCAACGGGTGCTGGCCAGCGTCGAGGCCCGTATGCGCCTCAAACGCGTCGACCTCCCCGCGGGCTGGCGCGAGCGCCTCGCGTGGCAAGTTGGTCGCAGTTCACCAGTGTGAGCAATCAGTCCTGCTGAGCAGTACGCAGCGGCCGGGTGGCCTCGACAAGGAAGATCGGCGGACCACCTCCTCTGCATGGCTCGCCGTGAAGTCCGTCTGGTTGTTTTCGCACCCTCGCACTTCTGCGAACGGGCACGATGGGCCCTGGATCACACGGGCGTGATCTACAGGGAGGTGCGGTGGGCACCCGGACCGCATGCGCTGCTCGCCAAGCGGCTCGGGACGGGCACGTCACTGCCGATCCTCGACACGGGCACCGATGTCATCCAAGGCAGCGGTCGCATCCTAGACTGGACCGGGATCAGGGGCCATGATCCCGACCTCGAAGGCCGTTTCACGCGCTGGATCGGTCCGCTGGTGCGGCGCTACCTCTACAGCGCTTTGCTTCACGATCCGTCCTCGAACCTCCGCGAGGTTCAGTTCGACGGCGTCTCTCGCCCGCAGGCGCTGATCGGGCGGCTGCTCTGGCCGTTGACGCGCCAGCGGATGATCCGGGCCATGGAGGCCCAGGCCGACGCGCATCCGGGTTTGGAGCGGCAGGTCGAGGCGGCGCTCGACTGGTTCGACGCGCAGGTGGTCGGGCGGCACTACCTCGTCGGCGGCCGGTTCGGCCGGGCCGACATCACGGCGGCCAGCCTGCTGGCACCACTCGCCCGCCCAGCGGCCTGTCCAGTGTACCAGCAGATCCGGTTACCGTTCGCGGTCGAGGATGCGCTGCGCGGCTGGCAGAAGCGCAGGTCCCTGCTCTGGGTTGAGCGCATGTACACGAAGCATCGTTATTCTGATAAACAGGCATCTTTTTAGGTTCACAATTGCATAGGTGGCAGATAAGTGTGCATTTCATGTCGACGATACAGTGCGTACTACTTCTCTCACAATATAATTTTACTGGAAGATAGTTATTAATCTCTCAATAGACTCCGCGCTCTTGGGTCCATATCAATTCGCATTGCCCTGCAATAACTTTATCTACATCTGTTTTTTTCGATGAATGCCCGGACTGCAAACTCAGGTTGCGCCGGAAAGAACTAAATCCGTGTCTGTGACATCTTGTGCAGATGCAGCATGGCCAGCGAAATGTAAATCATTCCTTAGTAAATTGTGCCCCAATTTCTTGCACGAAACACGAGCGGGAAGAGCAGTCATGTTCGGCAAGTTCGCAGTCGTCAGACACAGGGCCAGCGCAGAAGCCGGAACGCGCAGCAAGACAAGTGCGAGCCGCCAGGAACTCGAAGCCAAGCTCGCCGCCCTCGACAAATCGCTCGCCACGATCGAGTTCGCGACGGACGGCACCATCTTAGACGCCAATTCCAACTTTCTTCAGGCGGTCGGCTACGACCTTGACGAGATACGCGGCAAGCACCACGCCCTCTTCGTCGATCCCGCCGAGGCCGCCAGCACGACCTACAAGGAGTTCTGGGCCTCGCTTCAGCGCGGCCAGTTCCAAGCCGCCGAGTACAAGCGCTTCGGTAAGGGAGGGCGCGAGATTTGGATCCAGGCCACCTACAACCCGGTGCTCGATGCCGCAGGCACGCCCGTCAAGGTTGTCAAATTTGCCACCGACATCACGGCGCAGAAGATGCGCGGGGCTGACCTCAACGGGCAAGTGGCGGCCATCAACAAGAGCCAAGCTGTCATCCACTTCGCCATGGACGGCACCATTCTGGATGTTAACGACAACTTCCTGCGCACGGTCGGCTACGATCGCGAAGAGGTGGTCGGCCAGCATCACGCCCTGTTCGTTGATCCCGAGGAGGCGCGAGGTTGGGATTACGCCAGCTTCTGGCAGAAGCTGAACAAGGGCCAGCACCAGACCGCCGAGTTCCGCCGTTATGGAAAGGACGGGCGCGAGATCTGGCTTCAGGCCAGCTACAATCCCATCCTCGACCTCAACGGCAAGCCGTTCAAGGTCGTCAAGTACGCCACCGACGTCACTGCCGACAAGCTGCGCAACGCCGACCACGCGGGTCAGATCTCGGCCATCAACCAGTCGCAGGCGGTGATCCACTTCGCCATGGACGGCACCATCCTCGACGCCAACGACAACTTTCTCGACGCGATGGGCTATCGGTTGGCCGAGATCCAAGGCCAGCACCACCAGATGTTCGTCGAGCGCGCCTACGCGGCGAGCCGCGAGTACCAAGAGTTCTGGCAGAAGCTGCGCCGGGGCGAGTTCCACTCGGCCATCTACTCGCGCCTCGGCAAGAACGGGCGCGAGGTGTTCATCCAGGCTACCTACAACCCGATCTGCGACATGAGCGGGCGGCCGTTCAAGGTGGTCAAGTACGCCACCGACATCACCGAAAACATGCGCGCGCGCACTCAGGCGATCGGGGCAGCCGAGCAAACCTTGATGAACGTGCAGACGGTGGCCTCGGCGGCCGAGGAGATGAACGCCTCGGTGCGCGAGATCACCGGAGCGATGAGCCGCTCCAAGCAGGCAGTGGACCTGATCCACGGCCACACCCTGGCCGCCGATCGCTCGACGGCGCAGTTGCGCCGCGCGGCCGAGGCGATGGACGGAGTGGTACAACTGATCACCAAGACGGCCGAGCAGATCAACTTGCTATCGCTGAACGCAACGATCGAGTCGATGCGAGCGGGCGAGGCGGGCAAGGGCTTCGCGGTGGTGGCCAGCGAGGTGAAGACGCTGGCCAATCAGACCACGGCGGCCACGGGCAAGATTTCGGAGCAGATCGGCGCGATGCAGGCGGTCTCGACCGAGGTGGTGGAGACGCTGGCAGCGATCAGCACTCAGATCGGCTCCGTGCAGGGCTTCGTGACGGGCGCGGCGAGTGCGATCGAGCAGCAGAGCGCGGTGACACAGGAGATCACGGCCAGCATGCAGACGGCTGCCTCGGGCGTCGAGAACATCACCCGCAGCTTGGCGGCGTGGCGGTGACGCGCAAGCAAGCGGTTGCAGAGTTCGTCGAGCGGAGGGAGACCTCAGGATGAGTGCACAGCTTCTGTCACTGCCGCTGCCCCGTCTGGCGGCGGCAGTGGAGCGGATCGCGGCCGAGACCGGCACTGATGTGCTGGCCACGGCTCGCGCCGAGCACCTCGCGGCACTCTCGTCGCTGGCGGAGGAGTTGCGGCGCGAGACCAGAGGCATCGCGGCTAGGGCGATGGCGGCGCTCGGCGTGCCGGGCAAGCTGTCCGAGGCGGAGGTGGAGGCGGCCACGGCACTGGCGGAACTCGTGCGCACGCTCGATCGGCTCGCGACGCGGGTCGAGCGCTGCGTCGCGCAGGCGATGCTTCATCTGCCCGAGGTGTAAGAAAGAAGAGCCGCTCGCGCTCGGACGATCCTGGTCTGGAAAGCTGACTGCTTCGTCCGGGGTTGCGCGAAACTCGGATTGTGTCGAGGCTCGACCTCCTGCTTCGCGGCCCCGTGAAGGCGCGGCGGCGATCAACCGGGAGGATGGCATGGCGATCTACCATCTGAGGGCGGCGCGCCCGTACCCGGGTGGCGTGGGCTTCGCTCTCCTGTACGACATCCGGATCGACGCTGCGACGAGCACGGCTGCCATTGACGAGGCACTCACGTTGCCGTCCGCTTTGATTGCTAATCCCGACTATGCCGTGTGGCTGGCCGACAGCGAGGGCCGGGTGATCTGGTCGGCACAGGGTGGTGAGCAGGCCGCGGCCCATCTCGCACCCGGAGGTCCGGTCTGCGTTCTGCCTGACACCTGATCAACCGCTCCTTCACTGGATCAGCGCAGGCGTCCGTCCGACGTACTGCCGGTCCTCAATCTGGCGCACGAGGAAATCGGCTACGGCCGAGCGGGAGATGAACCCACCCCTCCACGAGGCGGGCTCGTCGAGGACCGTGTACCCGCTCGCCCGCGTGCTGTCGGTCAGGATACCCGGTCGCACGATGGTCCAGGCGAGGCGGCTCTTGCGGATCATCATCTCCTGCACGTCTTTGTCGTCGTAGGCCCGGCCGAACACGATCTGAAACGGCAGGAGTTGCAGCAGACCGATCGCCGCGCGGCTGTCACCCGCCCCGAAACCCGTCACGGCGATCAGCCGTGAGATCCCTGCGGCCTCCATGGCTTGAACGAGCACCTGTGTTGCTTCAGAGAACAAGGTCACGGGGCGGAACAGGTCCTGCACCGGAATGCCCAAAGCCTGGACCACCGCATCAACCCCGCTCAGTGCCTGCACAACGTCGCCCTCGCGCAGGGTGTCGCCAACGACCTTCTCCAGCCGCTCGTCCGTGATCGGGATCCGCGAGGCCGTGCGGGCAAGAGCGCGCACATGGTGACCCTGCTTGAGGGCGGCCCGCACGGTGGCGAGCCCGATGCCCTGGCTGGCCCCGATGATCAGGACGTGGGCCATGCCGCGGCTCGGGCCTGCCCCCATATTCCCGGTCTGATGAACGGCGTGCATGTCATGTCAGCATGAACCTAAGCCTCCGCCGTGGCGGCGTGCGGCGATCGTGAGGTCCGAGTTGGGACGAACGTGAACCAGCACCTTGCGGTGCGCAAATCACATTGTCGGCACGGACAAGGTGAGATTTGTCGTGCGTGCAGATTTCGAGCGCGAAAGCCAGCTAGTTCGGGGCATTACCGCGCGAGATGCAGGCGAACAAAGCGGTAGAGATAACCATGATGAAGCTGATGAACAATAACCTTTTCACAGCGTCAGCGGTCGTTTTGGGCATTTAATTCTGCAACAACATGACAAACATGAAGTAAAATATACGCTGCCACTCGAATTTATCGATGCTCGCTATAGCATCCATTTAGGCGCGTTATCTCGGTCAGGGTCGCACAGCGAGCTTCGGCGAGCCGTATTAGGATGCTTTCAAGATCCTGCTGCGCGGTGCATGCCTGCTCCAAGTCGCGGCAGACTTGAGCAAGACCGATGAACCCGAGCAGGCCCGCCACCGACATCATCGCGTGCGCGTCCGCGGTCAGACGCTCGCGTCCGACTGCCTCGCCGAACCGGGAGCGCAGGTCCGCCGCCAACCGCACCAGCAGGCCGAGCATCGCTTCGCGACCAGTGACCTCCAGCATCTCCTCGAACACTGCCCTATCCAGTATCGGTTCGGCCTGAACGAGCGGGACCGGAGTTGCCTTCTGCTCGTCTGGTTTCTTTGGGTCCGTCCAGCGTGCGACGGTGGCGTGCAGATCCTCGCGGCGGAATGGCTTGCCGAGATGGTCGTCCATGCCCGCCTCCAGGAACTGCGCCACCTGCTGCGGCAGCACGTTGGCCGTCATGGCAATGATCGGCAGGCGGTCGACCGGGTGGTCGAGCGCACGGATGCGCCGCGCGGCGGTGAGCCCGTCCATGCCCGGCATCTGCACGTCCATCAGCACGAGATCGTAGGTACGGGCCTGAACCGCCATGAGGGCTTCGGCTCCATCGCCGACGACATCGACCGTGTGGCCTGCTGCCTCAAGCATCGCACGGGCGATGTCCTGGTTGATCGCATTGTCATCAGCCAGGAGGATGCGCGCAGGCCGCACAGGACCAGACTGCACCTTGTCTGCATGGACAACGTCGGTGCGCTCGCCCGCGGCTCGTGGCAGGGTGAGTGCGAACCAGAAGGTCGAACCCTCGCCCGGGATGCTCTCGACGCCGATCTGCCCACCCATCGCCTCGATCACCCGCCTGCTGATCGCCAGTCCCAGGCCCGTGCCGCCGAACCTGCGCCGGATCGAGCCGTCGACTTGGCTGAAGCGTTGGAACAGGCACGCTTGCTTGTCTTGCGCGATGCCGATCCCAGTGTCCGTGACACGGACACGGATCCGACACCTCTCCTCGACGTCCGTGTCGCAGATGATCGCGAGCGTCACACCACCCACGGCCGTGAACTTGATCGCGTTGTTGAGCAGGTTGAGCAGCACCTGCCGCAACCGGTCCTGATCACCCACCAACAGGCCCGGAAGTGCAGGGTCTATCCTCACCACGAGAACGAGGTGCTTGGCGTCCGCCGCCGCGCGCACGATCGCGACCGCCTCCTCGACCAACGTCTCGGGTGCGAAGGGCTGCGGATCGAGGTTGATCTGGCCCGCTTCGATCTTCGAGAAGTCCAGGATGTCATTGACGACCGTGAGGAGCGCCTGCCCGGCGCCCTGAATGCATTCGGCGTGGCGGCGCTGCCGCTCACTCAGCCCGTCCTCGTGCATCAGCAAGTCGGCATAGCCGAGCACCCCGTTGAGCGGTGTGCGGATCTCGTGGCTCATGGACGCCAGGAACTCGCTCTTGGCCTGACTGGCCGCCTCCGCCTGGGTCTGAGCCCGTTTGGCTTGCTGCCTGCTCTCGTCGAGAGCCTGCTCGATCTGCTTGCGCGCCGTGACATCGGTGTAGGTGCGCACCGCGCTGCCGTCCGGCAGGAGCACGGTGCGGATCTCCAGCACCGTCCCGTTCGGGCGCGTGCGCTCGTAGATATGCGTGCGGTGCCCGTCGATGCCGTCCGGAGACACGATCGCCCGCATGGCATCGCTGGCCTGTGCGAACTCGCCGCTGCGGATCTGGTAGGCGATGATCTCCTCGCTCGTGGGCTGGCGGCGCATCATCTCCGGGTCGAGATCAAGCAGCGCGATGGCGCGCTGACTGACGAGTCTGGCCCGGCGATCCGGATCGACCAGGATCAGGCCCTGATCCATGTTGTCGAGCGTGGCGCTCAACAGCGCCTGCTGCTCGGCCAGTTCGCGCGTGCGCGCCGCGACGCGGCGTTCGAGGTCGCTGTTGACGGCCTGGAGGGCGTGGGCCTGCTCGCGCAGCTTCGTGGACGCGGCGGCCAGGACCGCCCCGACTTCGTTGGCTTCGCGGATGGAGGTGTGAGGAGAGACGACGATCTCGCCCTCGCCGAGCGCCCGAGCCGATCGCGCGAGCAGGCGCTGCGCCGCAAGCATGCGGCGTCCAACGACGAGGGAGAGGATCACGGCCACGAGGCCGAGACCAGCGATGGTGGGCAGCAGCACGCGCAGAGATGCCACGAGCGGTTCGTGCAGAGCGGCCCGGGCGATGCCGATGCTGATGGTCCAGCCCGACAGGGGCGAGCGGCGGTAGCTGGCGAAGACCGGCACGCCGATCGGGTTGTTGCCCGACCATGTGCCGCGCTCGCCCGTGATCGCCTCGAAGCCCGGCAAGCGCCTGCCCGCGGTCGCCTCATCGTGGTCGGAGCGGCTGATGATGAGGCCGGTGCGATCGGTGACGGAACCGGAGTACGGGGTGGTGACTCCGGCGGAGGTGAGTAAGCGGCCGAACAGCGAGGCCGGGAGCACTGCGCTGAGCGTGTAGCGGATCTCGCCTCGGCGACTGACCGGGACGACGATGCGGACGATCGCCTCCTTGGAGACGGCGCCGATCAGGAAATCCGACACGACAGGCTTGCCCGTCGCGAGCACGGCCTGATCAACCTCACGCGTGAGGCGTGGCAGAGCCGCGCCCCAGGACAGGCGAGTGTTGACCACCTGCTGCCCGCTCAGATCACGCAGGACGACGTGGGTGCCGTGCAGGCTGAGAAGCTCACGGGCCTGTTCGTCGAAGCGTTGGAGATCACCGCTGTCGAGGGCTGGCGAGGTAGCGAGCGCCTGAAGGGTAGCGATCTCGCTGGCGAGGAAGCGGTCGACCCGCTCCAGGGCGTCGGCGTTCAGGGCGGCGGTGTCGTTCTCAAGCCGCGTCTGTTCGGCAGCCACCCAGCGCTGGAGCAGCAGTGCGGTGACGGCGACCCCGGGCAGGAGCAAAGCCAGGGCGAGGGCGGCGATGTAGGTCGAGAGCGAGCGGGCACGAGAGTTCGACATCGGGATCCCGGGGAGCGGATCGCTCCGGCTGCACCATCGGCCTCGACCTTGTGGCGGTATAGTTGGCGAGATGGCTTAAGCTTGCATGAGCCTGCCGGAGGAGAACGATGAGATCGCGTGCCTTCGGAGAGGACGCGACATCCTGGCGACATTGCCATCGTCGACGTGCCCCGCTGCAACCTGCCCGCTAGAGGCATCCAAAGTAGGCCGAGGTTGTCCTGACGCGAGTAGTACTGCACTCTGCCGAGACGCGCAGAGCCTGTCCGTTGATGCGTCCTCGCCGTTGAAATTCCAAATTTTCACCGATCAGTTGCTTCACGTGATCCGGAATTCTGATCCGGATGCCGCCGCCATGACGGTGACGGAGAAAATGTTCGCCACGGTTGATGACCTCATCGCCGAGAGTGTTGCTCAACGCGATGACCTGATCCGGCGCACTCTGGAGAACGTACAGGATTGCTGCCTAGTGACGGCGCTTGAAGCGCAATCTCCATCTTCTCGGTCAACACTGACAGCGGCCCTCACACAGACCTCGATGCCTCGCCGCCAAAACTCAAGGCCACTTCGCGTGATGGCCGGAACAGCGCGCCTGCCACTATATCCATAAGGATACAGCCGTGGACGAGGAGTAGCGGTGGAAGTCCGTGGTGAGATCTAACGCTGTTCGAGTGCTTCCCAGAACGGCACCTCTATCAGGAGACGGTTCTGCGCGTCCCTGATTTCGAAGCTGTGGTTCAGGAAGGGATCAGCGCCGTCCCGCATAAGCTCAGCGGCAACACCCGGAACCGCGCGGTACGCTTCCAGATAGGCGGTTTCTACGTCGGCCAGAGCCAGTCCGATGTCATCGTGCTGCCGACCCTCGGGCGTTCGGAGATCGAAGTAAAAATGAGGCATAGGAAGCGCCAAATAACGGATACGGCATGGGGAACAAATCACATGGGTAAATAAAAAATCGACAATTTGTTTCGCCATCGATTGAGTTGCACGCTAAATAAAAATGGATGTAATCTGCAACTGCATGGGCGTGCCAAGAATTGTTCAAGAGGATGAAGCGACCGTTACAGCCCTGCCCGTTGCTGGTTCCGCCACTCGCGCTCAAGCCGTTGATCTCGACGCGCTCGCCGTCCGCGCAGCGAACACGCGGCTGGCCTACAGGAGCGACTGGAGGCGGTGCGTGAAGGTTGGACGCCTGTACGACGAGGCGCTCACGGAGGAGAGCACCCTGTAGGCGTCCGCTCGGCTACGCTCTTAGGATGCCATCCGGTGCAGCGTCGCGACAACGTCCTTGTGCCGGTAGGGCTTGGCGAAGAAGACGCCGCGGGTCGGAAGCACGACATCCTTGGCCTCATGGTAGCCCGAGGTCAGGATGATCTCGATCGGTGGCCAGCGCTCGCGGATACAGGCTGCCAAGCGCATCCCATCCATCCCCCGGGGCATGTCGATGTCCGAGAACACGATACGGATGTCCAGGCGGCTCTCCAGGATGCGGATCGCCTCGTCCGCACCCGCGGCCTCCACGGCCTCGAAACCAGCATCCTCGACCAGATCCACTGCCATCATGCGCAAGATTGGCTCGTCTTCGACGACCAAGACGATCTGACGTTTTTCCGGCTGCCGACAGGTCACGCTACGCTTTCGATCGGGTCAGGATTGCTCAACTTGGCTGACTGGGGCCGTCATGACCGCCTCGAACCCTAATGAAGAGTAACGGATCGTCACCCCACCCGTTCCGACGAGCCCCAAGCGGATGAGGCGGGAGCCGAAGCCTCGGCGGCTCGGCTCGGCGACGGGAGGACCACCGCGCTCACGCCATTCGAGAACGAGGATCGCCTCGTCGCTCGACCTTTCGACGCGCCACCTCACTGAGACGCGCCCGATCGTGTTCGACAGGGCACCGTACTTCAGTGCGTTGGTGGCGAGTTCGTGGAGCAGGAGGGAGAGTGACAGCGTCGCCCGTGGGCCGAAGCTGATGTCAGGGCCGTCGATGTCGAGCCGATCAGGCGGGCCCAACCCATGCAGCACGCCCGTGACGACCGCCCTGATCCGGGCCTCACTCCAACTCTGCTGGAGTAGGACGTCGTGAGCTTTCGAGAGCGCGAGCAGGCGTGACATGAAGCTCTCGACTGCGTCCCGCTCGTTGACGGGCCGCAGGGTCTGGATGGCGATCGCCTGCACCATCGCCAGCGTATTCTTGAGGCGATGCGAGAGTTCAATGTTGAGAACCTGCTGCTCGCTCTCGGCGCGCAGCTTGGCAAGCGCCGCGTAGGTGCGGTCCGCCAACCCCTTTGCGAAGGTGATCTCCTCCGCGCTCCAGACCCGTGGAGCGCTGGCGTGCACGAAAAGGACGCCGACGAGGTCGTCCGCGATGATGAGAGGGATCTTGATCTGCCCCCGCGTGCCGATCGCCCGATAGCTCGCGGCGTCGGAAGTGAGTTCGGCCTCGGCGAGGACGTCCGCAGTCACGAGGGGACGCCCGCTCTCCAGCCGCCGGATGGTCGCCGGGAACATGTCGAGCGGGTAATCGCCCGCGATGCTGGCGACCCCCGGCGTCGTCCAGTCGCGTTCCACCCGGAACCTGCCGCCGCGCGTGTCGATGGTTGCGTAGCTCGCTCGTCCCGCGCCCAACGTGCGCCCGAGGATCTCGGCCGCGACGCCGACCGCCTCCGCGCTGGTAGACACCTCGCGCAGTCGGTCACCGAGTTCGAGCAGTGCGCCGACGCGATCGGTCGCGAGCCGCTGCTCAGTGATGTCGGTCACCGTGCCGATCATCCAAACGGTGCGACCCGCTTCGTTCCGCTCGAACTTGGCGCGGCGGCTGACCCAGCGGAGGCGGCCGTCGTCAACCCGGTGAATGCGGTACTCGACGTCGGTGACCGCGCTCCCGTCCTGACGGGTAGCGGCATTCGAGGGCACGGCGCGGTCATCCGGCACGACGGCGACCTCGAAAGTGGAAGCGGGGTAGGTTGGAGCCACAGGCACGCCGAAGATCCGGCACATCTCGGCTGAGACGGTGGCCTTACCGGTGGCCACGTCGACCACGAAGGTGCCGATCGCACCCGCCTCCTGCGCAGCGCGGATCCGGGCCTGTTCCGCCTCGCCGTGGATCGCCCGCGCCAGGACCTCGGCTCCGCTCTCGCGCTGAACGGTGAGGGAGACGTCGCGGTCTGGGACAGCACGACGCAATTTGAGGAGCGCCACAACCTGCCGCGCCAGGGCCTCCAGCGCCTGCTGCTGCCGCGGCGCGAGGCCATCTGGCCGCGGCACGGTGTCAATGACGCACAAGGTTCCCAGAACGTGCCCGCGCGGGGCGATGAGCGGTGCGCCCGCGTAGAACCGGATGTGCGGGTTGCCCGTGACGAGCGGGTTGCCCTGTGTGCGCGGGTCGGCCGTCAGATCGGGGATGACCAGCGTCTCGGCCCGCGCCAGCGCGTGCGCGCAGACCGACTGGTCGAGCGGCGTCTCACAGGCTTCGAAGCCGAGGCGGGATTTGAACCACTGGCGATCCTGGTCGACGAGGCTGACCAGCGCCACAGGCGTGTTGCAGAGTTCGGCTGCGACCATGACGATGTCGTCGAAGCCGGGTTCGGGCGGGGTGTCGAGGATGTCGTACTCGGCCAGAGCCGCGAGGCGGTTCGGGTCGGCGATCGCCGCGGCGGTGTCGTCGGGGGGCAGCACGGGGACGATCTGGATCCTATCGTCAGGTCGCAGAAATTCGAATGGGCGCGATATGTTGAACCCCTGTCCCTTGCACAGGGTAAGCGGGGCACGCAATCAACCATGTGGGTTAGGTCTGGTCGGGACGCCTCGTACTTCAAACAATTCTGGCGCCCGCCCGATCCGCTGCGAGGGAGGACGCGCCGCTACGGGGTCAAGCGGGCCGAACGCGAAATTCAAATGCGGGTGGGCTCGGCGGATGTGATCGCGTGGCGGACATATGGAATCAGGAGTGATCGCCATGCTGACACGAGCCCCACGGGCCGCAGGCCCGGATCACAAAGCTCTGTCTCGGGAGTTTCCGCCCCACGTGGTCGAGCGGATGCGTGCGGCCGTGCGGGCCGCGCTGGTGAAACGGGGCGTGCCCAAGGACGAGAACCTGGAGCGCCACGTCGACGAGATCATGACGGGCGACACCAAGCTCTGGGCCGACCGCGACGACATCCTGGGGCACGGTGAGGGGTAGCTTGGCGAAGAACGACGGCCTGCTGATCGGCGAGCACATGGATCTCTAACCCCCTCCGCGAAATCTTAACTCGCGCGTGAGCCACTGCTGCACAGAGATCTTGCACAATCGATCGGAACGATCCGATGGTACAGTTTCGGCGTGCGCCGCGCATGACGAGCATCAAAATATTCTGCGTGAGTAGTGCTGCATCTGGTATGAATTATTGTGTATTGAATCACGCGAGTGTCAAATATAAGCGATGCAAGCCATATATCTTGCCAATCTAATCTCACTGCATGATGATATCGTGCTCACGTCTGTGCAGGGCGAGTCGTGCTCAATGCGGCTGGTGCATTGGATTGTCGAAATAGGTGATAAGTCAATCGTGCTGTCTCCTCACTGCGCAACTCAGTCGAACAGCAGTTCTGGCGGAATTTACGATCAGAGTTTGGTCTACAGAGGTAAGCCTTCTGCGGCTGAGTCGGACACCTTCCGCGTCAATCTTGCAGATCACCTTAAGACAGTCCGTCGAGAGGTCGTTGTCACCATCATGCCTGAAGGACACCCGCAGGCCGCGGGCGGCCGAGAATGACAGCAGCACGCGATGTCCGACAGGCTGGGATCGCGGCGAGAACGCGCGCGGCCGTCTTCCTCCGCGACCGTCGCGGCGCGGTGGCGATCGTGTTCGTCATCGCCCTGCCGATGCTGGTCGGCGCTGTCTCGGCTGCCATTGAGTACGGCCGCCTGCTCCATCGCCGCGCCCAGCTCCAGTCCGCCGCAGACGCGGCGGCCCTGGCGGGTGGCAACATGCTCAAGCTCGTCAACACGGACGATGCCGCCGTGCGCAGTGCCGCGCTTCAGGTGTTTGCCACCCAGGCGCAGACGCCGCCCGACCGGGTGTCGCGGCCGAGCGCCGTCGTAACCGAGAAGCGCGGCGGCGTCGAGGTCGCCGTAGAGGAGACGGTGCCGAGCCTCATGGGCAAGCTCCTCAGCCTGCCCTCCATGACGGTGAGCGTGCGAGCAACGGCGCAACTGATGAACCAGCTACGCCTCTGTGCCTTGGCGCTCGACCCATCCGCCAAGGGCACGCTCTACTTGGAGAAGGAGGCGCAGGTCACCGCGCTCGACTGCTCGATCTACTCGAACTCGCGGCATGGACAGGGTGTGCTGGCGGGCGACAACGCGACCGTCAGGGCGCAGTCGATCTGCTCGGCGGGCGGCTACGAGGCCCCGAAGGCGAACTTCACGCCGACGCCGATCCCGCAATGTGCCCCGATCCCCGATCCGCTCAAGGATCAGGTGCTGCCGACCGCGGGTCCCTGCATCATGCTTCCCGCCTACATCAGCCCGAAATCCGCGAGCGAGGGCAAGAACGAGATCAAGGACGTCACCGCGACCCTGAGTCCGGGCACCTACTGCGGCGGCCTGAAGATCACCGGCAAGTCGCAGATCACTCTCAATCCCGGCATCTACATCATCAAGGACGGGCCGCTGGTGGTCGAGAAGAGGGCCAGCCTGTTGGGCAGCGAGGTCGGGCTGTTCTTTACCGGCGACAGGGGCGGCTTGCGGTTCGACAAGGACACCACCGTCTCGCTCGCCGCGCGAACGTCGGCCCCAATGGCGGGGCTGCTCATGGCCGAGGAGCGCACAGTTGCCAACCCGGTCGTGGCGGCCCTGGACCTCCTGGTGCCGCCCGCGCCACCGCTTCCGGGCGGCACCAAGCCGCTGCGCGAGTACCGGATCGTCAGCGACAACACCCGCACCATGCTCGGCACCATCTACCTGCCAGCCGGGCGGCTGGTGATCGATGCCAAGAAGCCGGTGGCGGACCAGTCGGCCTACACGGTGATCGTGGCACAGGTGATCAACCTCTACGAGGGACCCAACCTCATCCTGAACACCAACTACGGCGCCACCACCGTGCCGGTGCCGGAGGGGGTTGGTCCACGGGTAGGCGCCATCTCCCTGGCCAAGTGACAGGATGAGCATCGCGTTCGAACGCCGTCCTGGAGCGGTCGAGAGTAAGCTTGGCTTTACCGTTCGTTCGGCTACTCTCCCGCCTCATCGCGACGGTCACATCGTGGAGCCCGGATGCCGATCCGACCGGAGCACCGCTACTTCTACCCGATCGACTGGCGCGAGTTGTCGGTTGTCATTCGGTTCCGGCGCGCGGGCGGCAGGTGCGAGGGGTGTGGGCGCCCGCATCTTCGGCGAGTTCATCACCTCGGAGACGGGCGTTGGTTCGACCCGGAATTCGAATGCTGGCGTGACGGCAGGGGACGCCGTCTTCGGGGGCGATTGATGACCGAGGATCTCCTCGACCGCGTCCGCACGACCAGGGTCGTCCTGGCAACCGCTCACCGGAACCACGACACGTCCGACAATTCGGACGCCAACCTCGCGGCCCTCTGCCAACGCTGCCACATGCTCCACGATCGAGCCGAGCACCAGCGCCGACGCTGGTTCACACTGTTCCGACGAAAGGCGATGGGCGACCTGTTCCGCGGGCCGTACCCCGCGAACTGAGGTGCGTCGCGACACTCCTGCCTCGAACACGGCACCGAAAACTACCCAGCAGATCTGGACAGGCCACAGCGCCACGCCTACCTTGTATGCAGCCGCAAATTGGTGCGAGCTGACCCAGCTATCCAACCATCCAGGACAACGATGACACGCAATCGCGTGCGGCGGTCGTTCACCGTCGAGGTCAAAGGACGTGGCCGATCCGGCCTGAACCTTCACGAGGCCACGAAGTCGTCTTCTCCCCCACCGTCGGTGCTCTGGGCCGGCACAGGTCTGAGCCAAGAGCTGGCTCAGCTCGCGGACGATCCGGTGAGCACCGCTGCCCCCTCCCCTGCCAAACAGTCGGTCGAGAAGGTCGAGGCGCGCCGCGTCCTGCCGAGCCTGCTGGTGGCCGAGCCGATCACCGTCGAACCTGAGCCGGCGCCCGTGCGCGAACCGCGCCTCCAGCGGGTGCGTCGCGTTTCGGAGCGGATGAAGGCCAAGCCGAAGCGTGAGGCGAGTGAGAAGCCGACGGCTCAGACGATCTCCTGGCCTCGAGAGCCTGTCAGCCAATTCCAACCCCCAGCAGTGCCAGTCGCGGCGCAAGCTCTAGCACCGTCGACCAAGCCGCGTACCGTTAAGGTGCGCAGCAAGGCGGAACCGACGTTGCGGGCAGGCGAGCGGTGGAAGCGGCGTCTGCCGCGGGCCTGCTGGTAGGCTGTCCCCGGAGGCCCTCGGCGCCTCCGAGCTCCATTGCACCGTAGTGCAGAGCTTGCCTCACGAGTTCATGTTGGCGTTTAATGGCGGGCAGATTCTCCGACCAGTTCGCCGCCGGGGGTTGGTTGGAGCGGGAGACCGCGATCCACCAAGGAAATCGCTTCACGCAGCCATCGGGCGGTGTTGATGAACTGCACCTGCGTCGCAGTGATAATCTCCGCAGAGCCGCCAAATTCACCCGGACACATTCTCGAGCACGTATGCGCAGTCTCAAGGTGCACGTACGGCAGCTTATCGGGATGGCGATTGATAATCGCCTGAAACACGTCAACGTAAGAAACAGATCCAAGGTCCCAATCTTCAGGAGATCCAGCTTCCTCGAATTCCTTGCGCATCGTGACAGCAAGAGGCGAGTCATCTTCCTTCAGAAGTTCCATGAGCTCGCCGTCCGAAGTATCGATGTCATAGCTGACGAACTCTTGCGTGAAGAGATAAATCTCGCTTTCGCCCGAACAATATTCAAAGTTAAAAATCTTCATCAAGATCCAGAGTTCAAGCGGTGTCGTCAACTCCAGAGGAATGAAAGGTTGAACGACAGTTTGATCGTAATTGGTGGGCATAATTGACCTTCAACAGGTAGATAATATTTGGACGTAGCGATAAAAGACTGATTTCGCGTTTCCGTTTCGTGACTTCCGATGTGAGAAGTCACTGAGGAATCCGAGGCGCGCCCGCATGATGTGAGATGCGAGTGGAACCACTCAACATCTCCACCGGCTGCCGCGCCCGGCCATCTCAACACTATTCAGAGTCCCATAATCCTCTTCGTCATCGCACTCATCGCTGACCAAGCGGTCAGCAATCACTTTCCTGCGCCTGAGACTCGCCTCAATATCAACTTCAAGCGTCATGCAACTCTTCTTGCGATAAAATTCACTGGGATCAAAATCCAACGGTGCATCAAGCTCGTAGACCTCAACGGACTTCGCAGTATTACACCAGCCATCAGACAGACGGAGCCACGTCATTTCTTCGAGAACGTACTCAAGAGTTTTAAGGTCATCGATGACAGAAATATCTTCATCGAATTCAAGCATGTACTCGATGACACTATCAAGAGCATCTTGATGGCTCTCGGCTCGAACGATTCGGCAAGTGGAGTCGCCCTCGATGTCCCAAGTCCACATTTCATAAACGCCGGTCATGTTGATACTCATTGGTAAATTTATGCGATAATTAAATACGCCTAATCGAAGACACCGTCGAATATCGGCAGGCTCTTCACTGAACCTGCCTGATCACCCGACGGTAGTCGTCCGCTTCGATCGGCCCTTCGTGGTAAAGCGAAGGAATCTGAGCTACGGGTTCTGGACGGACTGCATATCAAGCGCGCGGTCGATCACCCGCTTGATGATCTCGCCGATAGCTTCGTTCGTCGCCTCGAGCTCGTCTCGAAGCGCCCTCGCGGTCGTGTCGACGAGATCCAAGATATAGCGCAGCTCCTTGTCGTGCTTCGCCCGCTTGCCGAGAACCGCGACGAGCTCGCACTCAATCTCCTCCACCATGCTCAGGCGGACGTGAGTGTCCCTGCATTCCTGATTGAGCTGGGTCATTTCAACGTGTTCATCGGCAGAAAGCATCTCGCCGATCGCAATGCTGGCCTCGATAAGGTCCACGTCAGTATGGTTGGTCAAAATGCATTCCTTGGGTACTAAGTCGATCACCCTCAATATACGAGACATGTCGTCGAGAGGTCAAAAAAGCTGGTCGGTCTGATGTTGGAGATCGGCAGGCCCCTCGCGAACCTGCCTGACCACCTGATGTAGATCGACGCTTTAGTCAGCCGTCCACATCCTGATCATCCTCGGCAGCCGTCGAGGTCGAAATCGGGAGCGATCACACCCCGCCGCTTGAGAACCTCTTCGACGTCGAGCTCGATGACCCGCCGATCACAGTAATCGACGTACTCCGGCTTGGACGGCATGCGCAGCTCGTACACCGCCACATGCTCAACCGGATCGCCTCGATCATCGTAGACCCAGAGCCAGTCGCGTTCTTCGAGAAGCGTCTGGGCATCATCGTCATCCACGATACCTTCCACACTGCTTTCCCAGCTGGACACATACCCGCGAGCCGACGCCTCGATCAGGATGTCGATAGCCTCCTCATGACTGTTCGCGGCAATGCACTGCGTGGCGTCGTCGCCTTCCCAATCGTGGGACCAGGTCTGATAGAACTTCATGTTGCTTCTTTCAATGCGTGCGGCCCTCAGCAATCTCTTGGAGCCGGCTTTCTCTAGATATGGGGATGAACGTCGAAGCGTCAAAATTTTTGTTCGACGCTGTTGAAGATCGGCAAGTTCCTTATCAAACCCTCTCAACCACCCGGTGCGGGTCGTCCGCCTCGGGTGATCTCTTGATACCGCAGCCTGCCTCTCGACCCTAATATCTTTGGGCAACCACTTCGGCACCGCCCTCAACGTACTGAGCGTGCAACCTCATTCGTGGCCACAGCCGACCAATTTAGCCGATGACGATCGGGGCCCCGCAGCCGAACACCATCGGTCGAGGGTCGACCGTTGCCGCTGATCTATGAAAAGGCATGTGGTTGAGCAGGCCGTAAGCGGGTCCTGGGGCGAAACTTAGGCTAGTGGAAAACCAAGCCTTGCGAGGTCAGCTTCTCGAAGGCCTCGAGATATTCATCCAAGACATCGTTGAGCCGGCCCTCCGCGCCACCATACTCCGCTCGTCGCGTCTCCAAATCAGCCATCAATTGGTCTCGATAGCGCTGGTCGTCAGCGGTGAGGAACGTACGCGCGTCGAGAAGATCGAGCGCACTTTGCATGGCAGCCACGGCCTCCAGATGCGCCGCAACATAGTTGGTGTGGCCAGTCCTGACCGCCTCGACCAAGGCCCGGGGAGCACCCGACAGGCGGGAGATCGCACGCTCACGACGATAGTTGGTGAAAGTCTCGAAATTAATGATGTGACTCATGACAAAAATCTCTGCATTCAAATGGTTAATTCAATCCAAGAAACTTCTTGGCTGGCTGTCTAGCAAATGTCTGGCGACAATCTGGGTCAGCCAGTATGAAGGCTCACCCTTGATCGTTCTACCGAATAGTTGGAATATGCAGCCACAGGCATGGCGCCGGCCGTCGTCGATGGCGCTCCTTAGCTGCTTAGGACTACGGCCACAACACGCGCGGCACGAATGAGCTGCCGTGTCGCTCTATCGCAAAGCCTCTAATCATCACTTGGGGTACACTTGAGCATCCCGCAATGATTGGGATGCCGGCGGCACTCCCCCGAGGTATGGACTACGATCGCGGAAGTCAAGCGATAATCGCTTCAGCCACGCACCCATTGCCGAACGCGTCGACCGTGTTCGTTCTGCAACTGTCAATGACCGAAGGAGACCGTCGGGGTGAGCTTAGGCGCCAGAGCTCGGGAGCGGGCTCGGGTTTGGAAACTCCATCCGTTGCGTCTCTAGTGCAGTGACGCATTCGGAAGGTTCACCATGAGGCTGAGCCATGCGAGTGTGGGGCATGGCTCAGACTGTCTGCGTAATCCTCACTGAAGCTGAGAAGGAGCGGCTGCGCGCAATCAGCCAGGACCGCGCCCGCTCGTTCAAGCACATCCAGCGTGCTCGCATCGTTCTGCTCTCGGGCGACCGCCTGCCCGTCCTCGAAGTTGCCCACCAAGCCGGCGTCAGCCGAACCGCCGTCTGGCGCTGGCAGCAGCGCTACGCCGAGGAGGGTGTCGAGGGCTTGCTGCGCGACAAGACCCGCCCGCCCGGCAAGCCACCCCATGCCACCAGCACCGTCGCCGAGGTGCTGGCGCTCACCTGCTCCGAGCCGCCCGGCGAGGTCACCCACTGGACCGGTCGCGCCGTCGCCGCGGCAGCCGGCATCTCGCTGCGCTCGGTCCAGCGCATCTGGCAGGAGCATCGCCTGCAGCCGCACCGGGTGCGCACCTTCAAGCGCTCGACCGACCCGGCCTTCGCCGAGAAGGTGGAGGACATCGTGGGCCTCTACCTGGATCCGCCCCGCCATGCGGTGGTGCTGTCTGTGGACGAGAAGTCTCAGATTCAGGCGCTCGAGCGCACTCGACCCGACCGCCCGCTCACACCTGGACGACCGGCCACGCGTACCCACGACTACATTCGCCACGGCACCACGACGCTGTTTGCGGCGCTGAACGTGCTGGAAGGCACGGTGATCGGCCGGTGCATGCAGCGCCACCGCCACGAGGAGTTCCTGCGCTTCCTCAACGCCGTCGAGGCGGCGGTGCCCGCCGGCAAGGTCATCCATGTGGTACTCGACAACTACCGCACGCACACCCACCCCAAGGTGCAGGCCTGGCTGGCCCGCCATCCACGCTGGGTGTTTCACTTCACCCCGACCTCCGCCTCCTGGCTCAACGCGGTCGAGGGCTTCTTCTCGGCGCTCTCGCGTCGGCGGCTGCGCCGCGGCACGTTCACGGGGATCGTCGATCTGCAGGCAGCGATCAACCGCTACATCGCCGAGCACAACGAGCGGCCCAGACCCTTCGTCTGGACCAAGCCCGCGGCCGCAATCCTCACCAGCCAGGCTGCACCATCTGTTTGAGTCAGTGCACTAGGGGATCACGCCTTCGGCGTCATAGGGTAGAGATGAGTGCTCGAGGCGCGAGGTCGAACCAGGAACCACAAGCCCTCCACTTCTCGCCACGAAGTGGTTGGAGAGAGGGCGCTCGCCGCAGGTGTGCGACCTCGAACCAACCACGAGTGGCAGCCGGTCGCGAGCGCGCGTCAGCGCGAGGAGCGAGCGGCCTCATCAATACCTGCGCCATCGCCCCCGGTGATCTCCCCTGCCCTTTCACCTCCTCGCCGCAGGCGCCGACGCCGTGGCGTTCGGCTGCTCGCCGACCACCCCGGCGGCCGAAGCGAGCGGTCGCTCCCGCAAGCGGTCGCACCGCTCTGCTTCGGCAGGTGCTTCGCCAGTTCACCTCTCCGACGTAACGAATTGATCTGCTTGATCTCGATCAACTACACTCGAATATTCCATCCTCTATTTCTTTCCTAAGATATGCAACGGACGCAATTTCTACTACTCTCTTGCCGAATACTCTCTGGGCCGCCTGGATGCGGCAAAACCACCCTGCTCCGCGCCACCTCGCTCGACGTCGTCGGGCGTCATCTCCTCGCTGCGCCTCGCACGCAGCTCCTCGACGAGCACGCGGAAGAACTTCGGGCATCGGCTCGGGCGCGCGACCTCGGGATCCCGGTCACCGCCATCCATTCGCGCCAGCCGACGATCGGCACCGTTGAGCGCCGCATTCGGGATGCCCTCGCGAGCTATGGCCCCACCGACCACGCGATCGTGCTGGTCACCCACGAGATGCTCCTCGGCCTCGATCCCGTACTTCTCCGAGGCTGGCACGTCGGCATCGACGAGGTGCCGGAGGCCGCCGTGGTCTCGGGCAGGTTCTCGGCGACCACGACTTGGAGCTCGCTCGAGCGCCACTACGTGCTCCTACCCTCCGAGCACCCAGGATGGTGGCAGGCGGCACCGCATCCGGACGTCGAGGCGCTCACCCGTCGCGAGATCACCGCGGGCGACTCCAAGCTGGCCTCCTTCCACGCCACCGCGCAGTGCCCGACCCGCGAGGTCTACGTCGACGTCGCCGACTGGGAGGAAGCTCGCCACCCCAAGCGCCCGGTGCGCTGGTGGTCGGCCTGGACGCCGATGGAGCTCGCGGGCTGCGCCTCGGTGACCATCACGGGCGCCAGCTTCCGCTCCAGCTTGCTCTACCATGCGAGCCGCCACCTTCACGGTGGCGCCCTGCGCTTCGAGTTCGTCGACGTTGGTGCGGGAGAACCCCGCGCGAAGCCGCGCATCAGGGTCCACTTCTTCACCCGGCATCCGGGCTCGACCGACTGGTGGGAGACGGACGCGGGCAGCCTCTGCCTCGTGCGGATCTCCGAGCACCTCGCGCGCGTCGGGTTCGAGGGCTACTGGTCGGCGAACAAGGCGGCGCGCCCCTACTTCCGGCACCGCCTCGGTGGTCAATGGGTCGAACCCAAGCAGGCCGGGAGCAACGCGCTGCGCCACCACACCTCCTGCTGTCTGATCTACAGCAGCAAGGCGCAGCAGGACGATGAGCCGATCCTCCAGGTGCTCGGCCTTGACCGCGAGGCGATCAAGCACACCCGCGAGTACGAGGACGTCCTGCAGTTCGTGCTACGCGGCGCCGTCCGGAACGCCGACTACGGCGGCAACTACGACGTCTACGTCTACGATGAGCTCCAGGCCGCAGCGCTGCGCGACAAGCTCCTGGCGACCGGCATCACGGATCGGATCGAGCTGATCGCGGTCGAGGAGGCAGGGATCATGGATGCGACCCGCCTGGGCACCTCCCCGCCGCCTGCGACGATCACTCCTGACGCCCGCTCGTTGCGAGAGAGGAGCGAGGAGAAGAAGGTGGCCGAGCGCGAACGGGGTCGGCTTCGCCGCGCCGCCGAGAAGGCCAAGCGGCAGGCCGAGGGCACGCACCGCGGTGTCGGCCGCCCGCGCAAAGCCGAGAGCATGCCGTCAGAGCCGGCAGGGTCACCATACTCGCCATAGGCTCGACCACGCCTTCGAGGCCGACCGTCGTTGTGAGACGGATTGGTCGGCCCTTCGGGGGCAGGCTCGTCAAGGACGTCGAGCTCTGGATGGGGATCGCCGCAAACCCCTTCCGGCGGACTAGAACTTCGTCGAGATGATCGCCGCCCGGCAGATCTGCTCGATGAGCCGGTCTCGAATCAAACCGACCGCTTCGCCCGGTGCCGCGCGGAGAAGCTCAACCTCGATTGTATCGTCGAAGACGGAACGGAGATCATTGACCGTCTCGACTCCGTCCCCGAAGAAGAACTTGTCGCTCCAGTGCAGGAGCGCGCTGTCTTCATCCTCGGCGATGACGTAGGACTTGATGTCCTCATTGTCCGGAGACAAAGCGGTCACATAGTACAAATTCACTGTAAGTATCCCTAAGATTTTGCAATGGAGCGGCCGTCTCAGCGGCCACCGAATGAGTGTGTACACGGATAGCGAGCTTGGCTCCAAAATTTCCGTGAGGCGCCATACCCTGGTTCGGCAGCGGTTACTGCGTGGGAGTGGTCGCGCCATCACCGATGAGCCCGGACTACTTGGTCGCGCTGCAGGGCATCCAGGCATACCTCGACCACTTGGCGCAGCGAGACCACCTTGCAGTCCGTTCCCACCTGCCGACGCCGCGGCTTGTCGCCGAGCTGATCGCCGCCGAAGAGGCGAAGATCCGGCACACCAACCATCTGGAGCACTTTGGGCGCCTACGGAGGTTCCGACTGAGGTATCCACCAAGCGGAACCGGGTCGAGCAGGGACGCGGCGCCGTGCGCGACCGGGGTCGGCGTCGCCGCGCCGCCGAGAAGGCGAAGCGGTAGGCGGAGGGCACCCACCGCAGCGTCGGCTGCCCACGCATGCCCGAGAGCAGGCCTTCAGAGCCGCCAGGATCGCCATACCCGCCATGAGCGAGCAGCTACTGGTAGGAGATGAAGTGTCAGTCGCGATCAGGCCCACCCGCAGCAGGGCGCCAAATCGCGTCAGATGGACCAGGACAGCCGTGGAGCGCTTCGACACCCCAGGGTCGAGCGAGTTCGCGAAAAGCCGCTGACGCCCCCTCCCACGACGCCCTTTAAATCCATTCACAGGGCCGTGGGCAGCCGCGAGTGTATCAGTTGCATCCGAGTTCGCCCGAGCCTCTAAATCGCCGACCTCGAGGTTCTACGTGGACTCTGGACCGCGACGGACTGTCGCGAAATGCGGGTCGCGTAGATATTGACAGAACTTCAAGTAGCAGAGATTAGGGGTAAACCTGACGTAGATGATGCGGCCGGCCGGGATATCTTGCAAGCAAATCGCTTGATCTTCAATGATGGACCCAGTCGATCCAGGCCGGCCTGACTCCAAATCTAACAACCGCATGACGAGTGAAGTACCCCATGAAAGCGTTTACGAGCTCCAGTTCTTCCACGATCATAAGATTTTGTTCATTGACCCACCGTTGGAGCCTGTAGTTTGGAGTAGTGCTGTCCCCACAAGAGGATGGACTCTGTGCGATGGTCCGGGCCGAAGGCCAGCACGCAAAGGGCTCGAAATGCTGCGCAACCTAAGGTTATTATGATCGGACCCATCGTCCGGGTGGCCGCTGAGTCCGGCCGCGCAACGGAGGCTTCCTCCGTCGCCGCGAAGGCGAGGACGTGATGGTAACGGTAGACCCGCTCGCCCGGCGCTCGAAACAAGTTGCGGAAATCCCGGCGCGTGCTGGACTCCGGGGTGTAGCTTTGCACGAGGTAGCCGTGGGCGTCTCCGACCATCAGCAGATCCGGGTCGCCGCGACCCCGCAGCCCGTCGACCGGGCCGCCATCTTCGAGGAGGTCCTCAAGCGCAACGCCCTTCGCCGCGAGGCTCACCTGCCGCTCCTCAACGTCCGGGCCACCTACGAGCGCGAAGTCGCGGGAGCTCTGTGGCGCGCGCACCGCACGAGGAACTACGAGGCGGTGCGCGCCGAGGTCGTCGCCCGTCTGCGGGCCAGGTTTGGGAAGCGGTGGGGCGGTAGTGCCGGGGCGCGCTGGCACGTCGAGATCGAGACCGACCGCGAACTGCGCCGGATCTTCCGGCAGAGCTGACCCAGGCTCGCTGGCGGTTCCCCAGATCTATGTCTCGATCGGGCTCGCCGGAGGGGCTGCGGGTTGGCGCCCTTGTCACTCCTACAACCACCATCGGACCTTCTACGAGCGCGGCCGATCCATCGACTGCCCCGCCCTGCCCGAACAGGCTGCCGAGTGATCCTGTTTGTCGAGGGCGACGCTCGACCGCGGCGGCTTTGTCTGCCGGTCGTGCGTTACGAACTGAGCTCCAATCCACCAAGGCCACCAGACCCACCATGGCGACCCCGGTGGCTATGGTGGGTCTGGCGAGTACGCGGTGCCGCTGCAGCGCGGAGCCGACACCTTCGTCGACGAGTCGGAGCAAGGTGTCGCGATCCGCATCAACTCTCGCACACGACGGTCGTCGTCGCGTGACGAACCCGCCACACCTTACTCTCAGCTTGTCAAACTTCGCGCGAAGGCACCGCACGAGAATTTCGACATCCGCCTACCCGATGTGGTTTCTGGTCCTCGTTCATCGCCGCGGGTCGCCGCGGCAGTATTTGAGGACCAACATGTTTCAGGACATCAATCCCTACGGGTTCGTGACGTACGTCGACAGGGTGACTGGGGAGGTGGATGGCTGCAAGGTCTTGGACATGGCCTTGGTGCGCAAGGAGGAGCGACGCCTGCGCAAGGTGATCGCCGGCATGATCAGGAGCGTTCCGCGCGAGGAGCGGCCGAAGCCTTCGCTGGTCTGGACCAACACGCTCATCGACAACCTCGGCGCGGAGCTCGGCAAGCCGGTCCAGCTCGAAGATGGCAATCCGGGCACTCTCACCTTCGCCATGGTTTTTACGGGGCAGATGTTGCTCCACGCCTCGGCGATGGGCCTGCTGAAGTACCTCGGCTACCGGAATGTGCTCATCACCAACGCGTCGATCGGCTACGCATACGTGAAGTTGCCTGGCACGACCGAGGAGGTGATCGAGCGGCTGGAGCGCGACGGGGCGCTGAAACTCTACGAGCATGCCCGAGCGCTGGGTTCGGCTATCGAGTTCTCTGTTACGAAGCAGATGGTTGAGAGGCTTCGTGCCTCCCGGCAGGCGAGCCTGTAGATGGGTAATACCGTTTGACGAGGGCGACGGCAGCATTGCGTCGATCGTCCGCGACCGCCACTTCGTCACTCGCGAGCGACGGTGTTCGAACTCGCGAACCCCTCGACACCGCCCAGCCGATCACCCCACCCTGGAGGCTATGGTGGGTCTGGTCGGTCTGACGCCGGGAAATGCCGCCGCCAACCGCGAGTTCGAAGAAGGCGTCACGCTCCTGGCGGCCAGCAGCTCAAGAAAGAATTTGGCGCCAGAGCGCGGCGTCAGCTACTACCAAGATATTCACCGCCGTTAACCGTCAGTTTTCAAGGGCACGGCACCTTTGCGAAAGAACTTTCATGAACACGACTGATTTGTCTTGCTCCATCGAGCACCAGGTGGTCCAGAGGTTTGCGGACGCGGCCTACATTGCGCTCCGTCCCACGTTCGAGCTCGGCGCTAACACCGTTCTGGCGAGTTTCGATGAGGCCGAGGAGTTCCGGATCGACTATGGCCCGGCGCATGGGCCGTCGTTCACGATGGAGACGTACACCGACGCCGAGCAGGCGGTCGCGATGATTATTACGATCAAGGCCGCCTACCCTCACCTGCGGATTTGGTACGACGGTAAGGAGACGCACGATGAGATCATCGGCGACGTGTGGCTCGGCCTCGCTGAGTTCTGGAGCTTCGCGAGCGAATGGTGGGAGGTGATGCAGTGGGTTATGGATGGATCCCTCTCTCCTGACGATCCTGAGGTGCTCATCGCGATCGACGAGGTGCCCTTGATCGCGAAGGTCATCGCGCACGCCACGTCGTAGCCTCGGCTGCATAGAGGGCAGAGCGCACGCCTCTGGCACCCGCATCACCATCTACGTCCGGCCCGGGATCGAGTAGATCTCGGGCGAGACGGGCGAGAGACTGAGGTCAGGCGAGTAGCACCTTCGTCACGAACGATCGTCGGGAACTCGGTCTACCTCAGCCGGACTGCGCTGTGAAAAAATTTGACGCCCGAGCGCTACATCCGCTATCACCAAGATGTTCAACGCCGCCACCCGCTGATTTTCAAGGGCGCGGCTGATTTCAGAAAGCCAATTGATGACCATCGAAGATTTCGTCTGCTCGAAGGATGCCTATGCTAACCGCGAGACGGTTCAGAAGCTTGGGCAAGCGACCTACATTTCGCTCCGCCCGACCTGCGAGCTCGACGACTACACCGTCGTGAGCTACATCACCGAAGCCGGCGATTTTCGGGTCGATTACGGCCGCGCGGAGGGACCGCCGTTCACGCTCGTGCGGTGTGATGACGCCAAGGACGCGGTCGAGACGATGATCGCGATTAAGGCGGCCCACCCCAATCTGCGGGTCTGGTACGACGGGCTGGAGACCCAGGCCGAGATCACCGGCGACGTGTGGCTCGGGCTCGCGGAAGTCCTGAGTGAGGTCTATGGAGAGTGGGAGCTGGTGGCCCAGGTCGCGGCCGGCACCCTCGCGCCGGATGATCCCGAGGTGCTCGGCGCGATCGACGAGATCCCCTTGATCGCGGCGGTCATCGCGCACGTCACGCCGTAGTTGCAGTCGGACCGCAGGTTGCTAACGCCTGCCATTTGCCACGAGTGCCGTCGCGCAGAACAGCCGGCGGCCCATGGAAAACGCCAGATTTTTTGATCATTTCGAATTTTATTGAGATATATTATGCACACCCGCGATTATTTGCGCTTCAAGAGAAACTGCACGCAAGAAAGCTTTGGCTGCTACCAGTTCGATCGGGCGACTTACGTCGAGATTGTGGCCCTCACGGACGAGGACGACGCGAACGTGTGGTTCGATTGTGCGGACTACTATGTGCTCAGGTTCGGAATGCCCAATCGACCGGCCTGGAACTACGCTGGTTTCGAAGACGCGGCCGAGCTTCTGGACTTTGTCAGCACTCTCAAGGAGCAGTATCCTGATCTGCCCGTGTGGTACGCCGGACCGGAAACGTTCGGCATGACCCGCGTGCGCGCCCCGATCTGGTCGAGCATGACCCACCTCATGGCCGCGCACGATGAGGACTGGGAGATCCCCCGGGACGTGGTTCACAACAGTCTTCCCATGGATGATCCCCGGACCGTGAAGGCGATCAGCGAGGAGCCGCTGATCGCGACGGCGATCGACCGCCTCGAGAAGCTGAAAGCGTCCGGGGTCGAGCTGCCCCGCAACTCGGGGATCGTGCAGTTCGCGTTCGCTCTGCCCGCCTCGGCGGCCAGCTGATCCTGCGCCCGAGTTTCGTCTCGAACGCAGACGACGCCTGAACGGCGGGACCTCAAGCACACCAGCCCTTCTCTGCTCGCAAGGCAGAGAAGGGCAACTCGGCCATCAACTATGATGACGCCAAGCCCTTCACAAGTTCTATTAGATGGATTGCGGAACACTGATCAACATGCATGAAAGACGAAAAATTTCTGGCCGCACAAAAGCAGCGCTCGCGAGGTTGCAAGGGAAAGGCTTCATGTGGAACACAAAACTCGGCTTCAGACACATTATCCGGACCGACGGTTCCGTCACAGAACATGAAGGATTGACGTGGGTCTTCCGATGCGGTGATGACATCGACTTGCCGAATTGGCATCCTGGTGCTCAGAAGTGTAACGTGCGAACCGTGTACAACGGCAAATACGCTGAGGTTGTTGCGACCTACGGAGTGCCTGGCTGGACCAACTCACCTTGTGACGTGTCCACTCACTTCCCGCTCAATCCTCTAGCCACGGGCCTCATCCACCAGCCGGACGCGCGCTGGATCAGCGGACGGCACCGGAAAGTTTGTTGCTACGGCGACGCCGTGTTGTGCACCGACATTCGCACCCGCTGGATCTTCGGTGCGTGGCAGCATTCTCTCGATGAGGAGGAGATGTGCTTTGTCGATGATAATTTGGCGACGAAGCGTCGGCTCTTGCGCAAGAGTATCGATGGGCGTTCGGCTATCTTCTTCGACGACACTCCGAACGAAGATGACTTGGTCTACTTGGTAATGCGCTTCGCCTGACGGACGATTGGCTAGAATTAGAGATCGTCAGGCCCTTGTTGGGCTTGACGACGCGAGACTTGCCGTGTCAACCTACCGGATCGGATAAACCGTTCCGGACGACACCTTACGCTTGGGGGAGAGGGGCATGCTCTGACGTCGAGTGAGCTGGTTCATTCGGCGGCCCCAAGCCGACAAGGTCAGCCGACTGCCGGTCTTGCCCTCGAAGATCTTATACAGCCCCTCCGCCTTAAGGCCGCCCCCAGTCCGGATCATCGCGTACTTGGGCTCGCTCGGCCGCAACTCGGACAGCCACTCCTCGACCTCGCACAGGTCGGTGTGCTCCGTAACCGAGGCAAATTCCCGGGCAGCATGGCCGTGTCGGCGTCTCGCGCAAACGGCGGGTACAACAATCTCAATGGCTTGCGATAAGCCGGTGCCGAGCAAGCGTGGTGCTCGCCCGGGAATTTGCCCCGGTTACGTGTGCTCCGCCTGAAGTTCGCGCTGAGCAGGCAGATGGTGCAGGACCGGCGAAGGCTCGAACACGTCAACGGACCGCCAGAGTAGATGGAAATTCGTGGCGTTGATCACCTCCCAGGCCGCGGCGTGGTCGGGCGAATTCGGATCGATGCGGAAAGTCATCTGGGGGAACCGGTGGTGGCCGCTCGGATCCTTGATCAACTCGCTCACCGGCTGATTGGCCGTGGCGATCATCGTCGCCAGCTGGCTGACGGTTTCGGTAAACGAGGTGCCGAGGTTGCGCCTCTCCACCTCCTCCGCCGTCAGCAAAGCCTTAAGGATTGGGATCTGCTGACCCTTGATCTGCTCGCAGTCGTCAATCACGAAGACGGGGTAAGACAGCAGCTTTTGGCAGCGCTTGTCGCTCAGATCCGACAGAAGGGCAGCACCACTCACAAGATCGTCCAGGGGTTGGACGAGACGGCGAACGAACGTTGTCTTTCCGGCATCCTGATGCGGGGAGACGATGATCGGCATCATGTGGTGATGGATCTCTCGATAGAGAGGTTTGCTCTTCACCTGATGGATGAAGTGCTTGAGCAGCGCGATCGCGAGATCCGCGGGCATGTCGAACGCCGCAGCCACCAGATCGCGCCACATCTGTTCGGCGCGGATCTGCTCGTCCGAGGTGAGAGGCTGCATGAGGGGATGCAGCACGGCCGCCCGACGCCGCGTCTTCGCCTCTTCCTGCAGGGTGCGCACGACATGTCGCAGGATGTCAGCTCCGACCTTGAGCCCGAGGTCACGAGCCGCCAGCACGAGATCACCCGGCAGGTTGCTGAGCGAGATCGGTTGGAACGACAGGCAGGCCAGCACCTCGTCGAGGCACGTCGCCGTCCATTGTCCCTTAAGGGATCGCGGGCTTCCGTTGAACTGGAAGGTGATCTCCCGCTGCTCGAGGATACCCTCGACGAACGCCCTCACGCCGGTCCCGTAGGTGCCGACCTGGGAAAAGGCAGGCTGCGCGGCGACCGCCTGCGCGATCGAAGGAGCGAGTTGGGCAGCCGAGTGGGACTGGCCGCGCGCGGAAGCAGCGACGCTATAAACGCCGTCAAACATAGCAGTAGCCTTGAAGTATGAAGTGGTAAATGACAATGAGTCTAAGTTGAAAACGAACGTGCTTTATGAATTTGTTGCCAGTATCTCCAAGTGTCCTGCATGAAAATAGCAGGAAGAGCATCACAAAAATCTAACGCCGCAGGCTCAGCAATTGGCCCGCGGCGTCCTGACCTGTGTTGCAGACTGCGGAGCCGCCGCCAAGCCCTTGTTTCGGGCCTCGCGGCAACGCTCGTTCAGTCCCAGCTCTGAGCCGGGGCGGGCTCGTATGGGGTCGCGACCGCCGTGTCAAGGACCGATCGAAAGAAGCTGCGTTCCGAAAGGAGCCGAGGCCATCGCAGGCGAATGCCCGGTGCCGGGAAGCTCAAGATCGTGATCGTCGAGACAGACGAGCTTGAGAGCGTGGCGATCCTTGGCCAGTTCGGCGAGGTGCCGGAGGACTTCGCCGAGCGGCTTCAGGGAGGCTGAAGCAGCTTTGCCCGGGCTTGATCTCGATCCAGGAACTCGAAGCCGAGGTCGAGTTCCTGAAGGCCATTAAGGCCACGCGGGAAGGCGGCCTACAACCGCGCTGCCCGCCTCGTCGAGCATCAGCAGCCGGTCGAGAGCCCGCGGATCCTCGATGGGCGCGGATCACCACTGCCCGTAGTAGGCCGTATCCACCCAGCACTCGTACATCTCGGGGTCGACGCGCGCGATCCCGAGCCCTTTCTTGGTCAGCACCTCGTGCGTCCAGCCATCGTCTTGTGGGATACCTTTGATGATCCCCTCAGCAATCATTTGGCACGCGACCATCCACGCCAAATCTTGCTCGCCCTTCTCCATAAAGTAATCGGTGAATGTCGGCTGGTTGATGTCGACAAATCCGAACGTCAGCCAGTTCGGTCGCATCGTCAGTTTGATACTGGTATAGCGGATGTCGCGACTGCTGAATTGGACTTAGTATCTCTGATCGTACCGGTGCTCCCACGGCGATTGCAGGGTCGCTTTGACCGTCGAACACATGCGCCTGAGGCCGAATTTATCGACTTCGACTTCAGAGATGCCGATTTCTGAGGTGTTTGCAGGGGTCATTGTTCACTCCTGCTACCTCCCCCTAAGAGCGTGGATTCCCGATTGCAAGCCCCTTTTTTGAAGCCTTGCCCTCGGTGTTCCAGCCGTCGCGTGGGGACCACCACGGTGGCGAAGATCGCGGTGACCGGGCAGGCGGTGAACACGGTCGACGCCCACGCCGCGACGTCGACCAAGCGCGGATCCAGGTAGCGCGCCAGCGCCTCGGAGCGGGCGTCCGGCAGGCCGAACCCGAGCACGGTCTCGGACCGGAGCGCGACCACGCCGACCCCGACGCTCCAGCTCAGGATGACGGTCAGCCCCGAGCCGAGCACCAGCCGCGGCGACAGGGTAAAGGCCGACCAGGCGACCAGCATCAGGAAGAAGGTGAACCTCGGCGGCCGCAGCTTCATCGCCACGGGCCAGGGCGGGGCGTCGAGGGGGTTCGGCACCATCAAGGTCGCGGTGAGCAAAGCGGCGTTCGCCAGCACGAAGCCGAGAACCGTCCACCCGGGCACCGGCCGCGTCGCCAGCCGTCCTCACGCGAGCGCCATACCCACGAATGCGGCCACCAAGCCGAGGTAAAAAGCCGTCCCGGGCCAGGGGTGGACGAGGGCGCATCAGGCGGCGACTGCGACGAAGTCCAGCGTGAGCGCCTGCGCGCCGAGGCGTCCGCTGCTTCTCAGCGGGCGCGGCCGCGATGCGTCGCTCGAGTACGCCCGCTTCCGCGTGGTGGATCGCGGGGTCACGGATCGCCTCTGGTTCGATAAGGCCGTGTCCGCCAACTGTCAGTTCCATGCTCCTTCCCGGAGTTGCCGCGCGCGGCCATCGTTCACCGCGGCGTGCACCCGGGAAACGAGGGAGCGGCGCCGGATGTGATATCGGTGGCTCCGCACCACGCAAGGTCGTCATCGCGGGACGCGCCGCGGGTCGGGCGACGGATGTGCGAGTCGGGCCATCTCGGGAGGCCGCACTCCCTCGCGAACCGATGTCATAATCCTTCTCACCGCCCCGTCGAAGCATCAGCCAAGCTCGACACCGACGTGATGCAAGCGGGAATGGATTATGAAAATCGTCGTCATCGGCGGAACCGGGCTGATCGGCCGCCAAGGCGTCGCCAACCTGCGCACCCTCGGCCACGAGGCCGTGCCCGCCTCGCGTGTGAACACCCTCACCGGCGAGGGGCTCGCCGACGCTCTGCGCGGCGCGCAGGTGGTCGTCGACGTCGCGCCCCCCTCCTCCGAGGAGGTCGCAGTCCTCGCCTCCTTCGAGACCTCGGCCGCGACCTCCTCGCGGCCGAGGCGGCGCCGGCATCCGCCACCACGTCGCCCTCTCCGTTGTCGGCACCGACCAGCCGCGCCCGCCCGCCTACTTCGGCGCCAAGCTTGCCCAGGAGCGGCTGATCGCGGCCGCGGGCCTGCCCCACACGATCGTGCGCGCGACCCAGTTCTACGAGTTCATGGGCAGCGTCGCGGGCGGGGGACGCGGGGCGACGTCATACGCCTCTCGCCGGGCGCGATGCAGCCGATCGCCTCGGCAGACGTCGCGCGGGCGGTCGCGGAGGCCGCCGTCGCGGAGCCGGTGGGCGGTGTTGTCGAGGTCGCCGGCCCCGAGCGCGCACCGCTGGCCGAGTTCGTCGCCACCTGGCTCGGCCACCAGGACGATCCCCGCCGCACCGTGGTCGACCCGGCGGCGCCCTACTTCGGCGTGCCGATCACCGACGCCACCCTGACGCCGGGCCCGAACGCGCGCATCATTCCGACGCGGTTCGACGCCTGGCTCGCCGCCTCGGCGGGCAACGGGTGGCTGCCTGATGCACCCCGCCTCCGCCTGCCTCGCCCTCGCGACGCTTCTCGGGCTCGTCCTAGCGGCGAACGGCGTCTTCATGCTCGTGGCGCCCGGGGCCTGATACGAAATTGATGACGATCACCTCGGGGTTGGCGGCATGCCCCCTCCGAGCGACTACACCGCCGAATAGCACGGCGTATGGGGTTGACACTCAAACGAAGCGATCTTAGATCGTCGCGCATTCGGAAAGGCGGCTTCCCCGCGGGGACGCTGTTTACCTATCTCGAAAGGCCAGAGGGCACCTTTTGTCCTCACATGTGGATTTTGAGAGTGCTTTAACTCTCTCCACAGCGCCAGAGTGATCTAACGTATATTGTTAGGTCACGACTTATTCGAAAGCCTTTTCTCAACATAAGGTCTGCCAAGGGTCCACGTGTCCGCACGTGAACTCGCGGCACCCTACGCCTCATGCCGCAGCCAACCGGCTGCTGCAATCATGGTGTTATGCAAAGAAAAGGCGAGACGCGATGAACCCGTTAACTGAGTGCAGGCTTAGATCTTCCGCGAGCTGCAAGCGCGATACTGTGGGCGCGTTGACCCATCTTTCGAGCTGTGCTGCCTGTGTCAACGGATCGCTCTTGGAGCGAGGTGTGAGAGCACGGTGCTTCCCCGAGCCGGTCCGCATCTTGCTCGGACGCCTCGCCCCACGACCGGGCCGAGTTCCTGATCGGCATCTTCGACGAGAATCTGGAGCAGCCCGGCGCGCGGCGAGTTGCTCGGAGTCGCCTTGCCGCCGCGCTCTCAATTCTGCTCACGGGTGCCCTGGAGCACCTCTGCGGGACGGAGATCGACTGCCTTGAGGCCGCGGCACCTTACGCGCTGACCGAGCACGAGGAGTGGCGCGCCATGGACGCCGCGCGGCTGCGCCGGTTCCGAGAGACCTGTTTCACGATCCAGCGGGATGCTCGGCCGCGCTACTCGACATTCGCGTGGGGGCTCGCCGGATGCATCGACATGCCTGACTGCCTCTGCAGCATTGGAGACGCACGATTATGGTCCCGCTCGACTCTCGCTCCCCGAGCCCGGCCCCTCCGCCGGGCCAAGAGTCGGATGCGCTAAGCGCTCCGGCTCTGGACCGAGGTAGCCATCGGAGGCGGCGCCACATGAGCGCGATCGTCCTGTCCTTCGCGCCCGTACGGACTGTCGCCGGCTTTGACTGCGGCCGCTGGCGCGTGACCGTCAGGCGGCACGGCTGGATCCAGCGGACATTCTATCGCCCAAGCCGCGAGGACACCGGCCGGACCACCAATCGTATCCGTGGCCTCAACCGCATCCCGGGGGCACTCCCCATCCCGCAGGCGTGCAAGAGGATGGGGCGATGACGTCAGCCCCCTACGTGCCGACGAAGACCGCTCAGCAGGCTGTTGCGGGCCATGAGATCGAGATTATCCAGGCACTCGGCATCCAGTGGCGAGCTGGGCAGAAGGACCACATCACCTGCCCCTACCCGTCGCACGGCGGCGCAGACGATTGGCGGCTGAACGATAAGGGCCGGGCGATCTGTACCTGCACCGGCAATAAGACCGACAGCGTCTTCGACGTCGCCAGCAAGGTCGAGGGCCTGGACTTCGAGGCGGCGAAGATCCGCTGCGTCGAGATCATCCGCCGCTCAGACCTCATCCGGCACAAGTCGGGCGACGGCCGGTTTCAGGCCACCGACGCCGAGAGCCTGATGCAGGCACCCGTGGAGCGGCGTGACGAGGTCCTTCCGCGGGCCTACCTCGCCTACCGCCTCGGCATCGAGCCCGATGCCGTGCTGATGCCGAGCACGCCTGTGGTCGGGCTTCGAGCGCTAGCCTACTTCGATTCGCCGAAGGGCAAGGGCAAGCCGGCGCTGGTAGGCGAGTACCCGTGCGCGGTGTTCGGCCAGATCGACACGGCGGGCTGGCGCCACGCCCACCGCGTCTACCTCTCCCCCGGCGGCGCCGGGAAGGCGGACCTCGGGCACGGGCCGGATGGCAAGTCCCGCGACCCGAAGAAGTCGGCGAAGGTCACGGGTGAGGAGAGTACCGCCGGCCGATCCGTGATCTGGGGCGACCCGGAGCGCGCGGAGTGGTGCCTCCTTGCCGAGGGCATCGAGACGGCCGCGGCCGTCGCCCACGCCTTCCGGTCGGAGATCGAGGCGGGCACGGCGTATGTGGCCGCGGCGATCAACGCGGGTGGGATCGAAGCTTTTGAGCCCTGGCCCGCCACGCGGCGCTTGACCGTTGCGGCGGACCGGGACGAGGCGCTCAAGCCCGGCCGCCTCGCTCCGACCCGCAGGGGCGAGCTGGCGGCCCGGATCTTTGGCATCCGCCGCCACGACCGGCTTGCCGTTTCGGTCGCGCTGCCGGGAGAGCCCGGGACGAAGACCGACTGGCTCGACATCCACGGCCGAGATGGTTCGGCCGGCGTGCGCGCCGGCATCCTCGCGGCGGCGACGTTCACCCCGACCTCCGAAGAGATCAAGGCCGAGCGTGAGCGCCATGAAGGGATCGCGAGCGTGCAGAAGGCGGCGTACGAGTATCCCCTGCCGGATCTGGACAGGCTGACACTCACCTACCAGCGCACCCGCTCCGGCAAGGTGCGAGTGCATCAGGCGGTCAAGGTGGGTCAGGACGTCGAGATGGTGCCGATTTCGTCGCCGTTCGGAGTGCTGGCACGCTTGCGGTTCGCCGATGATGGAGACCCCTACGGCCTGCGGCTCGCCGTGGAAGATTTCGGCGGCAACCGCCGCACGATTGACATCGCTCGGGCCACCCTCGCCAAGCAGGGTGCAGCCGACATTCGTGCTCTGCTCTACGCCGAGGGCTTGCGGACCGAGAATGACGGCGAGCACGTCGTCGTGAAGGCCCTGAAGGCCGCGGACCCGGAGCGCGAAATCGTCGTCCTGCAGCGGCCGGGCTGGCACAGCCTGGATGGGACCGACGATCCCTACTTCGTATGCCCTGACGGGCAGGTGCTCGGCGCAGAGGGCGATGACATCCCCGAGCTGTCCGTCAATGCCAAAATTAGCGCCACGGTAGCCCGTAACGGGACGCTACAGGGCTGGCAGCAGGCGGTGGAGGCGGCCTGTACGGCCCCGCGGTGCGAACACTGGATCATCGGCGCCATCGCTGGCTTCTGCGCTCCGATCCTGTCTCTGTGCGGCTTCGACACCTGTGGGCTCAATCTCTCGGGCATAACGAGCGTCGGGAAGACGACGGCGCAGCAACTCGCGGTGTCGGCATGGTCCCGCGCAACACTCAACCAGCGCCAGAGCCTGTTGCAGAGCGCGAAAGCGACCGCGAACGGTATCGAGCCGGTAGCCGCGCGGGCGAACGGCACCGTTCTGGCCTTGGACGAGCTGGGACACGTCGACGGTAAGGAGCTCGGGCGCATCATCTACAGCCTCGCGAGTGGCGTCGGCAAAGCCCGAATGGGCGCCGATGCTCAGCTGCGCCCCTCCTACACATGGGCGACCTTCATCCTGCTTTCGGCTGAGAAGTCCATCGAGGAGAAGGTCCGCGGCGACGGCGGCGAGTTCGCGCCTGGTATGGCCGTGCGCCTCCCGGATGTGGATACTTCCGGTATCAACCGCGTGGTAGATCAAGCCATTCTCGACCGGATTGGGGGCATCGACCGCAATCACGGCCACGCCGGACCGGCTTTCGTGGAGGCGCTGATTGCCGCGGGGCTCCACCGACAGGCGCAGGAGCTTCGGCGAGGGATCGATCAGAGCGCACGCGCTATCGCTGGCCCCGGTGCCGACGGTAAGCACGTTCGTGCGGCCACCCCCTTTGCCGCTCTCGACACTGCCGGGCGAATAGCACAGGAACTCGGGATCCTCCCACGGAGCATTGCGGTCGCGCGCGCCGTTCGGTGGGCGTGGTCCCGGTTCACCGCGTCCTCGGACGCCCTGGCGCTCGATCCGGAGCAGCAGGTCGTGATGAACCTGCAGGCCTGGATCGCTGAGCGGTGGAACTCAAGTATCCACCCGATCACTTCCGACGACATGATGCGTGCTTCGTCCCGTGATGCGCTCGGCTGGTACGACGACGTAGCCGTTTACATTCCTTCTCGAAGAATATCTGAAGCGACTGGCGGCGCCCTCAAGGAAATTGAGATTGGCCGCGCCTTGAGCCAGCAGGAGCTCATCGTGAAGAGGCACAGCAATGACTGCTTTTATGTCTCCTACGTCCCCAAGATTGGGAAGGTAAAAGCATACGCGCTCGCCCGCGGAGCGTTCGGGCGTCCGAGCCCAGAGCCACGGTTTGAGGTTCATCAGGGAGACCGCCGGTGATCGATCTCGTCTCCATGTTTGCGCAGGCGGCGGAGGACTTGGCGTCCGCGACGGGAGAAAGCTCTTCCGGCTTCCCGGTTTTCGAAAAGTCCGAACCGGAGGAACAAAATGTTGATATCAAAGACATTTCCGGCCTTTCCAGTGTTTCCGGATCCCGCCAAAGGGGACACGAGCTTTTCCCGCAAGCCAGCAGCCGAACGCGTGAGTATGTGGGCGGGGAGGCGCACCCGCGTGGATCTTATGCAGAGACGCCGGAAGCACCGGAAACGCCGGAAATGCCCATAGGTTCATATACTTACTTTTCCGACTCTTCTGCTAGAAAACCGGGAAACGACAGGGAAACCGGGAATCCCGCTCCCCTGGCGACCGCCTCCGACGGCGTTGATTCCAAGGAGCTGGCCGCCATCATGCAGTATGAGGGCGGATTGCCCCACACCGAGGCGGAGGCACTGTCCGACCCGCTGGACGTTCGGAGGATCTACGCCGCACCCGCCACTGAGCCGCTCCCGACCGGCGACGGCCTCGCCCTATGGTGGGCGGGGCTGGCTCGTCTCTCACCCTCCGTGCCGCCATGCCCCGACTACCGCGAGGAGGAGTGGCGCCGGGTCCATGTTCGCGCCGTAGCATTCCTCGACACTTTCGGTGCGCAGGCCGAGGCACTGGGCTGGACGACGCCCGATCTATGGGGCGTGCACCCGATGGTCGGGACGGTTCGCGTCGACCATTGCGGTGCGCTGGTTCTGGTGATCAGCGGCCCCATCGTTGCCATCACGAGTGACACCATCCGTCACCGCGGCCTAACCTTCTACCGCAAGCCGCACCTGCCCCGTGGTGTGCCGCTCTGGAGCTTCGCACGATGAGCCCGGCTGACCAGTGGGGCCCGTTCGCTCCAGGCCTCGACGAGGCGGAGCACGGTGCCTGCCTCCGGTGCCTGCGCTCTCTCGTAGGCGGAGGCAGTCCTGACCTCGATCTGCACCTTGGCCCAGTCGCGCCGTCGTCGCCTCCGACACCGCCGTGTGGCGGCACTCGAGCCTGCCCATCGTGCCGACCCCGTGGTTCCTGATCGGCGGTCCTGACGGACACTTCGCGCCTGAGGCGCTGCTATGTACCGAGCTCACCCGCGACCCGACTCGCATCGCGCAGCTACGGCCGGATCTTCGACGAAGCCGCGAAGCGGTCGCACGCGAGGGAGAGCTAAGCCCCCTGCCCTATCGCTTCTGCGCCTTACGCTTGTCCTCGATCAGATCAGCGTCATCGAGCCGATAGCCAGCGTTCTGAAGCGCCTTGGCGACCAGATACTGCTTCGTGACGCGTTGCTCGGCCGCGCGAATTGCCAGCTCGCGATCGAGAATTTTCGACACCTCGATCCGAAGGGGACGCCAGCGGTACCTTCAGGCGTTCCGGAATGGCAACCGGCGCCTCAGGCTTGGGCACAGCGGCCTGTACAGCGGCCAGTGCCGGATGCCGATCATTCTCTTTCGCGTTAGCAATCTGACCAGCTTACCGCGAAGGCTGTGTGCTGACAGAAGCCTTCCGCGGCCGTCGTGCACAGGCATTTCCGTTCGGTTTGGTGAGCCGGCAATGCGCAGCACCCATTACCTCCCTTTCTCCTTCTTGGATGCTTCGTAGAGCTGCCTGAGCTGAGCTGCTAGTTAAGAACCGAACTCGCCCACATCGCTCGACGACAGCGATAGGCCGAAATTGCTTCCAGACCTACGGAAGCGGGCTTGAGTCCCCTCCCCACTCCAGCATTCCGGCTCCATCGGTTTGCGGACTGGTTTCCGGCCGGACTTCACTTGGGCGAACAGACGCGTGAACCTTTCAAGTCTCTCCTTGCTCAGGAACGCGTCCGACCCGTTGAGCTCCGCTGCGAACGCAGCTTTCGAAGGATTTGCGAGCAGCCTCTTGAGCTCTTCCCAGCGGTTACGAGCAATCGTGCGAGCGGCCTCGACGGCCTCGACGACCGAAAGAGAAATCCTATCCATTACGAAAAGCATGCGCGAGAGCAGCGTATCGTTGATGGTGAGCGCCGCTTTGCGAAAATATGAAGCTCCGCGTGGTACATGTGGATCTGTCATGTATTCAGAGGCATAAGTTCCGCTCATCCGGGGCGCATTTGTTGCCGGCGCATCAACGCCATGATCATCGGCCCGGTCGAGAATTCGCCCATTTGAGCCCGGGCGGTCAGGGTACGCAGGTATCCGCCCGGGCTTTTGATTTCCTCGACACGCCGCAGGATCGCCGCGATCGTCACTGAGGCTTCGACGTCGCCCATCGCTCCCCTCGCCTCTTCCCAGGCGCTCGGGCTGATCCCGAGCATGCTCCGCACTATCCCGGCTGTCGCGACGAGGTCATGCCACCCCTTGATGCCGTGCCGGTCGTACATCGCGATATCGGGGCATGCCTTCAGGATCGACCCCAAGGCGAAGCGCATCGGCTTCTGCCCAGGCACCCGTTCGGGAGCCGGTTCAAGACTCACAGATGGGTCTGGTTTTGAATTCTGATAGTGCCGCACGCTGTGGCTGTCAGTGCCGTTTATATCCACAGCATCAGCGTGGGTTTCCAACAGCTTGCCCACCGCGACTGCCAAGGCCTGAAGATCGGCCGCGAGCGGTTCCAACATCGCGGCGGTGGCCGATCTGGGCAGGCGATGGCAGAGGTCGGCAAACCTCGATCGGATCGTCGGCCAGTCCGCTCCAATCCCAGCCTCGGCGCTGGCCATCAGCATCTTGCCGATGTCGCGCCGCAAGATCGTCACGCGCTCGCGCGCCATAGCGGCCTGCCGACGTTCGTGCCGGACATCCTCGGCCATGCGCTCCAGTTCGGCCGCCTTTGCCACCAGCGGCGTCAGGTCGAAGCCGAAGGCAGCCTCGATAGCACTCTCCCCTCCCCTGCGGATGTATCGTTTGCCGTTCGGGCTATCACGACGGATGATCAGGCCAGCCGACACCAGCGCCTGCAACTGACGTCGTAGCGTGGGACAAGGTTGTCGGCTTGGCCTCCTCCTTGCCCCTCAACCCCATGCAACCCAGCACAGCTTCCGATCGGACGAGCCCCGCTCTAGACCTAAAGCTAGCTGCCGATCAATCTCATGTTGAAAATGCTGGCTGCTGGCAGAGCGATTGCGCTCCTATAGTCTTCAAGAATGTATACCTTAGCTCTGTCGACAATTATGCTTGAGATCAATCCCGAGATATGATCTGAAGCCTTGTCACACGACCTCGCCGACTAGGGTTTCGCGCCGGCGGTAGTGGCGGCCGCATGTCGGCAACTGCGACGCGAGAGGGTGTTTGCGCTTGAGATTGCCGAGTTCCTGCAGGCGTACGTGGCAGTTCAGAACCTCGCGAGCCGACTACTCGACGCCCGCGCCACGATCGAGCACGCGCTCCGAAATGCAGAGCGAGAGGCTGGCGAACTCCCGTAGCCCGTCTCTGCTGACCAAACCAGCCGTCTTCCTGCAAGGAAGTTTTCAATGCAGTGGGAGCAGCGCAAGAAGCCGGTGCCTGCCAAGCAGGAGCTATCGAAGTCGGCACCCGCGAGGGAATCGGACCTGTCGCGCACCTACGACCGGATGTTCAACGACGCCGCGAAACCATCGGCGAGGGTGTGCTAAGCCCCCTGCCCTATCGCTTCTTCGCCTTGCGCTTGTCCTCGACCAGATCGGCGTCATCGAGCCGGTAGCCGGCGGCCTGAAGTGCCTTGGCGACGAGGTATTGTTTCGTGACCCGCTGCTCGGCGGCGCGGATCGCCAGCTCGCGGTCCAGATATTCCGGCACCTCGATCCGCAGGGACGCCAGCGGCACCTTCGAACGCTCCAGCACCGCGACCTGGGCTTCAGCCTTCGTAGCAGGTGCAGGCGGCGGGCTGGGCTCGACCGGCGTCAGGCTGGTCTGGGCACCCCACTCGGTCCCGATTTTGCGGCTGTTCTCGGTGACGGCCGCATCATCGACCGCCACCGGACGAATGGCCTTGAGGTCGACGCGCTTACGCGGCGCCAGATCCTCAGTGATGGAAGGAAGGGTCGCCTTAGTCATGCTGCCTCCGCCATGCGCTCAAGCTTGCCGAGCAGTTCGGCCGTGATCGCCGCGACGTTCGCGGACGCCGCCGACTTCTCATCCATCTGCCGGGGCACCCTGCCCGTGACGTGCATCTCGCGGAAGGCCGACAGTTCGCGCTGCTGGGTGGTGAACACCGGTAGGCCGGTCTGCTCGATGCTCTCGCGGACGTGCTTCGCCGAGCGCGACTCGTACCCAGGCAGGACGCGGGTCCAGATCAGCGAGCGGGCGATCTTCACACGGCTCAGGTCCTCGGCGTCGGCAATCTGCTCCATCGTCTTCACGGCATCCTTCACGTCCGGAAGGCTGGCCTGACACGGGACGATGACGAAGTTGCTGCGCTGAAGCGCCTTGAGCGCGAGCGTCGAGGATCCGCCAGGTAGGTCGACGATCACGATGTCGGCGTCGGCCTCTGCCTGGCGCGTCGCGGACAGCACGTTCTGCTCCACGACGGCCGGGATCACGGTCAGGTTCGGGATATCGGCCTTGGCGCCGAAGGCCGAGGCGTGCTGGTTGAGGTCGCAGTCGAGCAGCGCGACCTTGTACCCGTCGAGGGCGAGATCCGCGGCGATCAGGATCGACAGGGTCGTCTTGCCGACCCCGCCTTTTGCCGAGGCAGTCGAGAGAACCGCAGCCATGCTGACATACCTCCATGCGCCGACCTGTGAAGGCGGCAGCCTGTAAGCCCATCAATCTGAGCGAATGCCGTTTACAGTGGGTTAACACTCCGCCACCTCGGCGCATGGCGAAGCGGCAGGGATTACGCATCGGCGGATGGCGGCCTCGCCATCCGTACATCTCGGCAACCCGTGAAGTTCGCATCACGCCGGGACCGGCAGATGCCATTTCCTCCTCACCGGCTCAAGCCGGAAATCCGGCATGGCTTCATGCCTGGAACGCGACTTCGAAGGGTTGCCATCCCGACAGTTGGCAGGACCGACTGATCGGCGAGTGGCCAAACGCTAGCATCGGCAAGCGCCCTCCCCTGCTCCTTCACATCCCGGAACACGTCGGTATCGGATCACGCCGTCATGGCGTCCAGCCGATCATACGTCATCGGCACTCGGCCGGATGCCGTTATCGGCACTCTCTGGCTTAGCGACCTGAATCCATGGGCACCTTGGATCATGCCACTATCGCCATCTGCCGTTAAGCCGACCAGGACGCATGTGAGTGTCGCTTCATCGGAGGACACCAGGATGTCGGCATCAGCATCAGTGCATATGACGTCCTGTGAGAACATCCATCTCGTAATCTGGCAAGACACCGGTGTTGCGACCTACCGTCTTCGCTTCTTCGACACACTCCGTTGCGCCCATACCTCAGCCTGTCAGCAAGGCAATCCTGCAGCATGGCGAGATTGAGGCATGGCAGCGCCTGCGCTTCGCCATCTAGGAAACTTGCAGCCTGATTGAGCGCCGATGTTGCCTTGAAACCATACCGCGGCTTGCCGATCCCAGCATCATCCGGCTTGGATGGGAGGATTGTTTCCGACCTGTCCTTCCGTCTAAGCCGGCACGAGCCGAGGTGTGAAGGCCGCCATGCCGACAGGACGCGGGATGTGAAAGCGTGGGCTTGCCAGTCCTCCCGTATCGGCGTGACGGAAGCTTCCGAAGCGGCCAGACGCCGAGATGGCGGCCTGACGGGGTGGCAGCTTGTGGGCATGGCCTTCCGCCCATCCTGCGGCAAGGAGGTCCAGCCATTCTGCCGGATGCCGGGATCGCGATCACGGAGTCTTTATAGGCTTGCGCATATCAGCTTGCCGGCCATACGGCTTGCCGTTCATGTCAC
This sequence comes from Methylobacterium oryzisoli, assembly GCF_046557895.1. Lineage (NCBI taxonomy): Bacteria > Pseudomonadati > Pseudomonadota > Alphaproteobacteria > Hyphomicrobiales > Methylobacteriaceae > Methylobacterium > Methylobacterium oryzisoli. The sequence continues at coordinate 89,844 of NZ_JBKIBX010000015.1, read as the reverse complement.
ATGCTGACCCGCGGTTCTTCCGGCATCGGAACTTGTACAAATTGCCTTGATCCGGAATGTGCCGCTCGGCTCGGTATGGCAGGACGCGGCTCGGCGCGCCACAGGCATATCCACGGGGATCATGCGACCACCGCCGGAACGAGAGGGGAGGGGGCCTTATTATGAGAGATTCGGGGACTAGCACGACAGCCGCTTCAGGGCAGGGGAGGGCGGTTCAACTATGAGGAGTTCGGGATCGGGCCGAACCGGAAAAGCCCCCTCGCAAGCCGTTGTCACCACAGTGGTTTTCGCGCCCCGATTCCTTCATAGTTCGGTTTCTGTGAGGAATTCGGGGAACTATCTGTGAAGCGGTACGGCAACCGCTTTCATTTTTTCGGGGCCAGGCGTAGCTTGCGTCATGGCCGAGAAACAGCTCACCCTGACCTTTGATTTGAAGCCGCGCGCGGGCGAGGCGATCAAGCCTGCCGAGTTGATTCAAATCACCGGGCACCACGAGCTGACCCTCAATGCTCGGCGGGCGATCACCATCCTTTGGCACTCTGCCCACATGCAGGGGATCAAGGAGGGCAGGGATTACACCGTCGAGATCGACGACTTGAAGCCCGACGGCCACAAGGGGTTCGAGATGGTCGAAGAGGCGGTCGAGGCGCTGATGCGGGCGCTGATCGTCATCAAATTGCCCGACGGCAAAACCCGCCGTGTCCAGTTCCTCGGCGGTAACGACATGGACGATCCAGACCGTCCGGCCGGCGTCATGACCTACAGCTTCGACAAGCGACTGATCGACCTTCTCCAGAAATCGACCATCTGGGGCAAGATCGCGATCCCTGTCCTGATGTCGTTTACGTCGAAATACGCGATCAGCCTATATGAGAACGTCGCCCAGCTGGTTAACCTGGATTACAAGCACAGCCATAAATACACGCTTGAAGAATTCCGCGAGATGCTGGGTGTTCCGCCGGAGAAATACAAGACCTTTGGGGAGCTGAACAAGCACGTCATCAAGCCTGCGGTGGACGAGATCAATGCTTTGGCGCCGTTCGGAATGACTCTTCAGCCGCTGAAGCAGGGCAAGAGAGTCACCGAGATTACGATCGGCTGGTGGCAGAAGGACGACGAGGCGCTGAAGGCTGCTTGGGAAGAGATCCAGCGCAGTAGGGCAGGGAGGCGGTCGCGAATCATGACGATCGAGCATGCTCCCCCGGTAGCCTCACCGAACCGGCTGGCACGGAAGGCTCGGAAGCGTCCAACCCCGAAAACCTCATAGTTGGATTCGGGTATTCAACATCTTCAAAAGATTCAAGATTCTCGATCGGATTTCTGTTAACCATCAGTGGCTTGCAGTACAAAGTGTGAGAGATCCGGGGGCTCCGCTGAGGGGTTCGGGGCGAAGAGCCCGTTTGCGATGAGGCCTTCGGGGCATACTGTGAGGATTCCGGGTCGCTTTTATGAGGGATTCGGGGATTGCGTAGGCGACGAAAGCGGAAGGTGGCCTTGAGCCTGTCTGTAGCAGGCCGCTGTAGCACAGTTGGCTCAGCGTATCGGTTTGAGGAGGCTCAGCTCCGAGACCAACCGCCTTCCTTGGAAGCTGGTGCCCATGATCGGACTTCGGCCGTGAAAAGAGCAAATCCGCTAATCGGAGCAATCAAACTCGATTTTGCAGTGTCGCGAGCTCGAAGGCGGCACCGCGCTGCGTCCTGAGCCGCTCGCCGTAGCGGGCTGGTATAGCGGGCGTCTTTCAGGAGCCTGCCTGCATGACCTCGAGCAGCTCGAACCCGGCCGCGAATATGTCCTGCGTCGCCCCGACTCGGGTCGAGTGTCCGGACGGGGATCGGGACAGCTTGATGCCGGCAGGTGTAGCGATCTCACGGTGGGGCCGGTAGACTTCGGTATCTGCAATCGCTTTGTCACGCTCGGCCAGCGAGGTCTCGACCTCCCACTCCGTCCACCCATGATAGGAGCGAGTTCCCGAAATGTCATAGGCCAAATAACACTGGACACCCAGCACGTCGGCGACGGCGGAGTACAGCAAGGAGCTTTGATCCGCTCAAGGCTGCCACGTTGAGCGAATTTTGCGTCTCGCTCCTGGTACCCTGAGTCATAGCAGTTCGCGCGTTTCCAAAGATATGACGACTAAAGCGTCGCCGTGTTGAATTATCGGACAGCTTGTACTCGCCCAACGTGAAAAGCTTATCTGTATCAAGCGGGAAGGGTCGAGCAGAGCTAATGGCCAAAGATCACTTCTCCAGTTCCCCTCCTCAGCGCGCTGTCATGACGCGCCCGCCTCCTGATGCAGCTCGCCTCCACGCATCAAGCGCCGAGCGATGTCGGCCGTCTGCAACGCCGCTCGTTGCGTCGGTGAATGGGCTGCAAGATACCGGGCAACCGCAACGAGGATGTGTCGACCCGCATCGGTGTCGCCCCACACCATGAACTGACGGACCCCGGCCTCCAGCATCTGATAGGCATGGAAACCTGCATCTTCGCGCAGTACGGCACGTGCGAGCGTGGCGATCAAAGCCTCTGACGAGTGGCCGAGTGTGAGATGCCGGGCCACGAGCCTCGCCGCCTCATCGACCTGTTGCTGCCGGTTGAAGGCATCGAGCAAAGCGGCGCGGATGGTCTCCTCGTCGGTGGGCAGGTCGTCAAGTGGTTCATCACCGTCGCCTGGGATGCGGGTCGGTTGCACGTTGAGATAGCGGGTCAGGTACAGGGCCATCGCTCCGTGCAAAATGCTGCGCACGGCCGTGACGCGACCATTGGGGCTGGTAGTCCCGATCCGCTTGAGCAGCTGGTGGACGGCGCTGGCGTAGGTGAAGACGTGGTGCGCCGCCTCCCAGTCGGCGTGTTCATTCGTGTTGCCGAAGCGCGCGACCCTGAGCGCTGCTCCGTATGCCAGCGACTGGCCCAAGTCAGCCGGGGAGGCGCCTGCGCGGATCGCCGCCTTGAGCGTGTCCATGATCTCGACGGGATCGTCGCCGAGCAACTCTCGGGCTAGCGTAACGTGGTCCGACCAGCTTTCGGCCCGATGGGCAGCAAGCAGGTCTGGCAATTGCCCGGCGATTTCATCACAGAGAGCAACCAGATCAATGGGCTGGCGCCAGGTGGTCGACTCCTCGGCACCGCGGGCCTCCGCCATCTGACCGACCACGGTCGGCAGCACCGCTGTCGCGTGCTCCCAGCCGATCAGGTCGAGGCATTCGAACGCCTTGTTGGTAAAGTCGAGCGAGTGTCCGCTGTCAGCGAACGCCCGCTCTGTCTCAGCCGCGAGAAGCAAATCGGCGAGTACGGGAGGAGCGAGCTCGGCCGTGATTGCCGTGAGCATGGTGCGCTCGGCCGCTTCGCGATGACGAACGGCGATCCAACGCCCCAGCCAGCGCTTGAGCACAGCCGCGTCAGGTCGGCCTCCAAGCGCCGCCCGTTCCCGCCGTGGTACCGCGCCGTCGCAGTCCGCCGCCACGTGGCGTCCGCCATGGAACAAGGCGAGGTATACTTCCTCCTCCGGCAGCACGGGCAGGAGATTGGCGAGGGCCGTGAGGATCGTGAGACCCACACCCCAGCCGTCGCGGTTGCGCGCGCCGAACAGCGCGACTTGCCGCACGATGTCGGCCCGCGGCACCTCGGCCGCGAGCTGACCTTGCACAGCCTTAGCGATGACGAGGCTGAGGTCATGGGCCAGGCCGTCGGCCAGACGCTGCTCCCAGTGGTGTGCCGGGTCGGCATGGGTGAACTCGGTCTTCACCCAGACCTCTCCGCCACGCACCTCGACCGGGCAGACCGGCACATCGTCCGCCCAAAGGTCGAAGGCGCAGCCGCTTTCGAGCGCGAAGCGAGCGTGGTGCCAATGACAGGTCAGGATGCCATCTTCGACGCTGCCCCGGTCGAGCGGGAAGCCCATGTGAGGGCACCGATTGTCGAGGGCGACGACGCGTCCTCGGTCGTAGATCACGAGGATCGGACGATGGTGACCGTGCATCACGATCCGCCCCTTCGCCCTCAGCTCCTCCAGACTCCCCGCGCGCGAGAATTCCGTGTTCGGCGCCTGCATGAGCTTGCCTCCCGCAGCTGCGCTGGTGTTCTGAAGCAGACGAACGTAGCAACCATCCACACTCGCGATGCGCTTGGGCTACGCCTCAGTCAAGGCAGCCTGCTAAAGCAAGGTCTCGCCGGCGCGGTGCTTGGAATGTGAGGTGGTGTAGTCTCCGGGACGCATCATCGCGGGAGCTGAGCTGCAGCTACAGGAGGGGAGGGGGCTTGCGTACCTTAGGCCGCTACCGTGGCCCTCCACCGAGCGTGCAGCCTGCACATCGAAGGCAAGAGCTACACCAGCGCCTTCGCAAAGCTGACAGCTGCTCACGCTTTCATCCATACGACGTGGATCCGTTTGAACAGCAAGGAGGCCGGGCAGCAGCCTGCCAACTCCGCTGGAGTGCGCCGGGATCGGATCAACGGGGTTCAGGCGACGGAAGCGCGACAGCTCCTATCCGAGCTTGAACTGCAGCATGACGACCTGGCTGGGTCCCGCGAAGGCGACGTCGAAGCCGAGCTCCGCTTCGTGGAGGAGGCTGGGGAGAAAGGGCGTCGCGCGCAGGCCCTTCGCCGTGAACACTCGCTCGATTTCGCGGGTCACGCCGTAGCCGTAGGAGAACTCAGAGAGGTGTTCGTGAAGGTTGATCATGCGGCCGCGGCGGCATTGGCCCGGGCGGCGAGATCGGCGCACCGATCCATCAGCGTATCGAACGGCTCGCCCTCGTCGAGCAGCAGGCCATCTTCGATCATGCCCCGGTAGTCTTCCGCAAGCGCCTCACGCGCGCCGTCCTGGGGAGCGAGCACAAGGTGACCTTGGACGGCCGCCTTATAGTCGATGGTCGCACCGGCGTTGTCGCGCTCGACGAAGAACATCGCCTTGTGGGCGGCGACCGCCTGCGCGATCGGTAGGTCCGCGATCGCCGCCGCTGCAATGCCGGCATCGTCAAGGCGTGCGAGGTCATACCAGTGTCGCGCGAAACGCCGACCGCGCAGCTTGCCCTGCCGGCAGTAGACGTGTGCCGCGGTGGCCTTTTCCCAGAAGGTCCGTTCCGCCCGCATGACGCGCGCCGTCGCTTGCGGGAAGACGAGGCCCTCGACCATCTCGGCGGCGTCGCAATCGATGTCGAAAGGTGCGCAGGGCTCCCCGGTCGAGCGCGCTCCGAACTCCAGCATCACCGCCGGGCGGACATAGCCGGTGCCGGCCGCAGTTGCGTCATAGGCGACGAAGATCTTCTCGCCGACCGCTACGGCTTCGGCTGGAACGCCCGTCTCGCGGAGGCGGGTTGTGACGACCGGCAAGGCCTGCTCGGTGACCCATTGCGGCAGTCGTTTCCGGATTTCGCTGGTCCAGCGCTTCTCGGCGCTGCGGGTCGTCGGAAGGGCATCTTCGGCGTCGGCGACGAGGTCGGGTGCGATCGCACGAATGTCGTAGGTGAGATCGACGTCTTCCGAGAAGCGACGAATGGCGCGGTAGGCTTTGGATAAGGACGTGCCGCCCTTGAAGACGAGCTGGTCGCCTAAAGGCGACGCGAAGAGCGCGCCGAGCGACCAGACGACCCAGACGTCCTTTTCGAGTAGGTGCGCCGGGCGGCCCGACCGCGACGCAGCAAATTCCAGCGCTTCGCGCCGGTCCTCGGCCGAGAGCTGAAGGAAGGCGTCAGCCATGAGCGACCTGGCTCACGGGCTCGGCGAGCCAGGTCGGCAGACGTGCGCCGACGTTCGTCAGCGCCTCCCATTCGCTGGCGGGAAGCGTCCGCTTGAGGCGAAGCGTGCCTTCCCGCGCCTTGGTTGGGCCGAGCCACGCCAAGGCGCGCACCGCCTGGCCGGCAAGCCGGTGGGGCAGGACGAGTTGCCAAGGGGGCGCGTGCTTGAGCTCGACCCGCTGGCTGCCGACCTGCAGGGTGCGACTTGGCCCGGAGGTTAGGAAGACCGTGCGAACGGGCACCTGGGTCGTCAGGCCAAGCGCATTCGCAGCGGCGGCGCCGCTTGGGGCGATCGTCTCGCCACGCTGGGTGGCCACGGCCTCGACTACCTTTTCGACCAAGGGTGCGCGGACGCCGAACCGGCCCTTAATGGGCAAGACGTAGAGGCCGCGGCCAGCACGCAGCAGCTGGCTACGTCGCGCCAACCGCGACAAAGCCTGATCGACGGCCGCCCGGGAACCCAGGTGCAGAAGCGCCTTAGCGCCCAGGGTTGACCCCTCCGGGAGCCGGCGGGCTTCCTCCATGATCTGAGTCGCTAGACGCATCATCGATCACCTCTGTCAGAAACATAGCATCGTTTCTGACATTTCGCAAGCAAAGGGCTGCGCGGAATAGCCCGGCCATCCATCAGCCGTTGGAAGAGCCGCAGCGTAGCCACGGCGGCGCTTGACAACGATTGGCGGCCTCGTCATCTTCACTGAACTCAGTGAGGAAACGCGAGTGAAGCTGTCGATCATCGACTTGGCGGACGGTCAGAAGGTGCTCAGCGGGGTGCAGGCTGGCCGTCAGCTCTTGGGAAAGCTGGTCGCTGCGGCGCGACCACCAGCCGATCCGGAGCCCGCTTACCTGGACTTCAACGGAGTGGAGGTCGCCACCGCATCCTTCCTGCGTGAGGGCGTAATCGCCTTTCGTGATCATGCTCGATCAACCCTGCCGGCGCTCTATCCAGTGATCGCCAACGCGTCTCCGGCGGTGACCGAGGAGCTGGAGTTTTTCCTGCGACATCGGCGGGACGCTTTGTGGGCCTGCCAGCTGACGCCGTCAGGCGAGGCGCGCGAACCCAAAATCCTCGGCGAACTCGACGAGGCTCACCAGTCCACCTTCGATCTCGTCGCCCGCCTCAAGAGCGCGAGCGCGCCAGGGCTCGCAGCGCAGAGCAAAGAGGGGCTCGCGCCAACGGCCTGGAACAACCGCCTGTCCAGTCTCGCCGCTCGCGGCCTGCTGATCGAGCGTCGGTCGGGAAAGACCAAGACCTTCGCCCCCGTGTTGGAGATCTCCTGATGGGTATCGATTTCATCCGCAACGCCAGCGGCAAGCCCTATAACAAGCGGTGGGCGAAGGGCCTCGATCGCACCAAGTCGCCGACCTTGATGGACGTCAGCCTGTCGGAGGAAGGCCGGACCCTCACAGCCAAGCTGGCCGCAAAGGGAGCGGCGCGTCAGGGCGGAACGGTTCTGGTGCAGTCGAAGGGCCCCGAGTTGGTCGTCCTCGACGGGCTGCGCCAGGTGGCCAGCATAGCCAACCCTCCGGCGAGCGTGCGAGCCGCGATCGAGGCTCGGCAGGGCATGGCCCCGGCCGTGGTCGAGCGAGTCGGCGTCCTCGGCGCCACGGCGGAGATCAAGCTCAAGTGACCCGTCACGCCCCGCAGGAACCCACACGTCGATTCGAGCCGTCATACCGGCTCCGTGACGATGCCGCTTTCTATGCGCCGTCGCTCGGTTGCGGCGGTTGTCCCGACTTCGAGACCTGCGGGGGCCTCCACACCGACGCGGGCGTGTTCGACTGCAACGACTTCTGCTCGTGTGGCGACCCCGCACTGTGCGACGCTGTCTGCCGCAACAAGCCCGATACCTTCTTCGAGCGTTATCTTGAGATCGGCGGCTTCGATCTGGAGTCGACACCGCGGGTGGCTGCCCTCGTATCACCGGGTTTGCCGCCAATCGTCCCGCTGATCGGCCACAAATACAGTCGTCAGGCGGTGCTGAACGAGCCTGTGGTTGCCGTTCCGCTCTACGAGCTTTTTCATATGGGCTCCGGCCAACCGTTGGTGCGCACGCGCGCGGAGCTTGCCGCGCGCTTCCGCATTTCAGAGGGGGCGGTCGTAATCGCCTCGGGCGTCGACCGCGACATCAAGCTCGAAGCCTGGTGGGCGTTCGCCGATCGAAACTTGATCTATGCGACGCTGCGAGACCTCGGGATCGCGCTGGTCACCGTTCCCAACTTCAGCCTGTTCCTCAATGTGCCGCGCCCCGACAATCTGCACAGCATAAAGCGCATCGCACTCGGCTGGGCCGAGCTGATGGCGGCCGGCATTCCCTCAGCGCTACATCTCAACGCCCGTACCGACCGTGATTATGCGCGTTGGGCGCGCTTCGTCCGCGAGCGCTCGGAGGTCGAGATCGTCGCCTTCGAGTTCGGGACGGGCGCCGGCGCGCCCAATCGCATTGACTGGCATGTCGACCGCCTCTGCCGCCTGGCCGACGGGACGGGTCGTCCTTTGACCCTCGTGGTGCGCGGGGGCGGTCAGGTTCTCCAGCGCCTGAGGCGGCATTTCGCGCAGGTCGTGCTCATCGAAACCGACGCCTTCGCGCGCACCCTCAAGCGTCGTCGCGCCGAGTTGACCGAAGCGGGCCGCCTGCGCTGGCCGCGGATCTCGACCCCCAAGGGCGCGCCGATCGACGAGCTGCTCGCCCACAATTTCGTCACCAAGCGCGCGGCGCTGCTGCTGACCGACTTTGCGCCGCCGGGGCAATCAGAGCGTTCGGCTCGGCACGCTCGCCGGCCGGCACAGCACGCTGACCGTGAGACCGGGCAGGGCAGCTTTCTGACGCAGCTGGACGCGACCCTGCAGGCTCGGGCTGTGCCCGCGGACCTCCAGCGCGTGGTCGTCGCTGCGGAATCGTAGGTCGCCGTCGTGATTGGCCAGCGCGCGGAACATCTGTCCCATGCCAAAGCCGCAGCCGCTATCGCGGCCGAAGCGGGACTCGCCATTGGCTACCGCGACCGACAAGGCTGCGCCGGCATCCTCGATGCGCTGATAGTCAGGATGGGAACGAAGGCTGGTGAGCACGCCGATACCGCAGTCGCTTACCACGACCTCGAACGTGCCTTGCCGTGCGGCGAAGGCGACAAGCCCGGTCATCGACGCGTCGCTGTGGCGGAAGACGTTGTCCTGCAGTTCGCCCAAGGCTCCGACGATCTCGGCCGCGATCCGCGCTGGGAAGCCGGCGGCGAGCGCCGCCTGGTCGGCGCGGCTTGCCCAAAGCCGCCAAAGATCGGTCCGCTCGCCGTCTGCGCCCAGCCTTCGCAAAGGGAAGACGCCTGCGCGCGCGCCCTTGTCGGTTCCGCTGGCGACGTCACACTCAAGCGCGGCCTCGATGGTGGCGACAAACGGGGCTTCGAGCGTCACCGTGGCGAAGGCGTCTCGATAGCGTTGCCGACCCCGCACCAACTCGATCAAGGGCCCGATCAGCCCCGCCCGCTGAACGCGCAACGGACCGAGATCGGCCAGCTCACCGGCGGCGGCCGAGAACAACAGTTCGTCGGCGGCGTCAAAGTCGCCCACCAGCGTCTGCTCAGGTCCTTCAACGCCCTGTTCCATCGCCCCCCGAACCGGCCGTGGCGGGCACCAGCGAACCATGAGGTGCGCCGAGCTCACGGTCCGGAACCACCCTCATAGCAGATCGGCCGACCGCGTTCGCCACTGTCTGAGCGAGCTGTCTCAAGCCAAACGGGCAGCCCGGTGCGCTGCTTCATTGTGGATGTCTTATGTACCTTGAACGACTTCTGTTGACGAACTTCCGGTGTTTCGGGCCGCAGACCACGGCAATCGACATAACTCCGGGCCTGACCGCCTTGGTTGGCGTCAATGGCTCCGGCAAGACAGCGGTGATGCAGGCGCTGCTGCGGCTGTTCGGCGTGACGCCGGATCACCGGCGCGTCCGCCGCCAGGATTTTCATGTTCCAAGCAACGAGGCGGCCCCGCCCGCCGAGCGTGAGTTCATCGTCGAGGCGATCCTGTCCTTTCCCGAGCTCGACGGCGTGGCTGGCCACGCGGCCGTCCCCGAGTTCTTCCACCAGATGGCGTGTGAGCAGGATGGCCGGCTGAAATGCCGGCTGCGGCTCGAAGGCCGCTGGACGGACGACGGCTCGCTCGAGGGTGTGATCGAGCTGAAGTATCATGCAATTCGCGCGCTCGGTCCCTTTGAGGACAGCGATCGATCGGACCTGCGGCCGACCGACCGCGCCCGCATTCAGATGATCTATGTGCCCGCCAGCCGCGACGGCACCTCGCAGGTCACCGCGTTCCTGCGTGGCCGCCTCTGGCGTGCGATAACCTGGTCGCAGTCTATGAAGGACGTGTTTCTCGACGCTGGCGGGCGCCTGAACGGCGCCTTCGGCGGCGAGGCGGCCGTCGATCTCGTTTCCAAGGCCGTCGAGCGGCGCTGGCAGCAGGTGCACAGCGCCGGCACCGACACCAAGCCGGTCTTTCGTCTGGTCGATCTCCGCTTTCAGGAGTTCATCCACAAGGTCGAGGTGGTGTTCCATCCCGATGAGGAAGGGCGCGATCGCAGCCTCGAGGATCTGAGCGACGGTCAGCGTTCCCTCTTCCACCTCGCCATGACCGCGGCGGCCCTCGACGTAGAGGGGCGCATTGCCAACGGCTCGGCCGGGGCGGCGTTCCAGGCTGGCGGCGTGCCGCTTCCGGCGTTGACGCTGATCGCCGTCGAAGAGCCTGAGAACAACCTCGCGCCCTTCTACCTGTCGCGGATCGTGCGTCAGATCGAGGAGCTGACCGCAACGGGGCGTGCGCAGGCCTTCGTCTCGAGCCATTCCGCCAGCATCCTCGCGCGTGTGGACCCCAAGCAGGTCCGGCACTTCCGCCTCGAACTGGCCGACCGTACGGCTCGGGTAAAAGGCATTCGCCTGCCTGCAGATGACGAGGACGCCGCGAAGTTTGTCCGCGAGGCGGTCCGGACCTATCCCGAGCTCTACTTCGCGCGTTTCGTCATCCTCGGCGAAGGCGCCTCTGAAGAGGTGGTGCTGCCTCGCTTGGCCGAGGCGCTCGACTTTCCGATTGATCGGTCCTTCGTGGCTATGGTGCCGCTCGGCGGCCGTCACGTGAATCATCTCTGGCGGCTGCTGAGCGATCTCGCCATTCCCTATGCGACGCTGCTCGACCTCGATTGGGGCCGCGCCGGCGGGGGGTGGGGGCGGATCAAGACGACCTGCGAGCAACTGGTGGCCGTCGGACGGTCGTCCATGGAGATCTTCGGCGCCGATCTCGGCGCAGCCGAGATCGAAGCGCGCTGGACGGCGCTCGGCGCTGGCGATCCGCGCGACACCGCTGGTCTGCAGGCATGGATGAATGCGCTACGCGGATTCGGCGTTTTCTTCTCCGCGCCGCTCGATCTCGACTATTCTATGCTGACAGCCTTCATGGCCGCTTATCAGCGACTCGAGCCCGGCATGCGCGGGCCACGCCCCGGGGACGCTCGCGCTGCGGTGCTCGGCGATGAAGGCAGGCCCGAGCTCTACGATGCGACCTTCGATGCCGCACTCCTCTGGTATCGCTATCTCTTCCTTGGCCGCGGCAAGCCCAGCACGCATGTGCGCGTTCTGGCGCGGCTCGATACGGAAGCTCTGAAGGCCAGGATTCCGGAAGAGCTCAGAGCGCTGCTCAACTATGTGCTCGCGGCGCTTGCAATCGTCCCAGCGGAAGGGGCGTGCTGATCCATGCCGCTCGTCGCACCCGACGCTTGGCGGCCACGTGGCATCGCCGATCTTGAACCCAACGCGTGGCAGGTGCTCCGCCGGCAGGGGAATACTTGTGTGGTCGCTGGGCCTGGGGCCGGCAAGACCGAGTTCCTGGCCCAGCGCGCCGCCTACCTGCTCGAGACTGGTGCGTGCCCTGCGCCTCATCTCGTGCTGGCCATCTCCTTCAAGACCGACGCCGCCGAGAACCTTGCGGCGCGCGTGCGCGAGCGCTGCGCGCGTGAGCAGGCCGACCGCTTCATATCGCTGACGTTCGACGCCTTCACCAAGAGCCTTGTGGATCGCTTCCTGCCCGCCATTCCCGCGGACTGGCGCCCGACCAAACCCTACGACATTGGCTTTCCCAAGCGCCGCAATGTTGAAGACTTCCTGACCCGCGCGCGCCTGGCCGCGCCGCAGCCCTGGCAGGCGGAGATCGCCGCGTTCGGCCCAGCCGACTTCGAGGCCAAGGTCATCGGCGGCTTTCGCTTGCCGTTCCAGGCCATGACGCCGACCACAGCGACGGAGTTCGCGATCGAACGCTGGTGGGGCGAGCTCCTGAAGCGGCCGGGGCGCTCCTTTCTCACGTTCATCATGCTCAATCGCTTGGCGGAGCTATTGCTACGGGCTCGTCCGCAGATCGGCCGCGCCTTGCACGCGACCTACCCCTTCGTCTTCGTCGACGAGTTTCAAGACACGACCCACGCGCAGTATGATTTTCTGCTGTCAGCATTTGGTGATCCGCGTATCACGGTCACCGCCGTTGGCGACGAGAAACAGCGCATCATGGTTTGGGCCGGCGCGCAGACCGACGCTTTCGAGCGGTTCCAACGAGACCTTGCTGCCGAACGCGTGCCGCTTCTCTTCAACTTCCGATCTTCTCCCGACCTTGTCCGCATTCAGCACGTTGTCGCGCAGGCGCTCGATGCTGGTGCGATTGAGACAGTAGCGCAGTCGGCTCGCCAGGTTGACGGCGCCGTCGCTCAGGTCTGGACCTCTCCAACCGCTGCCGGCGAAGCCCAGCATGTGGCGCGATGGCTGGCTCAGGACATGGGGGCGCGCGGAACGCGGCCCCGCGACTATGCGATCCTCGTGCGCCAGACGGCGGATCGGTTCGAGGAGCAACTCGCACCAGCCTTGGCCGCTGCCGATCTTGGGCTTCGCAATGAAAGCCGCACGCTGGGCCGAACGACACTCCAGGATCTGCTGGTCGATGCCTACGCCGAGATCGCGCTGGCCCTGCTGCGCTTGGGCGCTGTGCGACGAGCCCCAGCCGCCTGGCAGATCGCTTCGGAAGCCGTGCTTCGCCTGCGCGACGCCGATCCTGACGATGAGTTGAGTTGTCTCCGTGCGGAGGAAGCGCTGACCGCCTTTCTGCAATCGCTGCGCGCGATCATGACGGCGACGCCGCCATCGACCGTCTCGGCGGCCGCGCTCGCTCACCGAGTGCTTGCTTTTGTCGACCCACGCGCACTCGCCCGATCTTCTCCTGAATACGCAACAGGCGATGCGCTCGCTATCGCGATTGAGGCATTTGGCCTGCACCTCGCCGCGAGCGCCGATGGCGCCGCCGAATGGACGACCTGCCTCGATCGCTTCACCGGCGTCGATCAGGTGCCGCTGATGACCGTACATAAGAGCAAGGGATTGGAGTACGACACCATCGTCTTCGTCGGGCTCGACGATGCAATGTGGTGGAGTCATAGCAGAGGCAATCCAGAGGGCATCGCCACATTCTTCGTGGCACTCTCACGCGCCAAGCAGCGGGCGATCTTCACCTTCTGTCGCGAACGGGGCCAGCGGACGCGTGTCGCCGACCTGTACGCGCTGCTTACTGCAGCAGGGGTGCCGGAGGTGGCCTGTTGACCCCCGGCGATAACGCGCTCGCGCTCCGCATCGCCGAGGTGCTTAAAGAGCGCTGCACTCATGAGACTCTGGCCGGAGCGGCCGAAGACGCCGGCTTCAGCCTCGGCGAGGCGATCTCCAAACGGGATCGCGTGCTTGCCGGTCTCGCAGTAACTGACCGCAAGACGCTCGGCGCCATCGCTCAGCGCATAGGCCGACGCTATTCCGACTTCGCTCTTGAAGAGACGGGTTACCTCGTTCTGGAGGAAGGAGAGCCGCCGATCAGCGAGATCACGCGGCGCGATATCGCGAAGGCCTTTGGTCATGATCTCGCCGGCGAAAGCGCGATCGACGAGGTGCTGAAGCCGCTCTGGCCCATTGACAGCATGAGAGACGGCTTCTTTTCGACCAGATCGCTCGCGCAGCAGATCGTGCAGCACATGGTACTGAACCCGACCGATTGGGATGCCGAACATCTGTTTGGTCAATTGGGGGCCTTCACCTGCTCGCGATCTCGATTCGCAAGACTACTCAAATCCGTGATGCACCCTCTGGCGGGACGGGGCGACGACGCTCAGCGTTTGGCAAACGCTCTGAACGAGATCTTGCGGCGAGACGGCTATAAGCTCGAAAGCGCAGGGGAGGAGTCGGGCTATCCGGTTTATGAACTCTCCCGCCTTCATCGCGGGGTCGTGGGTGTCCCGAAGAACCTGATTTTCGCGTCGACTGGACCGAAACCTGAGCTAGGCTTCGCCTACGCCGTCAATAACGACGTGGTCATCCTTTCGGGCGCCGAGCACTGCCTCATCTACGATCGCCAAATCCGGAAGGATGGACTCCTCTGGTCAGAGCTAGTCGCATGGTGGGGCGCACAGCACCCAGGTGAGCAAGATGCAGCTAAATCGCTTGGGCGTCGCTTGCGAGCGTCACTGTCGTCTTTGGCCGAGCAGGGTCTTTTCGACGCCTATTTTCGGCGGTATCGACCGCTGCTTCAGGCGGCTCTCCCGGCCCTGGTTCCGCAGGTCTACTTGCACTACGATCCAGCGATTGTGCGAACTCTGAAGCGCCGAAGATCCTTTCCACGACAGCGGATGGATTTTCTGCTCCTACTCCCGAGTAGCACGCGAGTGGTGATCGAGGTCGACGGTCAGCATCATTTCAGCCGCGACGACAAACCGTCACTGGCTGTTTACGCAGATATGGTGTCCGCTGATCGCGATCTGCGCCTGGCCGGCTACGAGGTTTTTCGCTTCGGAGCGAATGAGTTGGTAGGGCCCGCCTCGCATGCGCTCATCACACGCTTCTTCGACCAGCTGTTCAAACTACATGAGATTGGCAGTCGTGCTCAGAGCCGGCTGCATACGCCATGCGGGACTCCAAGCTGATGGGGCAAGTCACTCAGGTCTTCCAGCCACCGCTCTACTGGCAGCAGTTCGAGGATCTCACCCAGTCGATTGTCGAGATGGTCTACGGCGTGCCGACGGCAGACAAGATCGGCCGTCCCGGACAAGCTCAGGACGGTGTCGACGTCTATGCCTCAAGGAGCCGCGTCGGCGCCGTCGGCGTCCAGTGCAAGCGCTTGGATGACCTCGATGAGAATAATCACCCGCTCCCGGGCGGCCCGATCAGCCGCAAGCTGCTCCGATCGGAGGCGAGCAAAGCGATGGAGTTTCAGCCAGCACTGGACGTCTGGGTGCTGGCGACGACCGCGAAACGCGACGCTGCAGCACAGCGCCAAGCTCGGCTCCTCGACGAAGAACAGCGCTCCATTGGTCGCTTCCAAGTTTTGCTCTGGTTCTGGGACGACTACGTCACTTGGCTGAACGCCTTCTCCGATCTCCAGAAAAGATACTACGACCAAATCATCGGCATCCGAAGCGCGCGCGATCAGGATCGCCTCATCATCGAAACGATCGCAACGGCGTTCCATCGTCCGGCATTTACCGATCCGTTGGGGCAGGAGCACTTCGACGATCTGCTGCAAGCTTTGAAAGACACACAGGCGGCGCTGCGCACTGGCGAGCTTGTGGATCGGCAAAGCCGACATGTGATCCGCAAGGCTGTTGGTGGATGGCGTTACTTGGAAGAGCCTGCATGGAAAGCGGGCCTAAGAGACCTCGACGGCGAGCTCACGGCACTGCGAGGGTTGCTTGTCGAGGGGATCAAGGACGGTCGCCTCGCGCAACGACACGGCTACCTCGACATCAGTGACCTTTCTTTAGCTCGCGAGCTCGATCGACGACGTCATGGATGTCTCACGAGATTGAACGACCTGTTAGTCCGTGCCGCGCTGCCGCCGCTATAAAGCTCACTGTACTAGGCCAGGCCTCGTCCGGAAGAGCGGAGTGTCGCGGTTTCATACCGGGGACCTTGCTGTGCTTTCCGCGCGTACGTTGGAGGAGTAGTAGGACGGTATCTTCCTAGATGATGTAACGGGCGCGCCGACCACCTGACCGCTTGAGGTTGGGTGGTCGGCGCGCCCGTTACATCATCTAGCTGCCGGCACTGTCTCGATATCAGTGGTCAGGACGATTTACGCTTGGCCGTAGGCGGTGGGTCAGTTCAATGGGTCACGTTGACACGCCACACANTCTCCCCCCTCCCCCCCCCCGCGCCCGTTACATCATCTAGCTGCCGGCACTGTCTCGATATCAGTGGTCAGGACGATTTACGCTTGGCCGTAGGCGGTGGGTCAGTTCAATGGGTCACGTTGACACGCCACACAGGCGCCGCACGCTCAGCGATGTCTCACGCGCGGTTCTGCAGCGTCGCGAGCTTGCGGGCGGCGCCCCGCTGAGCTCTGAGCCGCTCGCCGTAGCGGGCGGGCATGGCGGGCGTCTTCCAAGAGCCCGCCTGCATCACCTCGAGCAGCTCGAACCCGGCCGCGAACATGTCCTGCGTCGCCCCGACCCGGGTCGAGTGCCCGGACGGGGGACGGGACAGCTTCACGCCCGAGGCCGCAGCGATCTCACGGTAGAGCCGATAGACTTCGGCGTCTGCAAGCGCGGCCGCGCCCACGCGGCCTCCCTTGCTGACGGGCCGGAACACAGGTCCGTTTGTCAGTCCAGATGCATCCAGCCACGCACTCACATGCCCGACCGTATCTGGGGCCAAGTACTTAACCGCGCCTTCGCCCTCCTGGTCGGTCTTGGTCTTCCTGACCAGGATCGTGCCTGAGCCATCCTCTGCTCGCTCAAGATCCTCGATGAGCAGCGACACCAACTCGGAGCGCCGCAGCAGGGTGTCGTACGCGACCGCCATGAGCGCGGCATTGCGAAGCGCGATCAGCGGCACCGCCCGGTCGCCTTCGGCGACACGCCGGTGGAGGCGCTCCGTCGTTTTGACCACCAGCATGCGATCGATGCTGGGGCGGTTGAGCGGCTCAGCCTGCTTCTGTCGCCGGCCCTTGGCGCGGCTCATGCGCTTCACAGCCAGGCGCACGAGCTCGTCCGTGCAGGGATTCGACAGCCCGGCGGCGCGGTGGAGCATGGCGATGGAGGAGCGGTAGCGCTCGATGGTGGCGCGCGACTTCATCTCGGCCTGTGCGTCGATGAAGTCCGCCACGGTCTGGGCGGCGGCCGGCAGCATCGACCGGCCGTGCGTACGGCACCACTCGGCGAAGATGCGGCTGTCGGCGGCCAGCGCCCGCAGCGTGTTGGGCGCGAAGGCGCCGCGGGCCGCGCGGGCGTAATCCTCGAGCCGCTCCAGCACCTCGAGATCGAGCGGCAGAGCGCTGGCGAGCGGGACGGGAAGGGCGCCGGGGGCCTCGTGGGGCGGGTTGGGCGCGGGATCGGCAGGGTCGAACTCCATGCCCTGAAGCGTAGCCGTACAGGCCTTAACGATCCACCAATTCCCGCTGATAGAGGCTATTATCGGGGGGAATTTTGAAGGCCCTCGCGCAGCCGGTTCGCGCCAGCGCGCGCAGATTGCTGGATGAACCAAGCGATGGCTCGGATCGCTTGGGTGAGCTAGCATCAATCCCGCTGTGACAACCACTTATGCCCTCGACGATATTCTCACTGCCGCGGCGTGGCGGCGGCTCGCCGGCCCAGCCGCGCGCGCTGCCGAGGCCGTCGTTCGGCTCGATGAGCGCCTGGCTCGCACGGAGCCGGTCCTCGCTGACGGCGTGAGGTCACGCGCGCACTTCGTCGACGCTCAGGCCGCGCTCGGGCTCGAGGGGCAGCTCGTGCTCATGGAAGACCTGGTCCTGCATGACGCGGCCATGCCCGTGCGCCACCCGACGCCGGAGGTCGTCCGGGCCACCCACATCCTCGCGACCCGGCGCCGCGTCGCTGCGGCCCGACCGGACTGGCCATTCACGTCGGAAGGCTGGTCTGCCTTGTTCGGAGCCGCGGGACGGGAGTGCGACGGCCTGGTCACACCCCTCGAGACCACGCTGGTGGAGGCGCCGAGCCGCGGTGCCGAGAACGACGCTCAACCCTGGATCATGCCACGCTTCGGAGATGACCTGTTTGCGCCAGACGAGGACGTCGAGGCCGCCGGCTCAAGTGATGAAGATGACCTTTGGCATGAGGACGAGGCAACCGATCCGGCCTTCGCGGACATCGACCGCCTGCTCACCCGCAGCCGGCGCACACTCGCCGAGTACAACGATCTGACCACCGTCGAGGGCCGAGCCGCGCTTCGGGTGCACGATCCGCAGTACAGGGAGACCGAGCGGGTGGCAGCTTGGCGACAGATCGTCGTCGAGGACGCGCGGGAGCTGCCGGCGGTACTCGCGGCCGCGGTTGCGCTCGATGCCTGGTTCATGCTGGACCCGTCCGAGCGCCACCCGTTCCTCGGCCCTCTTCTCACGGGCGCCCTCCTGCGCAGGCGTGCGACGTCGCGCCATCACCTTTCAGCCGTCGCGCTGGGGTTGCGGGAGAGCCGGACCCCTTGGCTGAAGGTGACCTCCGCGGCCGAGCGCATCGGTGGGCTCCTGCGCGCCTTCGAGGCCGCGGCTCACGCCGCCGGACGCGACCTCGATCGGCTCACCCTCGCGCGCGAGCTGATGCTGCGCCGGGTGCGCGGCAAGCGCGGCACCTCGCGGTTGCCGCAGCTCGTGGATGTGCTGGTGGCGAGCCCGCTGGTCACGATCCAGAGCGCGGCGAAGCGGCTCGGGACGTCGTCGCAGGCGATCGAAGGCATGCTGGCCGACCTCGGTCCGGCCTGTCCGCGCGAGCTGACCGGGCGCAAGCGGTATCGAGCCTGGGGCATCGTGTGAGGGCGCCGGCGTGGGATCTGCCAGCTCCACCGAACCCCGAGAGTCCGTCGTCCACTCTGGCTTCGGGGAGCACGTTCCGATCGCAAGGCTGCAGAACGAACTGGCGGACCCCTACCCTCTTTGCCGTCCACAGCTTGTTGCGCAGCCTTGCGAAGGCCTCAGCGTCGGCGCTCGGAATTCGCCGACGTCAGCAAGCTTCTGTTAGGCAAACCTCTCCGATCCCAGTCTCCGCCGCATCCGTCCCGGCCCTCAGCCTTGATCCTTGGAGGTCACCATGCCCGATCCCACCCTGGTGATCCTGGAACTCGTCTCCGAGGTGGCCGACCTGCGTCGGCAACTCGCCGAGGTCCAGGATCACTGTGTCGAGATGGCGATCGACGCTGGCTACCTGAACGATGAGATCCGCTCTCTGCGGCGGGAGCTCACAGCCGCACGCCGAGAGAAGGATGCTTTGCATGCCAAACTGATCTGCTCTGCGAGCAGGCGATCTGCAGCATAGCGGTGAGAAGGGTTTTGGCAGGATAGTCCGCCAGGCTTCTCTCGAGCGTCTCAACCTACCAGTAAGCTATTGCTTACGGTTAGCTATGGCTACCTCGCAGGCATGGTACGCCCTCACAGCGCTTGGTGATCCGACCTGCCGAGAGGTGGTTCAACGGCTCGCTCAGGGCCACGCCCAGTCGGCGAACTCCCCGCACCTGTGAGTCGGCATGCAAAGCTGTCCCACAGCGGCATGTCGCTTGAAAGTTTTACCAGAAAGGCTTTTCCGTCTCTGAGGTGGCACCTTTTGGACATCGATCGGCTCCGAAGCGGTACTCATCTTTGCGAGCTGAAGGTGAAATATTCCAGATACTTAGGCATGAGTGGTCGGCGGATCCGCTTTGGACGCCGATCCACACTCTTGCGGCGGTACCGGCGCCAGCAGCTGCGGTCATAATCGTCACCGCGGCGACGCCGATCGGCACCAACGCTTTTCTACTGGCTCGCAGGTCTGGGACGGTGATGGAGATCTCCGCAAGCACCATCATGGTGGCAGCCCTTGCTGCCGTAGTACCACTCACCTTGACCTTTGCGGCGCTTGACCAAGCTGATCTTGATGAGGCTCGCCGGAGTTGATCTTATTGAGGAATGATAGGGAGCGCTGGCCTGACAGCCACCGTTTATGAACAGGTCCCATTCGAGAGCGTGGCCGGCGTTGGGCGCCGGCTTCTACGCAGGGCCGGGATGGCTGCGGCCGGCCACTGAGCCCGCGACGGAGTGGTTAGCTCAGGGTCCGAACGGATACTGTACGTACGGACCACCCTTTCGACCGATAATATTCAATTCTCCACGAATGCAATTACCAATTGTCGGATCATCTCTACCACAAACAGCAGTATCTAATGCTCGGATTAAATTCGCGCCATCGGCGAGTTCTACCCGCAACCCAGTAGATGTTCCAGGACATATATTATCCTGATAGCTCGTCGATGCGACCCCCTCCCGCACCCAGTTCGGGTTGACTGCGCTACTACGCCAGATGACTAAAGCGCGTCTGCTGCCCTGGCAGTTCAAAACATCAACGGCGGAGTATCCCTGGGCCGGCGGCGGCGGCGGAGGTTGCTGTGCCACCGATCCGCATATCAAGCGTCCGTTCCGGTTCTGGATCGGCTCGCGACAGCGCGAGGTATCCAAGCTTGTCGTCTTGAATGCCCGGTATGAGTCCATGCATCGGGCGGCGAGGGTCACGCCACTCATCATCCGCTGGATGCAGGTTTGCTTATATGATCCTTCCGGTGCCGGCCGGTCACCCTGATCGCAGGTGAGATGTCCATTAACGTTGCTGATATCTGACCAGCAATGCTTGAAATCGGCGAGCGACGCGTCCCTAGCACCGCTGCCGATCTGGTTGCAACGCGCGAACAAAGTGTCTCCCTCGACACGACCGCGAGAGCAGCTGCGCAGATATGTCCCGTTCGGCAACTCGCCGCGCGAGCATCTGAGCGCGCCGTTGTCGTTAAACACCTCCCCTGCGCAGCTGCCTACTGATCCTAGAGATCCGTCACGATATCGGCCGCCCTTGTCGCGGCACGAGGCGTAGAGGGTGTCGTTGTCGACGCGTATGTTGCGGCAACTCCGCAGGTAGGAGCCGCTCGGTTGAGCCGAGGCGCCGCCATGTGAGCACGTAAGCATTGAGATACTCAGCAACGCAAATAACGCTGCGTTTCTCAGGTAATGAGCCATGAATTTATCTCCCGGCCAACCGATATAAACGGAAGTGACACTGATGAAATATGTCAAAGTGTGTATTTTATCTGGTTGACATGAGCGAAAATCTAAGGCTGCAATCGACCTATGGTAAAATTTGTTACTTTAGCCGGCAGTGAAGCCGCAGACAAAGGATATAACGTTCTAAGAAAATCATTCCGTGGCAGATTCGTCAATCCTCTGCCGCAAGTGACGATTCCCCGGCTCTTGGTCCGGTCGAAGGGCGAGCCTCCGGGTTTCATAGAGCCTGAACGCTTCAGGCTCGATCCGTCACACCGCATGCCGGGACCGGGCAGCTAGGCCTTCACCCTCGACCGCCTCGTTTCCTGCGTAACGATCTTAGTGGTGAACGTCGATAATGCGGGAAACCGACCGCAGGGCGGGAGCTACGGCCACTATCGTCCGCTGGACTCGATTGCCTCTGCAGTCCTGGCGGCCGCCTCTGGCCCGCCGAGCGCCACGGAAGGAAAGGGAGCGTCTCCGACTGCGCCTGATTGCAGCCAGAGATGAACGTCGGAGCCTGTCCAAGTGCCGCGAGACGTGAGTGGCTCACAATCTGCACGTCTGGTCCTACACTGTCAGCCAAACCGCTTTGTTGAACCTAAAGTTATTTCAGTGCACAAATTCTACTTCTAGCTCAAGATCATTTTTAGCAGTCGTTTATAATACTTGTTGCTTTATTGATTGAGGTAATGCATGATGTTATTTTACTTATCAATATCAATAGGGATACTAACTGAGAGTAAGATGTTGCGTTAGTAATGACAAATGGTATGCTATAAAATTCGCCGGTCATCAGGGCTGGCCGACATGGTGCGAATTCTTGGACTATTATCCTAATAAGGGAAGCGCCGAGAAGGTGCTCAGGGCCTTGCTGCCAATCGCCGAACATCGGGGGTCGCTCAATGAGTGTAGCGCCGAAGCAAGCTTCGATTGTCATCGCCATCTCCGGTCCAGGCGCGGATGCACCAGGGCTGCAAGACGAGCTGCGAGAAGCGCTTTTCGCCGAGATTCGGCCAGCACCCGTCATGAGCGGGCTTGTTGATGTCTGGCGCTACGCCGTCGAGTGGGGACCCCATCTCCTCGTCTTCGCCACTGCGATCAAGCCGGCGCTGGAAGTCACTAAGCTTGCAGCAGAAATCGCAGACAAGCTGCTCGCACTTCGGCAGCGCCATCCAAGCATAACCCTGACCATTCCAAGCCGTAACGGGCCCATCAAGGTGGAGGGCGCGAGTCGCGAATTGCTTGAGAAGCTGCTCGCGACTGAGTTGGCACGAGGCAGCGGTGTGGAGATGAGCTGATGAGCGGCAAGGATCTGCTGCAGCAGGCAAATCTGCTGCTTGCGCTGGGTGCGGCGCAGCGCCGGGTGTTGGCGACCATGACTGCCACACTCGCTGAGCGGATCGCGGCGCGTAGCGCCCTGTGTCAGGCGATCGAGACAGTGCTCGACAAGGCGCGCCGCGATGGAGCTGCGGATCAGCGCAGCACGGTCGAAATGGCGGTCAACGAATACGGGACACTGAGCGACCTGTATGCCTCGGCCGGCGATCACCGAGCGGCACGACACACCTTCGAGCGGGGTCTGGCGATCGCGGAGGAATATGGCGATCCGGCGCTGATCGCGCGGATGGCCACCGATCAAGCTATCCACTTCCGCCAAGCAGGGCGGTATGCCACCGTTCTTGCCGTGCTGTACGTCGAGCGCGACCGCCTGCAGCGCGAGGCACAGCCTCCATCCGGGCAGATCGACCCAGTGCATAAGGTCGGGCTCGCCATCGCGGAGACGCTTCACTGGCTCGGCGATTTCTCACGCAGTGAGGCGCACCTGCACGAACTCCGCGCTCGGCTCGATCGCATGCAGGAGGGGCGGACGGACCCGCTGCAGACGTTCTTTCAAGACAGCCGGGCTATCAATCTCGACGCGCAAGAGATGTATCTGGCGCTCGACCGCGCGGAGCAGGCGGACGGGGCCGCGCGTACCCGTTGGCTTGATATCGCGCAGGCCGCCCTGGATCGCCTCCATCCCGTTTACGCCGTGATAGCGCCGGAAGCCGGGGAGGCGATGCGCCTGCAGCAATGCCACATCCTGCGCCTGCGAGGAGATCTCCAGGGTGCGCTGAGGCTGGTTGACGAGCTGCTGCCGGCATTCGACGTCCACGAACGGCTCACGCAGAAGCGCGGCACTGTACGCGTTTTGCGCGCGAGGCTCCTCAATGAGGCTGGGCGAGGCCGGGAGGCGGTTGAGGACGCTGCCGCGGGAATCGATGGCGAGATCGCGTACGGGCAGTGGGAGTCGATTTGGAAGGCGCACTGGCAGCTTGCCCGCGCACAGGAGGCGAGTTCGCGAGCGGGTGAGGCGTTGGCTGCCTTCGATGCCGCCGTCGCGGCGCTGGATCAGGTGCGGACTGCGAGCCTCGGCTTCCGCCTCGACAATCTCGCGCTACGCACGGCCCGCCGGATGCTCAACGAAGCGATTGCCTGCGCGGTCACACATCGCGATGGGACGCGGGCAGCCCGTTACGCCGATGCCGCCAAGTCGCGCTTCCTATCCCTTTCATTAGCGGCCGGAGTGATCGCGGCGCCGAAGTCGGAGGACGTCGAACGGTTGGACGAACTCGGCGCGCGCATCGATGGCCTCGTGTCGGCCTATGGCGAGGCCGCGCCGGAGGCGACGACCGATATCGCGGCGCGCGCCGCGCTTATCGAGCAGATGCGCGTGAGGGCAGGTGCCAGCGTAGATACGCCATCAACGTCGCTCGACATCCCAGCGACACTGGCCACACTCCAAGCCGCTGGGCAGGTCGCAGTCCAATTGTTCCTTGCAGGGAACGTTCTGACCGTCGTGTTGCTGACGAGTGGCAAGGTGACGGCGCACGAAATCGTCCTACCGCTGCCAGTAGTCGAGGCACTGGCAACTTTCGAACGCAATGTCACACTGCCGGCGCATGAGCAATTCGAGCGCGATTACGATCCTGCAGAGTGGAATCTCTCAGCCGAAGCCTTCCTTCCGGAGGAAGTGCTCAGCACGGTGCTGTCCGCGCGGGCGCTGCTGGTCTGCCCGCATGGGCGTCTCAACCTGCTGCCCTGGCCCGCGATGACGTGTGGCGGGCGTCGGCTGTTCGAGCTCCTTCCGGTTGCGACCCTGCCCAACCTCGCCTGCATCGTGCCTCTGGCGGCGCGTAACACAGGCGGCGGGCGCGTGGCACTGCTCGGTGCGCCGGTGCCGCGATCAGCGGCGCTCGCGCTGCCACAAACGGAGGCGGAACTCGCAGGGCTGGCGGCGCTCTATGGTGACCGCCTCATCGGCGCGCCTCGAGTCGGCCCGGAGGCGACACTGGACGCGTTCCGAGCACTTCTCACGCATGAGGAGGCGGCGGGCGCGGCGCTGCACATCGCGACACACGGTGTCTTCCTGCGCGACGATCCAGCCGGCGCGGCGCTGGTGCTGACGGACCGGCTGCTCACCGCGGCCGAGATCGCACTGCGCCCGCTTCCCTTCGCTGAAGTCACGCTGTCGGCCTGCAGCACCGGAGTCCGTCCTAGCCGGATCGGCGACGTCGAGATGCTCGGGGACGATCTGGTTGGGTTGCTGGCAAGTCTGCTCGAGGCGGGGGCGGCGTCGGTGTTGACGAGCATCACGCCCACCGCACCGGCGGCGAGTGCAGCGCTGTTCACCGGGTATCATCGGCGGCGTCTCGACGGCATGCTGCCGCTCGAGGCCTTTGCAGAGACGCAGCGGGAACTGCTGGCAGCAGGAACTGCCCCGCTGCCTGGCTGGATCGGCTTCTCACTGCTCGCGGTCCGCTAACCGATGACGATGCGAGGGAGGAGTCGGTGCCTGATGCGTCGAGGCCAGCGGAACCGTCACAGAAGCTGCCGGAAGGCAGAGCCGCGGGGATGGTAGTGGCCCGCGAGATTCGCCGAGCTTGGTCTTGGCGGCCATGTCGATGGCCGTGATCGCCTCCTCGCGCCCTGGACCTCTCGGGAGGGGCATCGCCTGCTGCAATCAATTGCAGTCCGGGGCCTGGGCCGTGAGCCAATCGACCCAGACCCCGAGCTACCGGGTCCGCTCGCGCGGTCTTACGCTCCGGCGCAGCAGCGCGCCCTCCCGCAGGATCGTGACCTCCGCCGGGCGGTCGATGTAGCTCGCGTCGAGCAGACGGATGAGTTCGTCGGCCCCGTCCACGGCCAGACCGTCCAGTGCCACCAAGATGTCCCCGACGCGAAGGCCACTAACAGGGTGCTGAAAAATTCAGTCTGGCTCCGCGACGAAGCCCGAATCGTCGCTGTTGTGGATGAAGATGTGCCCGACGAGCCGGCCCGCGGTGCCCGGCATCACCCAGCCGCGGCCGCAGGCAGGATCAGCGTCGTTCAAGCCTTCCCAGGAGAACTCAGCGCAAGCCGAACCGTCGCGCGATCCGTAGCGCACGTCGAGGCTACCTTGGACTGCGCCGAACACGAAGCGGCCGTCGTGCTCGCCCGCGAAGGTGATGTGGGCCGGCTCAAGCAGGTCAAGATAGTCGTTGTCCCACAGGTCCATCTCGACGATCCGCCACCGGCCTTGGAAGGCCTTGGCCAGCCCGGACGCGCGGCGCGTTACGTCAGGGCTCCCAGCAGCTTCGGCAACCGAATCAAGTTGTAGGCCGCCGCCGCGAAGGTGAAGTCCCACCCCACCCGGTCCTTGCCGCGAAAGCGGGTCTTGCGTCGGCCCGCCACCGTCTTGATCCAGCCGAACCCTTCCTCGATGCGCTTGCGCAGTTTCTGGCTCATGGCATAGCCCGCATGGCGCGTCGTTCGTCGGTCGATGGCCGAGCG
Organism: Methylobacterium oryzisoli; assembly: GCF_046557895.1. Taxonomy (NCBI): domain Bacteria; kingdom Pseudomonadati; phylum Pseudomonadota; class Alphaproteobacteria; order Hyphomicrobiales; family Methylobacteriaceae; genus Methylobacterium; species Methylobacterium oryzisoli. Next base: position 64,230 of record NZ_JBKIBX010000015.1, on the reverse strand, counting down.
CCGGCCGTTCGTGTTCTGGGCCACGTGCGGGCGCACGTTCATGGACCTCAGCTCATTGACGAAATCCTCGGCGTCAAAGGCCTTGTCTGCCCCGACTGAGATGGCCTGGGACCGGTCGGCTCGCGGCTCGATCATCGCCAAGGCCGCGATCCGCTCCGCGTGGCCGTCAGCGCGCGTCAGGCAAGTGCCGACGAGCAGGCCCGCGCGGTTCTCCATCAGGAGATGGCTCATGAAGCACAGCTTGGCTTCCAGCCCGGCCCCCTTGCGGTAGAGCCGCGCCTCCGGGTCGGTCGTGCTCTGGTGTGTGTCGTTTGAGCGCTTCTGCCCGCGGAAGTCGACGTCCGCGTTGCGTCCGCCGGTAGGCGGTGCGTCCGCATCCTGGTCGGACTTCGGCTTGAAGCTCTTCATCGAAGCCCATGCCTTGATCAGGGTGCCATCCACGCTGAAGTGCTCGGTGGAGAGCAGGCGCGTCACCTTGGGCTGACTGAGCACGGCAGCCAGGAACTTGGCCGCGATGTCGCCTTCGAGCAGCCGGTCCCGGTTCTTGGCGAACACGGAGGCGTCCCACACCGCCTCATCGATGCCGAGACCCACGAACCAGCGGAACAGGAGGTCGAACTCCAGCCGCTCCATCAACTGCCGCTCTGAGCGGATGGAGTAGAACGCCTGCAAAAGCATGGCCCTGAGCAGCATTTCGGGTGCGACCGAAGGCCGTCCGACCCGCGAGTAGAGCGGCGCGAACACACCACTGATGGCTTGCAGGGCGTCATCGGTGATCTGCCGGATGGTGCGGAGCGGGTGGTTGGCTCTGACGCGCGCCTCCAGGTCCACGTAGGAGAACAGCGATCCAGAGCGTGTGTCTGATCCCCGCATTCCCGCCCCCGACAACAGTCCCATCGGGAGTGAATCACGCCGCCGTCCCGCGTGCCACGGGGTTTTTCAGCACCCTGCTAGATGGGGCGCATGCTCGACTCACGGGCCGTCCCGCCCTCCCTCACCATCTTCGAGTGATCCCTTGGCCTCGCCAGCCTCTCGTCAAGTCGATTGCCCTGTCCGGGTCTCCGCGCTGCAAGCTCTGGACTGTGGCGCTGCGTCGCTAGCCTCGCGTAGCCCCAATCCTACTTTCCGGCTCTCTGCCCCAACTCGGGCGTCAGCGTTGGTAGGAATGCGCCATGACCGAGCCGACAAAGCCAACCCCGTTCGCCGGCAAGCGGCTGCTCGTCGCAGATGATCAGATCATTGTCCGGCAGATCGTCAGCACCATCGGGGAGAGGCTCGGCTTCGGCACCGTGGACACGGCGCAGGATGGGGATGAGGCACTTCTGATGATGCGCAAGCAGCCCTACGACGTCGTGATCGCGGACTGGAACATGAAGCCCATGACGGGTTTCGAGCTGCTGCGCATCGTTAGGGCCGACGCGGACCTGGCCGCGACCAAGTTCCTGATCATGACAGCGCGCACGGACAAGGACGCCGTTGTGGCGGCCAAGAGCGCGGGGGTGGATGGCTACATGCTCAAGCCGTTCACGCCGCAGGCTCTGCGCGACAAGATCCTGGCCACGGCAGCCTGACACAGGCCGGTGTTCCGCCACCGCGCCCAGGCAAGCTCCACTCCATCTCCAGGCAGTAGGCGTGTTGGCATGTCCGATGCTGCCCCCTCCCCCACCGTCCTCGAATGGTCCCGCGGCCTCACCGGCCTCTCGCCGGGCCAGCCGCCCTGCCCGGCTTCAAACCTGAGGACTGGCTGGAGACCCGGTTGATCTGCTTCCGGCAGGGCCTGCCGGGGTAGCTGTTCGTCTGGACTAATCCGAACGGAGGAAGGGACGCGCGATCGACTTCGTGCAACAACCCGTCCGTCCCGCGCTCCAAGCGGGGGACAGCGGGCTGGGCGGCGGACCCCTTGAGAACACACGGGAGAACAGACGCCCGGCCCGTACTTCCTTTCGCGCGAGGCTCGCGGACTCCTACATCGATCACGGCACTGGACCAGCGCGTCGGGCGCCTCGACCGCACTAGACACGAAAGCTCGCTCACAGCCTGATCGAGTGCACGTCTCGTACGTGGCTTCCAACACGTCCATCGGAATGGCCGCTTCGGTTCAGCGGTCGAGCACCGACTATATCGCGCGTTATTGATTTGCTTGCTACCCAACCTAGCTTCCTCCTGCTGCCGGCTCACGGCGAGCGGGGAGGGATCGCAATGGCGACCATCAATGGCACCTTGGGCGACGATAACCTGATCGGCACACCGCTTGCGGACTCGATCTCGGGAGCAGCAGGCGCTGACATTATTTTCGCTGGTCTGGGTAACGACATTGCTCTTGGCCAGGACGGCTTTGATCGCATCAAGGGCGAGGAGGGCGACGATTTTCTCTCAGGCGGCAACGATATTGACTATATCGCAGGCGGCCCGGGACGAGACCTAATCTTCGGCGACGAAGGCGACGACCAAATCGTTGGCGAAGATGATGATGATGTGATCTACGGCGGTACCGGGAACGACTACGCTGCAGGAAACGCAGGCAACGATACCCTGTTCGGTCAAGCCGGAAATGATTTCTTTGTCGGTGAGCCGGGCGCTGATCTGGTTTACGGCCAAGACGGCGACGACTTCGTCCAGGGCGGCTCAGAGAATGACTTCGTTTCGGGCGGCAATGGCCGTGATGCTGTGTACGGAGATGCCGGCGACGATCTTGTCTACGGCGATGAGGATGACGACGTCGTCAACGGCGGCAGCGGCGTCGATCAGGTCCGGGGAGGTACTGGCAACGATACAGTTATCGGCGCGCTCGGAGATGACCTCGTCTTCGGCGAATCCGGTAACGACGGTGTCTATGGCCAGGATGGCAATGACTTCGTCTCGGGCGGCGAAGGCAACGACACCACCGTTGGTGGCTTAGGTAACGATCTGATGTTCGGCGACACGGGCGATGACGTCATGTTCGGCGACGACGGACGCGAGTCCGCGCGCGGCGACCTCGGCAACGACAACCTGCGCGGCGGTCAGGGCAACGACATCCTCAACCAGAGCGAAGGCATCGACACGCTCACCGGAGAGCAGGGCCGCGACATCTTCGAATTCAAGTTCAACAATCCTCAGGCCATTGTGAACGGCGCCTCCGCTGCAGGGTTCACGAACATCACGGACTTCAACGCAGCGGAGGACCGACTGAACTTCGATGCCGCAGGGCTTGGAGTTGATCAACTTGGCGCGAATTTCGTAAATAACTCGTCAGCTGGGGCATCGACGCGCGTCAACAGCTTCTATAGCGGTGCCGCCTCCGGAGCCACCGGTCAGAGCGTGATGGTGCTCACGGATCAGGCATTCGCCTCGGCAGGTGCAGCCGCTGCCTCCGTCAACGGTGAAGCCACCGGTGATCTCATCGTCTACTATAATTCGACTGTCAACGTAGGCAGCCTGCTATATGTGCGGGGCGAGAACGATGTTGTGTCGATTGCGCGCTTCACGGATGTGCAGTCGGTTTCTGATCTGGCAGCCAAGAACTTCACACAGGACAACTTCGTCTTCGTGTAAGTTGCGGCGCGCTTAGCTATAATGAAAGCGTCAGGACATTCCTCTCAGGATGGTTTGTCCTGACGCTCCAGCCTGCCGAGTCCCACATTCTTCATCACGGTGTTCGCTCGCGACCCCTTTGCAGGTTCGCCGCTCCGTGAACGAGCCTGAGCTTCAGGTCGACCGGCTTGGGTGGGACATTCTCACGCGGTTCAACGTGCACCCGAAGTCGGGCGCGACCCGCGGCGACTGGCGCGGCGTGCTGATGCCCTGCGCCTACCCGGTGCGCGAGGTGACAGCGGAGTTCCTGCGGGTGCACCTGTGGCGCTGCCAGCGGAACAAGCCGCGGCATCGGGGTGTGGTGGTGTGGGAGTTCGGGGACAAGCGGCTGTGAACTAAGTTGAATGCGGGGACCCGTTCGAGACGGCAAGCTCCGCGGCAGAATCGCGTGCTCGAATGCCGAACTTCTGATGCTGCAAGTCGGAACCGCCTACCGCGACGCAGGTTGGCTCCGGCCTCGCATCGTGATTGGCACGACGGGGGCTACCATGCTACGGACGCGCAATGATCAGGTTAAACGCCGGGCGAGGAAATCAATGACGGATCGTCAAGCAAGTCTTCAGGCGCTCGGCATTTCTCTCGTCGGGCAGCAGGAGGCGCAAGTCGAACCGCTGCATAAGTATACTCCTCATACCGCGCCCGTTTTTCCCTCGCTCTCCGGGTATGGAGAGTTCACACCTGTGACTATCAGGTCCAACACTTCGCAGATCAAGCATGCCGACTTGGAACGAGATCAACCTGGAAATTGACTCGCTCCAGGGTCAAGGAGTTCCCAATGCCCAAGATGCGGTAAGGCATAAATATCTCGGCCAGTTGTCTGCAAAGCTTCAAAGGCCAGTTATTGCGTATTACTCTGGGTTCCTTCTCCGCAGGGATGCTTCCGGGAGAATGCATCCAGAGTGCGCGGTGAGTGATCTCGACATGAACGGCTTGATGGCCGTTGTGCACGGTCTTGATCGGTCGAAGGGCCTTGATCTCGTGCTTCACACCCCAGGCGGGGGAATAGAAGCTGGCCGAGCCATGGTCGAATATCTCTACAAGATGTTTGGCACAGATCTGCGTGTGCTAATCCCCCACATGGCGATGAGCGTTGGGACCATGATGGCCTGCGCTGCGCGTCAGATTTTCATGGCCAAACATTCCTGTTTGGGGCCGACGGACCCGCAAATCAACGGGCTTCCGGCAATGGGTATACTTGCTGAAGTCGACACAGCAATAGAGGACATCAAACACGATCCTGTGCGCCAAGTTGTTTGGCAGGCTGTTTTCGCAAAGTATCCGCCGGCCTTTATCCTTGATTGCGAGCGTTCCGTGAAAGGTGCGCGGGCAATGGTCAAGGGTTGGCTGGCCGGCAATATGTTCGCTCACTTGGAGGACCCCGAAGCTGCGGCTGAGGCCGCAGTTGGCGGCCTGATGAGCTATAGCGAAAACACAGAGCATGGTGAGCACTATCTGATTGATAAATGTCGGACCATTGGCTTGAATGTTGTTGCCGTTGAAGATGATCAAGAGCTGCAAGAAAATTTACTTAGCGTGCATCATTCCTACATGGCCACTTTCGCACGCACGCAGGCAGTCAAATTGATTGAAAATTCAGCCGGAAACGCCTGGGTAATTGGCTGACGGGTCTACGGCCTGTGATCGCTTGAACCACCTGATGCGGCGAGCGTTTCGCCTCTCGTGGACGAGGAAGAGCGATGCTGTCAGACGCGCAATGGGCCGAGTTGGAGCCGCTGGTCGAAGCCTGCCGGCCGAAGGGCAAGACGCCGCCTCAGGATCTGCGCCGCACCGTCTCGGCCATCCTCTGGCGCCATCAGAATGGAGCCAAGTGGCGCGCTGTGCCAGCTGAACTCGGACCCTGGTGGCGTGCCGCTCAGGTCTTCATCCGGTGGGCGCGGGCCGGCGTCTGGGAGCGGCTCCTCAGCCTTGTGCAAGAACGCGGCGTGCAACTCGGCATGGTGTTCCTCGACGGCACCAGCGTGCGCGCTCACCAGAAGGCGGCTGGGGCTGCGCGAAGGGGGGATCTCAAGCTGAGCGAGACCATCGTGAGGCGCTTGGCCGCTCTCGTGGCGGCTATGGCACCAAGGCTTGCGTGATCGCCGATGGCGCTGGTCGCGCCATCGCCTTCCGGATCGCGCCTGGGCAAGCGCATGAACTGCCTCAGGCCATCCTACTGCTCGATCAGCTGCCGGGCGTGCCGAGGTGGGTGGTGGGCGACCGCGGCTACACCAGCTACCACTTTCGCGAGCACATCTGGGGCATGGGCGCACGGCCTGCGATCCCGCCGCAGCGGCACGAGGCTCCTGTCGCTTGTCCGGCGTGGATCTACAACAACCGTAACCGGGTCGAGCGTCTCTGGGCGCGGTTGAAGGAGTGGCGCGCTGTTGCCACGCGCTACGAGAAGACCGCCACCAGCTTCGCCGGTGTCCTCTGCCTTGCCGCCGCACTCGACTGGCTCAAGCCATAACAGGCCGTAGCTCGCGTGCCCGACACCCCCACCCTCGCCGACCTCTACAAGGCCAAGCGCCTCACCGACGACGACATGACCGCGGCCGTCGCCGGCTACCTCGCTGACCCAACGCCGGGCCCGCGCGAGATCGCGGAGGGCATCAGCCTCGACATCGCCGCGGCCGTGCTCGCGAGCCCCTACGCGACGGAGATCCTGGCGCGCGAGGATGCGCCGGAAGGCCGGCGGCGCATGGCGGTCCGGACGACGATCCTGCTGGCGCGGACAGGGTGAGGCGCGAAGGCGGCCCGGCCTAGTTGGAGGGGGAGAGTGCTGCCGGGCCGCCCGATGTGACACCGGCCGAGCGAGCGGCAGGGCTGGCGTGACCACTTGGTAGTTGGCACCATGGCAGTACCTGACCAGCCTGCGACAGAACGCCCGGTGGAGGATTCGGACTTTGCCGGCGAATGCCGGTCCGGACGGCGATCTGCTGGCGAGGGAGTCATGACCGAGGACGAGCAGTCTCGCGGGCGCGGGGCGATCCACATTACGTTCCTGGGAACCCTCGCCTTCAGCTTTTTGATCGGCGTGGGGCCGACGTTCTGCGCCCGGCAGGCCGAAGCGGCGAGCTGCTCCGGCTGCGGCTGCAAGGGTGGGCCGGGCTACCGGGGCCCGAACGGGCGATGCGTGGGCTGGGACGCGCTGGCGGAGACATGCGGCAGCCCGCCGACGTCGCGTTGCAAGGCCGAGCAGGTGAACGTGCGGCAGCCCGCGGCGCCGGCCCAGCGGGAGCGCTCGCCAGCCCCGCAGCGACAGGCGCCCGCCACGCAGACCGTGCCGAATCCCTTCTGACCCATGCGCCGCAACCCGCCCCGCGCCTACGACCGCGAGGGCCGGGAGATCATCCCGCCTACGGTCGACTTCCTGCGCGAGCAGGGCGACACCACCACCGCCGTGCACTGCCACGCGCGAGGCTGCCACCCCAGCGCGGTGAATTTCTCACCGGCGTGCTGCTCAAGGCGCGGTCACCATGGGCTTCCATTCGGCAATGTTTACGATGAGGGTGCGGGGGGTGAGGCTGACGAACGACAACGATCACTCTGCCATGTTAGATCGCTAATAGGGTCGGTGCGGGCGCCAACGTCATTCAAGAATGTCGCAGCTCGATGCATTGACATGGTTGCCATGCATCAGCAACTTGCTCACCTCAACAATAAAGAGGTGACTCGGTGAGGAACGAAAACTCTGCTAATCCGGTCTGGGTGACTCTGACGGCCAGGATGGCCTCGGCATACGTCTCCCACAACAACATTCCTATGGGTGAGCTGCAGGCGCTGATCCACAGCGTCCACGACCAGCTCCTCAGGCTCGGTCAGCCAGCCGCTCCCGAGCGTGAACCGTTGGTACCGCCGGTGCCGATCAAGAAGACAGTGACGCCAGATCACATCATCAGCCTGGAGGATGGACGGTCTTACCGAACGATGAAGCGCCATCTCGCGAGGCGTGGTCTCACCCCCGACCAGTACCGGGCGAAGTGGGGCCTGCCGGCCGACTACCCGATGGTCGCGCCGAACTACGCGGCGCAGCGCTCCGAACTCGCCAAGACCATCGGTCTCGGCGGACCGCGGCGGAGGCAGTCCGCTTAATCGCCGCGGGCAGCGGCCGGGCGGCCATGATCCCGGTCCGGTCGCTGCCCGCTCGTCACCGTACCCTCCGGATCCAGAGGCGCGCGACACGCGGGTGCATGGCGGCGACGAGCGCCAGGCCGCCAGCAGCGCCAGCGAGCATTCACGATCAGTGCAGACATTATATGAATTCCCCTATCCGCTGGATGCCTGAGGCTGGCCGCTCCGCCCATGTGACGACCCGCCGCGAGACGATCCGGCGCGCACGCGCAAGGGCGGTCGATCCGCATAAGGGCGAGTATGGAACACGTTATGGGACCTCCGAACAATGTTCGGAAGTCCTCTCGGGCGCTTCGAGCCGGCGCGTAGTCGAGGCTCAGTCGATCGGCCCTCCGCAGGGCTCGACAAGCGCGCGGTTGTTCTTCCCTGCTCCTGCGGCAGAGAGGCGGCTCGAGGATCGCCTCCCGCCTCGGTCAGGATCGCGCCCGTCCGTGCCGCCCTCCTGGCCCGGACGGCGGGCCGGGTGCACGACGGAAGACCCGCTGGCGCAATGCGCCCGGCCCGCTCCGGGTCAGCAGGCGCGGCCTGCTCTTTGTGGGAGAACAGGTCCGTGCGAAGCTTCCGTGTTCCGCATCCCGGCAGCGGCCTCTTCCGGCGCGGGACGGCGGGTCGGGTGGCGGACCTTGCAGCGGCCACGTGCCCGGCCCGTCCGCCCCTTCAGCGCGCAAAGGGACGCCGGCGCGGGGGGACGGCCGGCCGGCGTCGAAGGGGAAGTCATCATGTGCAGCAGAACAACCGCACATGATCAGGGCCGGTTCCTCAGCGCGCGCCGGGTGCTGGCCGCTGGGGCTGATCTCCCGCAACCCCAATCCAACTTGACTTTGATGGCCTAGCGTTACGTCCTGCCCTGGCGCGGAGTGCAAGATGACGGAGAGCCTGAAGCGAACCCCGTTCAGCGACAAGCGCCTGCTCGTGGTCGATGACCAGATCATCGTCCGCCAGATCGTCAGCGCCATCGGGGAGAAGCTCGGTTTCGGCACCGTGGACACGGCGCAGGACGGCGACGAGGCGCTGCAGATGCTGCGCAAGCAGCCCTACGATGTCGTGATCGCGGACTGGAACATGCAGCCGATGACGGGCTTCGAGCTGCTGCGCACGGTACGGGCCGACAAGGAGTTCGCCGCGATTAGGTTCCTGATCATGACCGCCCGCACGGATGCCGCCGCGATCCTGGCGGCCAAGAACGCAGGGGTGGACGGCTACATGCTCAAACCGTTCACGCCGCAGACGTTGCAGGACAAGATCCTGGCTGCAGTCGGGTGATGTGCTGTCCTGCTCCTGTGGCAGCGAAGTGGCTTGCGGGTCGTCTTCGGCCTCGGTCAGGATCATGCCGTCCGCGTCGTCCTCCAAGGGCGCGGGCTGCGGACCGGGTGCGACCATTGCAGCGGTCCCGCACCCGGTCCGTCCCTTTTTGCGCGCGCAAAGAGACGCCGGCGCGAGGGGAACTCGGCCGGCGTGAAGTCGGACCAATTTCGGAGATCACGCCCATCCTAGCGCCTGACACCATGCGACGCTAGCAGGCTCGCCGGGCACCGGTCGTGTGAAGCATCCCGCCGCACCCCCGTGCCTCGCTTGGCATCGGCGCTTGGCATCGGCTCCCGATCGGTCCCGTTCAGCCGGTGCGGATGCGGGACTGGAGGGAACAGAGCGTCGAGCCCATCGGCCACGCCGCTGAGTACCGGATCGAAGGCGCGGCCGAACTCGCGCGGGTGCAGCAGCGGCCTGATGAGGGTGGCGCGAGCGTGCAGGTGATGAGGATCGTCGGGGTGCTTCATGGCGGCAAAAAAGCGCCGACCGAGGCTCGAGAGCCTAGGGTGTGGTGAGGATTTAACGATTGGGGCTTCCGGATCGCTTGTGGTTGTGGTTCAAGGCCGCGCTTTGGGAGAGCGGCCTTGTCGACCAGAGCTGATCCGGACGCCCTGACGGATGAACAATGGGCCCGTTTGGCCCCGCTGATGCCGGGGGGCTGCAAGGGCAAGCGCGGCCCTCGCACCAACAATCGCTTGTTTCTCGATGCGTTGATCTGGATGACGCGGTCGGGCGGACGCTGGAAGGATCTGCCCGACCGCTTCGGCAAGGTCGGGACGGTCAAGCGGCGCTATTATGACTGGATGGCCCGTGGTGTTCTGGCCGGGATCCTGGCCGCTCTGGCCGAGGAAGCCGACCTGGAATGGGTCTGCGTCGATGCCACCATCGTGCGGGCTCAGAGCCAAGCGGCGGGAGCGTCACGCGAAAAGGGGGCTCTGATGCCCAAGGCCTGGGTCGCTCCCGCGGCGGCCTGAGCACCAAGATCCACCTGGCCTGTGACGCGCTCGGCAATCCCGTGCGCCTGCTGGCCGGTCCGGGCCAGCAGGGCGAGGTGCGGCGTGCCGCCGAACTGATCGAGGGGCTGGCCTGCGGCCATGTCATCGCCGACCGCGCCTACGATGCCGAGCACGTCCACGACACCGTCCTGGAGGCCGGGGCGGTCCCGGTGATCCCGCCGCGGCCCAGGCGGCGCAGGCCTCATAGCTATGACCATCACCTCTATAAGGAACGCAACCTGATCGAGCGCTGCTTTGCCAAGCTCAAGCAATTCCGCCGCGTCGCCACCCGCTACGACAAGCTCCTCGTCAACTTCATCGGCTTCGTCACCCTCGCCGCCATCTGCATCTGGCTCAGGTAGTGAAATCCTCACCACACCCTAGCCGACGCCGAGAAGTGAACCCGTGGCTGTATGCCGCTTCATCAACCATCCAGAGCACAACCGAGTTCCGCCGATTGGTTGCAGGACGCATCAGCTGGAGCGTCCTCCCACACCGGCGCGCGCCTTCAACTCCTCCAGTGTGACCTCGTCGCCCTCCGAGGTCGCGATACGTACCTGATAGCCGTCGTTCTGGAGCCGCGCGACGAGCACCAAAGCATCGAGCACCGTCTCGACCGTGTCGGTCACGACAGGCCGATCCAAGTTGGCGAGGTTCGATCCGGCGATGATGTAGCCCATGCCCCCTCCTGACCACCCACCATGCAGCTGCAGATAGGGAGGGCGGGTTGGTGGGCCAGCAATTGGCGTGCACAGGCTCTCGGAAGCCACAGCTGCAACAAGCCGCGTGGCCCGCTGTCGGCCCGCTCACTTCTCGGGTTAGAGCGCGCTACGACCACTTCAAGAATGTGCCGGACCGCCACGCTTTGCTAACCATGCACACCTGATTCTCACGGGAGCCAGCATGGTTGCAGCAGCGAAGGCATCGCGGGTCCGATCCGGTCGGCATCTCAGGTCGGCTCGACCCAGCCGGCTTGCTTTCTCGACCGTCGAGCTGATCGCGGAGCGTGGGATGGACGACGCGTGGCGGCAGCAAGAGCAGCGCGCCCTGACCGCCGGGAGCTGATCCGCATGGCCCAGGCCGTGCGGCTGAGCGTGCCGACCGCGGCCACGTGAGCGCTGCCGAACTCGAAGCGGCCGCATGCTCGACCTGGGCCCCCACTCTGCAGCAGATGTGTCACCTCTGCAGCAGATGTGTCACCGGTTCCGGTGCTCGGTGGTGGCGGTGCGCTCGCCGAAATGTGAATAGCCAATCAGCCTAATGGATTGTGCGCATGCCGAATGGCTAATCGTCAGCAGTCACCCAGCGTGCGATGTCACCAGGATGGGAGAACTGCGCACCATCCAAGCCCTGTTCAAGGCTGGCATCATCACCAACGCCGACCTGATCGCAGCTGCCGATGCCTATTTGGGCGATGAACGCGCTCGGCTGCTTCGGATCGCAGAGGGGGTGTGGCTCGACGTCGCCGCAGCCGTGATGGCCTGTGAGTACGCCCGCACCCTGTTGAGCCGACAGGACATCACGCCGGGCCAGCGGCGGACAGCCGTGCTGGTCACGATCCTGCCTCTGGAGCCACAGCCCAACCCTGTCGAAGCCTTGGTGGCGAACCAGGCCGCTACGATGCAGGAGCCCTCGCCTACGGAGGCGGATGCGCTTCCGGTTCTCATCGTGACGACGGACGATCTGCAGCGTCTGGAGGCGATCCAGCTCGCGAAAAGCGATGCATCACCAGCAACAACGCTCAGCCGCCTCTTGGCCGAGGAGCTTGAGCGTCTGTCGCGGTTGGGGGCTGACCTGCTGATAAAGCAGGAGCAAACAGCAGAACGCCCGGCGGAGGGTTAGGACCTTGCCGGGCGTCTGGTCATGGAGATCAGGATGTGCCGCATCAACGTGGCCCCGGCGCCCGTGTTCCAGAGGAGACGCCATGAGCCGCCGAAATGTTGCTCCGCCGATCGACATGGACGCGGTCATCGCGGCTGCCGAGGTCTATCTCGCTGACCCGTCAACGCGCTCGCACCAGATCGGGCTGTACACACTCGACCTCGCGGCAGTGGTCGCCTTCAATGATCGGGCGGCCCGCCTCGTCGCTGATCCGCAGGTGGACCGCAGCGCGAAGCGGCGGGCCGTCACGACGGCGCTGCTCATCGCCCTGGCCGACCAGCGCCCACTCTACCAGTGAGGCGCAACCCCCGCCGCCCCTACGACCGCGAGGCCGGGAGATCGCCCCGCCCACGATCGGCTTCTTGCGCGAGCAAGGCGAGACCACGGCTGCCGTGTTCTGCCACGCGCGGGGTTGCCACCACAGCGCGGTGATCAGCACCGACCGCTTCCCGGCCGACCTGCCCTTCCCCGACATCGCGCTCAGGGTCCGATGCTCGGCCTGCGGCTCGCGCGAGGTCGGAGTGATGAAGGACATGCGCGCCCACTACGCCCGGTGTCGGTCGGGTGCGGGCCCCATGGCGGAACTGCCGCCGGACTACCGGGTGATCGGGCGGGACGTGCCGTGGCCAGATGAGCAGGCCTGAGACGAGGAAGCCCTCCACAGCTCGGAGGAGAGGGCTGGGCGGGCCAAGTAGGGGAAGTAGATGGTCTACCACCCCACTATCGCGGTTCGAGCAGCGGCATGAAATCACCTGAGTGATTCGTGGCAGTTGCGCGTGACCGGCCAAGAAAAACCCCGCCGCGGCAGAGCCGGGCGGGGTTGAAGAGGTTCAAGCACGCGCTTGATAGCAACCTGATCCAGGAATGAAAAGCCCGCCGCAACGGGGCCGGGCGGGCAAGAGGGCATTGGAAGTCTCTCGGGGAGACAGCCAGAACGAAGCATTCTTTCAGCCGTAGCTGCATTCACTCACGATATGATACCCGCTGAGATGGGGTGCCGGGCGGGCTCTGTCGGATCGATGTACGGCGAGGCGGGTCAGTCGTCCTTCGGTAGATCGATGCCGTGCGCCATCATTCGCCGCTCGGCCTCGGCTCGGTAGTGGCGCAGGTCGTCCAACTCGCGCTGCAGGGCGTGCATCAGCGAACGCTCGCCTCGCCGGCGAGCTAACTCCGCCTCCAGAGAGTCCACCCGCTCTCGGCGGAAATCCTCGACGACCTTGAGCAAATCGGGATCTGGCCCGGGGTGGCGGCGTAGCCATCGCCACAGGGCGGCGAGCGGGCAGGCCGACACGACGTCACCCTCGGTTCGGCAGCGCGGGAACGTCAACGTTGGCGTCCCGCATGGCCTTCTCCAGCCGGTCGATGTGGCGCTGGAGACCCCGGACCTCGGCTTCCAGCCCATCGATCTTGTCGGCCTGCCGGTCGAGCGCCGTAGCCTGTCGGTCGATGATCTTTGTCAGCTCCGTCCGCTCCTCCTGGAGCTTGCGGATCAGCACCTCGAAGCCCGAGGTGATGGCGACCTGTGCCTCGGTCGAGGCCTTCTTCTTGCCGGCGACCCACGCAAACCACCCCGTGACGAAGGCGATCAGGATCGGCCCTGCGGCCGTGAGCAGGGCGACCGGATCGAGCTTATCGAGCACACCAGGTCCCCTGCACCTTGGCGCCGCCCGGCGCCTCGTGGAAGAACACGGCCAGGGCCGTGTAGAAGGCCGTCACCGCAGAGACCGCGGCCATTGCGGCCCGCACCGCGATGTCCAGACGGTAGACGCCCGTGAACAGCGTGAGCGTCATCGTCAGGTGCGAGAGACCGCACAGAAAGATGAAGGCGGCGTACATCCCGATCGCGGTTGGACTGAACTGCGCGATCACCGTGCGGTGAATGGCCAGGGACGCCCCAATCACGAAGTAGCTCAGCGCCGTCATGCCATCCGAGGCGATGTAGACGGTCATGATGATCGGGTCGTTGGTGAGGCAGATGGCGTGCGCCGCATAGCGGTCGGCGCCGAGGATGCCGGCGATCGTTTCCCATAGGCTCATCAGGGCATCACCTCGATGTCGAAGTCGGCGATGGTGTCCACCACGGACCGATCCGGGCAGCGGCTCTCGGTCGTCATCACGTAGCGGTACGGGCCGGGCGTGAGGCCGAGCGGCTGGGGCTCGATGTAGCGGTGCTGGTCGAAGCTGCGCACGCTGCTGTCAATGACTCGGCGGCGCAGCGTTAGGGTCGACTACCTCAAGCCGCACGCGATCGTCGACCTGAAGAGCACGCGGCCGACCCGCCCGACCTCGTTCAAGGCGAACTGCCTGCGCGCCGTGGCCGAGTACGACTACCCGGTGCAGGCCGCCGCCTACCTGCAGGGCCGCTCGCAGCTCGCGCGCCTCGTCGCCGACGGCCGCGTGCACGGCGACCACGATCCGGCGTGGCTCGCCCGCGTCGCGACCGCACCCGCCTACGCCTTCGTCTTCGTGTTCTGGTCGACCGGCGACGCGCCGCTCACGTGGGGCTTCGCGCTCTCGCCCGGCAACGACGTGCTGACGATCGCCGAGAAGACGGTCGACGCGGCGCTCTGGAACTACGTCGTCGTGCTCGGCGACGAGGAGCGCATCGAGCACGAGCCGAAGCTGGACGGGCCGCGCGGCGCGCCGCGGGCGACGTACGCGATCGCGAAGACGAAGGACGGCGGCATCTACCGCGAGGTGATGAGCCTGGAGGAGATCGAGAAGGTTCGCCGGGTCAGCCGGGCCGCGAACAAGGGCCCTTGGGTCGACTGGTGGGAGGAGATGGCGCGCAAGACGGTGCTGCGCCGCCTCGCCAAGCGCCTGCCGATGTCGACCGACATGGACGACCTGATCCGGCGGGACGACGAGCTCTACGACTTCGGCCGCCGCGGCGGTGGTGATCGGCCCTTCAAGGCGGTGGCGAACCCGCTGGCAGATCAGATCGAGCATCAGCCGCCGGTGGACGCGCCCGAGGCCGAGGGTGCCGGCGATGATCTCGATACCGCCGAGTACCGTGGTAGCGAAGGCGACGTCACTGACAGCGGCGATTTCCCCGGCGACGAGGCGCTGCGCGCGATGGAGCGCGAGCCGGGCCGCGGGCGCCGCGGTGCGAGCCGGGAGGGCTGAGCGATGCAGTCCACCTGCCCCCCGCGCTCGTTGGGCGAGCGCATCATGGTCCGCCGGAGCGGCTCGGCATCCTGCAGGCTAAGCTCGCCCATGCCATCGGCTGCGACAGCCACACCATCTCGCGGTTCGAGCGGGGCCGGAACGTGCCGGCCGACCTGCTGCCGCGTCTCGCGACCGCTCTCGGCGTGCCGGTCGAGGACCTGACCAGCGAAGTCACTCAGATCGAGCCGGCCCGGGAAGAGCTGGACCGTGCTCACCGTGTTCCGGGCGCTGCCGGACAGCAGGCGCGCCTACGTCCGCGGCCTGATGCTCGCCCTCAAGGATGGGAGCATCGCCCGATGAAGCTGCGCAACGCGCTCCGCGACTTCGACCTCGCCGACCTGGGACGCCGCCTGCAGGCTGCCGCCATCCATCAGGACCGCTGTCGGCGCCATGCCCAGCGCCTGAGCGTGCCGGACGACTGCTCCGAGACACAGCGGGCGGTGGCGAACATCGACCTCGCGGCCGACGCCCTGAGTTCGTCCGAGCGCCTCGTGGCCGCGGTGGTCCGCTTCCTCGCCGACGAGGGGCCCAGTCGGTCCGCACCGACCGACACTACCCGCGGGATGCCGCCCGTGGTGCGCCGGCCGGGCAGCATGTTCTGCGCGACGGCGGTGCCGATGCGGGCGGAGGTGCGGTGATGCCGGCCGAGCCCCTGGTCTTGCCCAACCCGATTCCCTGTTGGGCGCTGGCCGCGATGCCGCGCCCCGCCAGCACGCTCAGCCTCTCTGGCGAGACCGGGTCCCTGACGGCCCGCGTCACGATTCCACGCGACGAGGCGCGCGCCTACGCTCGGGGGCAGCACTGTGGACGGCCGGAGATTGGGCTGAGCGGACGTGGCCGGCGCAGGTGTGGGGCGCGATGAATCATCCTGCCGTCATCAACGGCTTCCCAGCCAGCCCCGTACATCTATCATGCTGCGGCAGACCGAGTTTCGAGCTGGCGCTTGTGTCGACCCATCGCCTCAATAACATTTTGAGCGAACTTGAGGCGCTCCTTAACTGTGCCCCCTGCCGTTTTGATAGTGCATGCCGGAGGTTGACCGCCGCCGCCTATTTCTGCGAACTCGATGGCGACGATCTTTATATGGCCAGCGCGGCTGTTGATCTCAGCCCTGATCTCAGATGCAATTCGATTCAGGGTATTATGGTCAAAATTCATAGCGGCGCTCCCGCTTTTCTCTGGCTATCCAGCCACTCTCAATCACATTGGCGCAAACCGGATCCACGGCGGTGCGAAAAATCACCGGCCAGTCGCAGGGTCATGTCGAATACCATATACGGCCTTCGCGCTAGCCAGGGGGACACCGAGCACCCGGGCATAGGACATCTCCTCCAGCGTGCTGATCCTCTGGACGCCGATGCAGGACCTCGACGCGCTCGCGGCTGGGAGGGCGGCGTGATGCGGGCGCTCGTCATCAGCAACTGGGTAGGACGCCGTGTTCGTGGCCCGACACCGTTGGTTCTATTGCCAGTCCGGCTCGACAACCTCGTAGATGTAATACGCATCGATGATGGCGTCGTGCACGTACTCGACCAGTTCCGCGCTGTTCGGCGGCAATGGCCTTCCCAAATCAATCTCGAACTCAGGCGGTGCTCCGTTGGTACCCGGTCGGAGTATATTTATGTCTTTGACCATGTTCCCATTAGGCAATTTCTGAACAAGCTCAAGGATTATTTGCGCAAGCTCGGCGCGTACCTTGACTTCTCGATTCAAATTGACGCTCCCCAGACCCGCCCTCATTGCCGATATCATTTGTTATTTTTCGGCAATATAGACTTCAAAATCAGCCCAGCAACAAGTTATTTCCGCGCCGAGACGCAGCAGCCAGAAAAATATCCTGCTGCAAGAGCTACTTATGCGGTGACGACGTGGGCCGGTCACTGCCGCCCGTCTCGCAGGGTAGAGCGCCGGATCCTGGGTCGGGATCCTCCTGAAGCGCATGCAGCGATGGGTGAGCCGCCGAGCGTGGTGGGCTTGCTGTTCGAGGCCTACGATCCCGCGGCGAAGACCGGCCGGCATGAGCACCACCCCAAACAGCTGGGGATGCTCGCCCGATGCCCCGCATCGCCCTCCGCGCCGACTCCCTGCACGACCCGTACCTGACCGGGAACGGCGAGTGGTGCCCGAGCTGCTGCCCGAACGGGGCGCCGCGCCTCATGCACACCCGCCTGTTCCGCCGCGGCTGCAACTACTGCGGCGGACGGGGCCGGATCGTCTTCACCACCGAGGAAATCGTGGCGCGGACCGTCGCCGAGGCGCGGGCTGCGCGTGAGAGGAGCGCTTGATGTCCGATTCCATCCCCGTCGCATCGCGCTGCCAGATCGTCCGCTGCACCTGCGGGTGCGGGACGATCACCTTGTGGCTGCTCACCGCGGCCGGGCGACCGATCGCGAGCCTGCCGATGACGCCCGGCGCCGCGGAGTACCTGCGCGATGCCGTGACGGAGACGCTGGAGGGTGCGCTGGACGGGCGTGACCTGCATGAGCAACCCGCCGCTGGAGGCCTGCACTGATGGTCGACCGGCAGAACATCGACGCGCTTGCGGCCGGGAGGGCGGCATGACCCGCCGCTATGCCGAGGACACCAAGGTGCCGGTCGCGCAGAGCCGGACCCAGATCGAGGCCATGCTGCGCAAGGCAGGCGCCGAGCGCGTCATGCACATGGACGAGCCGACCGAGGCCGTCGTGATGTTCCTGCTGGCCGGGCGGCTGATCAAGCTGCTGGCACCGATCTCGCCAGACGCGCGCGACCAGGAGCGCCGCCGGGTGTGGCGGGCGCTCGGGCTCGTCATCAAGGCGAAGCTGGAAGCGACCGCCTCGGGCATCGAGACGGTCGAGAGCGCGTGGCTCGCCCACGTCGTGCTGCCGGACGGCCAGACGGTCAGCCGGTGGATCGAGCCGCAGCTGCAGGTCGCCTACGAGCGCGGCCAGATGCCGACCCATCCCCTCCTGCTCGAAGGGCCGAAGGCTTGACGCGCCCTCTTGTCATAGACAGCTTCGCGGGCGCGCCTTCTTCAGTGAAGCGTGGGCTCTCTGAGGCCTTGCCGTTCACTGGCGCTGCCCAGCGTCGCGAGGATGCGGTTCAGGATCCAGGCCGCGCCATCGTTGCCTCCAATCGCAGCCGGATCGCAGATGTAGAGGCTCACGAGCTCGGCGAGCGCGACCTGCAAGGCCGCACGCTCGCCCTGCTCGACAGTCAAGACGGGACGCGTTCTGCGCGCTGCCCGCAGCGTTTCGGCTGCCTTGGTCAGAATGACTTGGTACGCTTCCGTAGCGGCGAGCTTCTCGGCGTCATCCACTCTTGGATCTCGTCACTCGCATCCCCACGGAGCTGCCTTCTGCGCGAAGTCCGGTGTGGCCGCAAGGGGAGCCGGGTCTCCCTCACCATGACGTGAGGCGGCCGATGACCGCTGCCCGCCTCAGCCCCGACCTGTTCGCCGCCGGCGCCGCTCTCCCCTTGTTCACCGCATGTCCCGCCGCTCCCCATAGAATTAAGGGGGTCCAAGAGAGAACGTCTGGCGATGTTCCACGGAAACATATTTCACAAGATGGAAAGCTGCTTTCCATTTTCGCGAGAACATCCCGGAAACATCGCTACCGACGCGAGCCTCTGCTGTGCGCCGGTCGCCCCGACCCGACCCTGACCGCCGTGGAGTGAGGACGATGGCCGAGCACAGCACCATCGTCGACGCGCTCGCGGCCGGGAGGGCGGCGTGATGCACTACCTCATCACCGACAGCTTCGCGCGCCTTACGCTCAAATCAGTGTACTGCGTAGTTTCTAACATCATAAATCTGAGAGAAAATGCGAATTGCCGCGCAGATAGTCATCACGGCAAAACGCGCCTCCTCGCTCCCAGGTTTCACATTGATGGAAAAAGAAAGCTGTTTATCATAGCGCTCGGCATGCTGAAAACGAATGCCTATAACATGTTCGCCGCCAGGGATCATGTGAACGCGCCCGATGATCATTTCCAAGATATCGGCTCGAGTCTTCGGTGCTCGCTGCATCAAAGAAGTTCCTACGGAATAGATCCTGAATATGTCAGGTACCAGCCGATCAGGAGGCTCGGTATCCCAGCGCCACTCACGGTACCATGCCACATGTGTACGGGTGGCGCGTTCGACGGGTTCGCCCATCAACGTGAGGATCCGGTCGAGAATCCATATCGCACCTTCGCTTCCGCCGACTGCAGTCGGATCGTAAGCATAGAGGCTCACGAGGATGCCGAGCGCGGTTTGAAGTGCCGCACGCTCACTTTGCTGAGCTGTAATGACGGGATAGGCACATCGAGCCGAAAGCAACGTCTCCGTAGCTGCATTCAAGATATCACGGCATGCCTCAGTAGCGGCGAGTTTCTGGTCTTCATCCATTTCTACGCAATTATCTCTTCTTTTCTATGCCGATGCTGCATAGATGACGCGAAGGGCAGTCGCAAGAGAGATGCGCGACTTAAGGCGTGCCAACATGGTGGTACCGCCCTTGTTCCCTGGGTGAGTTGGTGCCCCGTTCAAAAGAAGTTGAAGAGCACCCGAGACATTCACTCAGATCAGCCGAGACCTATTCGCTTTGAGCGCCGACCGCTTCGCCTATGGCGTGGCCATTTTCGTGGAAGGCTCCGTGCAGCCGCCGCTGGTGTGACGCAGATGATCAAGTCGCCCACCGAGAAATTTATTCTCCGACGCTATGTGAACATCTCAGGACGTTCTCATTGGACTGCTCAACCGAGGGCCAGCGTACAAATTGCGAACTATTCGCGCTTTAATTCCTAATTTTGACGCTGAGGCCGTGCCGCATGACTGATCAACCGTCCTTCCACCGCCTCGACGGCGCCGAGATCTGGGGCACCCTCACGTCCGAGGAGAAGGCCGAGATCGGCGCGATCGCCATCGAGCTCGTCGCAACGTGGCGGCTTCAGCGCCGTGTCTACGAGGACCAGCTCGGCGACGTCCTCGGCCGAGCGGCCGACGCCGCGGACATCGCGCTGATCGGGCTCCTCGACGGCGCCCTGGAGGCCGAGGACGACATCACGCCTCGCGTGCCCTCGCTCCTCGGCGGGATCTACCGGGACTGCGGCTGCACCCAGGAGGACGCCTGCCCCAGCGGCTGCGGCTGGGCTTGTGACGACTTCTGTACGACGTGCGCGGCCGAGAGCGCGCCCCCGGACGGCGCTCGAGACGTGGCCCCGTGCGGCCATTCCCCCGACCCGACCCTGACCGCCGTGGAGTGAGGACGATGGCTGAGCACGGCACCGTCGGACGGGCTGAGGCGATGTGGTCATCGAGAGCCGACTTCGGTGTGAGGCGAACGATGTTGCCCTGTCCTTCAATTCTACTGGTCGTCACCGAATTCGTCGCGACCTGGCTCGATGCAGCGATATCCAACGAGGCACTCTGGGTTATCGCGCGTCGGAACAAACGCGTTGGCGGCCACCTCCGTGGGCTCGCAGAAGCTGCGATCGCGTACAAAGCGATCGTAGGTAAAGCCCCCCGTGCCGAGAACCAATGCGCCGCGTGCGGAGACAAGTCCGGCCGCCTGCTGGCATGTCATCGTTACGCTCGAAGGCCGCTCCTGGGCACGTGCGGCGCTAAACAAGCCAACAAGCACAACAGCCTGCGCCATCATCAGAGCTTTGAGCGCGCGATAATTCCTAGGCACAACCCTCTCCATTGTGATCGAGCAGCTAACGCACATCGACAGGACTGTATTTTGCAGAATGGCGCCTGCCTCGAACTGACTGCTAGGTCATGTCCCAGCACCACCACCGACCTGACCCCGATCGCAGCAGAGTGAGAGCGATGGCCGAGCATAGCATGATTACACGCGAGATGATCACAGCTGCGGCCGCGGCGATCGCGAACGCCCGCGGCGGCCGACGAGGTGCGCCGCCGATCGGCAACGTCCTCCGAATCCTTCCGGACAAGCTGCGCGACGAGGTGATGAAGATGCCGAGGCGGCGGTAGAGGCAGCGCTCGCCGAGGAGAAGCGGCCGTGAGCCACTGGTCCGACACTGCCCGATACGTCATCGCGGAGGTGCACGCGAGCCTGCTGGCCCGCGCTACCCTCGCCGAGCGCCAAGCCGCGATCGACGCGGCCTACCCGTTCGGGGCGCGGGCCTACAGTCCCTACAAGACGTGGCTGCGTGCCCGGCGGGAGCACCTGTGCCGGTACGGCTACGTGCCGAAGGGCAAGCGGCTGGTGGAGAGCCCGTTGGAGCGGCTGATGCGCCGCGGACGCGCCTCAAGCATAGGAGGCTCGCGTGGCTGACCTCGCCCTTACCGAAGCGCTCATCAAGGAGGGAAGCCGCATGTTCGTGGTCTTCGACTTGGACGGGACGCTCGCTCTCACCGATCACCGGGCGCACTTCCTGGATCGGCCCAGCAAGGAGAAGGACTGGAGCGGCTTCTACGCGGCCTGCGATCGCGACGAGCCCTGCCACCCGATCATCCGCACGCTGCTCGCCCTGCACGCGACCGGCGCCGAGGTGGAGATCTGGTCGGGTCGCTCCGACGAGGTGGCCGACAAGACCCGGGCCTGGCTGGATGCGCACGGCCTCGGAAGCATCCCGCTTCGCACCCGCCCAGTCGGTGATCACCGCCCCGACACCGTCCTCAAGGCCGAATGGCTCGATGAGGGCCGCACGCCATCGCTGGTGTTCGAAGACAGAGCGACCGTCGTTCAGATGTACCGCTCGCGCGGCATCGTCTGCTGCCAGGTCGCGCCGGGAGAGTTCTGATGAGCGACCCTGCCCGCGCCGCCTACGAAGCCCGCTGGGCCAGCATGACACTCGGGCCGCGCGGAGCCGCGCCGGCTTGGGACGACCTCGGGCTGGACGGCCGGGCAGTGTGGCAGCGGGTGGCGGAGGCGGCGATCGCCGCGGCCATCCCGCAGGACCTGCGCCGGGCCGCGGAGGCCAGCCTGCGCGCGCCCCCCGGCTCATGGCAGGAGGCGGACACGTGGTTCAGGTTCCAGGCGCGGGCGGCGGCGTTCGCGTGGCAGTTACTAGGGAGGGGCGCCGATGCCGGCTGACCTCCAGGCCCGCGACCTCTTCGGCGTTGCCTTCGCCGACACCATCAAGCGCTCCGCCACGCTCTCGCGCTGCGGCACCTACCGCTACACGCTCACCCGCACCTGGGGCGAGGGCGGGCAAGTGTGCTTCATCGGCCTGAACCCGAGCACGGCGGACCACCGCGTGGACGACCCGACCGTGCGGCGCTGGATCCACTTCGCCCGAGCCTGGGGCTTCGGCGGCTTCACGGCCGTGAACCTCTACCCGTTCCGCTCGTCCTGCCCGGCCGACTGCCGGGCGTGGTCGCGCTGGCAGGAGAACGGGCCGGACTGGCACGCCCGTGACCAGCTCTGGGCGAACGAGAACCACGTCGTCCGGGAGGCGAAGGCCGCGGCCTTGGTGGTGGTGTGCTGGGGCGCAGGCACGTGGGATCCCGAGTACGTCGAGCACGTCTGCGAGCAGGTGCAGGAGGGCGAGGCGCCCTGGCCGGACCTGATGTGCTTCGCGCGCTCGACTGACGGCGGCCCGGTTCACCCGATGGCGCGCGGGCGTCACCGCGTGCCGGACGGGGCGCAGCCGGTGGTGTGGCGGAAGGGAGGGGCCTGAGCGATGCCGCGCCGACCCGCGACCGTGACGCAGGCCGACGTCGCCCGCGCGATCCGCGCCATGCGGGACGCCGGATTGCCAGTCGTACGCGTCGTCGTGCGGGCGGATGGAGTCGTGCTGGAGACTACGGGCGACGGCGAGTCTGTGACCTCGGTTGCCCTATCCAGCGACGCGCCCGATGCTCAGAGGGAAGAAATCATCTTGTGACCGCCGCCATGCCACGCCCGCGCCCGCCGCACCTCGTCCGCGAGACCACCCGCCACGGCCGAGTCACATGGTACGTGAGGGTCGGCCAGGGCAAGCGGATCCGGATGCGCGAGCCATACGGCACCGAGGCGTTCTGGCGCGACTACCGCATCGCCGTAGAGGGCAAGCCGGTCGAGGCGCCCAAGGGGCCGGCGACGGGCTCCCTCTCGTGGCTCATCGGGAAGTACATCGAGAGCGCGGAGCGGTCCGACCTCAGCGCCGCGACCCGCAAGCAGCGACACACCGTCTATCGTGCAGTCGAGGCCACCGCCGGCATGAAGACGGCGAAGCTCATTGACAAGGGCACGATCCTCGCCGGGCGGGATCGGCGACGGGATCGGCCGCATGCCGCCAACAACTTCCTGAAGGCGATGCGCGGCCTGTTCGCTTGGGCTGTCGACCGCAACTATCTCACGGTGGATCCCACGATCGGCGTCAAGCTTCTCTCGGGCAGCAACGACGACGTCGGCTTCCATGCCTGGACCGAGGAGTCGTCGGTCGCGACAAGACCAAGCTCGCCGCTGCCGTCCGGGAGATCGGGCCGGGGGTGCAGAGCGCTGCGGTGGACGCGACCAATCGCGCCGCCCTTGACGCGCTCTTCCATCGCGCGGGTCACGTCGACCACCTCGTGCTTGCCGCCTCCGGGGGACGCGGAGCCGGTCCCTTCGCCGAGCTTGACCCTGCGGGCCTACGGGCAGGCTTCGAGTCCAAGTTCTGGGTGCACTGGCATGCGGCTCAGGCCGCTTTGCCCGCCCTGGCGCCCGAGGGCTCGATCACCCTCATCACGGCCGCCTTGTCGCGTCTGGCCAACCCGGGCACCTCCGGGCTGGCCGCCGTCAACGGCGCCCTGGAGCGCACGGTGCCGGTGCTCGCCCGCGAACTCGCGCCCCGGCGCGTCAACGCGGTGTCGCCCGGCGTCATCGCCACGCCGTGGTGGGACGACAAGCCTCCCGAGTTCTTCGCGCGTGCCAGCCAGCAGGCGCCGCTGCGGCGGGCGGGGCGGGCTGAGGAGGTGGCCGACGCAGTGCTGTTCCTGCTCGGCAATGCCTTCGTCACGGGCGTGGTGCTCGACGTTGACGGTGGTCTGCACCTGACCTGAGGTGCCGGGTCGTAAGGCGCGCACGAGGCTTCCGCCCGCACCCCCATCTACCGGTTCGTCACCAACCTCGCACGGAGCTACCGCCGAACACGACCTGCTGGCGCTGCGTCCGCGCGAACAGGCCGTACAGCATCCGGGGATCGGACGGCGTGCTCGCCCCGTCGAGCGCCGCCTGCTGCGTCGGTGAGAGGACGACGTCCAGGGCGGCGACGTTGTCGGCCACCTGCGCCGCGCGGCTCACGCCCAGCAGCGTCGAGATCACGCCCGAGCGGCCGAGCACCCAGGCGAGCGCGACGCGGGCGGGGGGCTGCCCGATCTCGGCGGCGACGCGGCGCACGACATCCACGATCGTCCAGTTGCGCGCGGTGAAGAGGCTGTCCCCGAACGGGTTGGCCCCGTCCAGGCGCTTGTCACCGTCCGGGCGTCGCTCCCCGGCAGATGATGCGTCCCCGGGAAGGCCGCCCGCCCGCGAACCCGCCGCCTCGACCGCCGCACGGTCGTACTTGCCAGTCAGAAGGCCGTAGGCGAGCGGGCTCCAGGGCACGACGCCCATGCCGAATTCAGCCGCCAGCGGCACGTGCTCGTCCTCGATGTCGCGGTTCACCAGCGAGTAGAAATACTGGAGCGCGATCGGTCCCGGCAGACCGCGCATCATCGCCAATGTTGCGACCTTGGCGACATACCATGCAGGCGCGTTCGACATGCCCCAGTAGCGAACCTTGCCGGTACGCACGAGGGCGCTCATCGTCTCCAGCAACTCCTCGGCAGGTGTCACCCCGTCCCAGACGTGCGACCAGTACAAGTCGACGTAGTCGGTGCGCAGCCGCTTCAACGAGGCGTCCAGCGCCGCGCGCAGGTGCTTGGCGCCATTGCCACCCGCATGCGGGCCATGACCGGCAGCGAAGCCCGCTTTGGTCGCCAGCACGATCTGGTCACGCAAGCCGCGCTCGGCGATGAAGCCGCCCAGCATCGTCTCGCTGCGCCCGCCCGCGTAGACGTCGGCCGTATCGACGAAATTGCCGCCTGCCTCGACGTAGGCGTCGAACACGGCGCGGCTGTCCTCTTCGCCCATGCCCCAACGAGCGGTCGCGAAGGTCATCGTACCCAGCACCAGCGGGCTGACGGCAAGACCGGAGCGGCCGAGTGTGCGGTAGTCGGTGAGAGGCATGCGGAGTAGCTTTCATATTGATTGATACGAAACCTGTAGCAGCGCTTGTTCTGACGCGTCAATGGTTTCATAGTGGCCGTTATGAAATACGCTCACATGCCCGTGCGCCGCAAGACGGGCCGTCCGCTGTCCTTCGATCGTGATGCCGCCCTGGAGCAGGCCATGCGGCTGTTCTGGCGCCACGGCTACGAGGCCACGTCGCTGGCCGCTCTGACCCGCGCGATGGGCGTCACTCCACCGAGCATCTACGCGGCCTTCGGCGACAAGAAGGGTCTCTTCCTGGAGGCCGTGGCGCGCTACCTCGCGCGCCCGCTCACCCCCGCGGAGATCATCGCCAGGGCGCCGACCGCACGGGAGGCCGCACGCGGGCTGATCGAGGGCGCGGCCGTAGCTTTCACCGGGGCGGACACGCCGCCCGGCTGCCTGCTTGCGAGTTCCGCCATCGCCTGCTCGGCCGAGGCGGCCGACGTGCGGGACGAACTGGCCGCGATCCGCCGCGGGGTCGAGGAGAGCCTGCGCGCGCGGATCGAGCAGGGCGTGCGCGACGGCGAGTTGGCCGCGGACGCCGACGCCGAGACGCTGGCGGCCTATGTGACGACGGTCATCCAGGGCATGTCCACCTTGGCGCGGGACGG
This sequence comes from Methylobacterium oryzisoli, assembly GCF_046557895.1. Taxonomy (NCBI): domain Bacteria; kingdom Pseudomonadati; phylum Pseudomonadota; class Alphaproteobacteria; order Hyphomicrobiales; family Methylobacteriaceae; genus Methylobacterium; species Methylobacterium oryzisoli. The sequence continues at coordinate 38,412 of NZ_JBKIBX010000015.1, read as the reverse complement.
CGCCACGCGTGAGAAGCTGACGCGCGTGGCGGAGTTCGCCATGCTGGCGTGGCCCTCGGCTTGGGAGGGGGCGGCCTCTCGCAGCGCCTGAGCCCCGACGCACCCGCCCTGCTCCCTCTCCCTGCGGGTCAACGAGGGGACCTACGCGAGGGCGAGACGAGGACCTCGTTGCCGCACGATGCCGAACTTCCGCAGGATCGCCGTCGAGGACGGTGACGACATGATGCTGACCAATGCCAACGTTGTGCGGCAGACATACTGCGCCCGGCAAGCTCGCGACGCGAATGCCCTGGCCTCGCTCATCAGGACCGACCACGTCGTCAAGCAGGCGGACGACCTGTCCTGTGCTCGATGAGCCGCGCGACCCGATCCTGGACGGCAGCCTCGTGGGCCGCCTCCCAAGCCCGGCATTCCTCGACCTCGAACTCAAGATCCTGGATCCGGCGATGAGCCTCGGTGAGATCCGCCTCCAGGGTGGCGATGTACTCGACGAGCGCATCGACCTCCGCCCCCGTCATCAGCCCCAGACCATCTTGAACACGACCGCGTGCTCCTCGCTCGGCAAGCCAACGTAGTAGGTGTCGGTCAGGTGGCACCACCCGGGACACATCTGATCGAGCCACTGGACGACGACGTCTTCCAGCACCGGCAAGCCGCTCGACCAGATCCGCCACTTGTTGGCGAAGATGCGACGCGAACGCGGAAACTCCGACCGGAAGCAGATGGCATCATACGCTTTCCAGTAGCGCTCCGTGGCAGCCCAGGCGTCGTGACGACCGCAGGACTCCCGGCGCAATTTGAGGATGGAGATCGCCGCGTCGAACTTCTCGACGTGCTCGATCTTCGCGAACCCGATGAAGCATCCCAGGTCCGAGGAAACGAGGTCGGGCACAGCGAGAAGGCCCCACCCTGGGCAATCCTCATCGAGCCACGCCCTCACGAACGGCATGAGGGCGCCGTCCTCCCGCCAGATCGGCCTGTTACCGGCCTCCGGCACGCATCGCCCGACAGAGTACTTCTCCACGAAGGCAGTGATTTCGAGAGCCCGATGCGGAGGCAGTCTTTGGAACCGCTCGGTGATGCCGCCCTTCACGTAGCGGTCGAAGTACTGAGACGCCGCGGCGTCGGCCGTATGAGGCTGGGCAGGCAGTTCCAAGCTCGTCGACGTCGGCTTGCCCGAAAAATCAGTGGTGTTGTGCAAGATGAAAGTCTTTCTCGTGAAGCAATGGCCCTATCTAGCGGGACGACGCACCTGGAGTAAAATTGAAAATCGGGCCGCAGTTCGCGCACCGTAAAGGCTGTCCGCTGCCGTTTTAGAGATCGAGGCGCCTGCGGCGCCTGCGGGGAGATCCGACTTCGACGAAGCCGAAGAAGGCGATCCACCACATAGACGAGCCCGAGGTCGCGAAGTCCGAGATCTAGTGAAGCCGCCACGAAGCGCGGCGGCGAGGTCGAGCGGCGCGAGACCTCGACGGGGCGCGAGTGGCTGCCGACCGTGCCCGCGCCGCGGCGCGGGGACGAGCGGCACGACCAAGTTCAGCGGGATCGAGAATGAGGGCGGGAGCGCCGTGCCAGCAGGCCGAAGGCGGCCCGCTGCCCCGGCGGCCGAGGGGCCCGGGCCTTCACCTGCTGCCGCAGGCTCACCCCGCCCACCTCGGCGTGACGGAGATATGTTGACATTCGACGTCGAGGTGGAACTAAGTACGAGATGTCATCCCAAATAATGTGTCACCTCTTGTATCTTTAAGAAGGCAACGGACACATTTTTCCAACCGACTGTTTTAGAGTGATTTCTTGACATGCATTGTAAGATCTTCTGCGGAGCGCCTGGGGACGGCAAGTCCATCACCATGACCAGCACCATGCTCGCAAACTCGGGTCGCTACCTGCTGGCGACACCCCGCATCGACCTTGTCGAGGAGCAGGTCGCCTTCCTCCGCGCGAACCGACCTAAGGGCAAGTTCATCGCGATCACCCCCGTGCACTGCGAGCAGAAGCAACGGACGAAGGTCGAGCGGCGCCTGCGGGACGTTCTGATTGGTCACGCCACCACGCCGCACGCGATCGTCGCCGTGACCCATGAGACCCTCCTCAAGACCGACCCCGACCTCCTCAGAGGATGGCACGTCGGGATCGACGAGATCCCGGACGGCGCCGTCCGGGGCGGGACGTTCGAGGCGACGACGACGTGGCCCTCGCTCGCCCACTACTACAAGCTCCTCCCGCTTGTCGGCGGCCAGTGGTGGCAGGTCGAGCTTCGTGACGACGTCGACCAGCCCTCGCCCGGCATGCTCGCCCGCGATGGAGATGGGCTGCTGCCCTTCCACACCGCCGCTCGCGATCCCCGGCGGCCCCTGCTGGTCGATCTCGGCGCCTGGGAGGACGCGAAGCGTCCTGGACGGCGCGTGGGCTGGGTGTCGTTGTGGACGCTGACGGGTCTCTCGGCGTGTACGTCGGTCACGATCGCCGCCGCCAGTTTCGAGACCAGTCTCATCCGCCACGTTCACCGCCACCTGCCCGAGGACGCGATCACCTTCGAGGAGGTTCGCGTTCGGACGGCGCCCCGGGCGAGACCGCGCGTGCGGCTGCACTACTTCTGCACGCACCGGGGGTCGACGACGTGGTGGAAGACCGTCGAGGGTGAGCGCTGTCTCGTCGGGATGTCGGAGCACCTGAAGCGCATCGGCTTCCAGGGGTACTGGTCCTGCAACGCCGAGTTTCGCCTCGCCTTCCAACACCGGTTCCCGGAACTCTGGCGCGAGCCGAGGCAGTCCGGAACCAACAGCCTGCGCGAGCACACCTCGTGCGCGATCCTCTACTCCAACAAGGCCCAGAGCGGCGACGATCCGGTGCTCGACGCCCTCGGCCTCGACCGCCGGGCGATCATCGAGGCGCGCGAGTACGAGGACCTCTGGCAGTTCATCATGAGGGGCGCCGTCCGCGACCCCGCCTACGCGGGTGACTACGACGTCTACGTCTACAGCCGGGATCAGGCCGAGGCGCTGCAATCCAAGCTGGTGGACAGCGGCATCACCGACGACGTCGCCCTTGTCCCGGTCGACGAGGCGGGCCTGCTCGACGTCGTGCGGCCCCGGGCTGCGGTTCCGGAGGGCGAGCGTGTGGCCGACCGGCGCTCGTTGCAAGAGCACCGCGAGCAGAAGAAGGTGGCGAACCGTGAACTCAAGCGGCGCACCCGCGCGGCCAAGCGCGAGGAGAAGCAGCGGACCGGCACCCTGCGGGCTCGGGGTCGGCCGCGCAAGCAGGCTGAGTCCTCCCCCGTGGCATAGGCGAGATCACGCCTCGGCGCGTCCCGCCAGGACGTCGCCTGCGAGCGCGATCACCTCCTCGTACAGGTCGATCGCAGCCTCGATGATGACGGCGTCGACCTCGCGCCCGAGGGACAGTTTTCGAAGCTCGCTCCTGCTCTCACGGGCTGCGGCGCGAACACCCTCGGGGTCCGCGTGTAGCCGCCTCTCTAGCACAACGTAGCAGTCGAGGTGTTGCGCGAGAAGGAGCCCGAGACCGTTTGCGGTGCGCCCGTCTTCGTCCCGAAGGACAGTGGCACCCTCCTCCGTCCCCAGGTCGATGGAGGCGCCCATCACCTCGTCGATGCGCGCCTCCATCTCGATCTCCGGCACCCCGCGCGCGACCAGTCGCCTGCGAATGGCCAAGCGCAGGCGCTCCATCGCCTCGCGCGGGAACTCTGCCAGCGAGCGGCGCTCCGTCACTGTGTCCTCATCGGGATCGTTCTCGCCACGTCGGTGTGATGCACGCCTCCTCAATCTACACCCGGTGCACCAACCGCGACGCGTGCTCCTCGCCCACGAAGTTGACCAACCGAGGGCAGCCGAGGGGTGACCCACGGCGTGGTCGAGGTGATCGGGCCTGTCGCACGCCCTGAGCGCGTCACCCGCATCTGGCGCAACTCACCGCCACCACACCGCGATCTGGTTCCACGAGATCCCGACGCAGTCCCAGGCGATCAGATACCACCGCGCCCGGCAAGCACCGCCTCAGCCCTCGCGATCAGTTCTTCATAGGTCTCGATCGCAATGACCTTCAGATCTTCCTCATCCTCATCGGCAGGCTTGAAGAATTCGAACTGGCGGATCGATTGGCGCGCCGACCGAACAACTTGGTTCGGATCCGTCGTGAGCATCTCCTCCAACCGCTTGACCAGGACGTAGTGCTGCTTGAAGAACTCCGGGTACGCGGGCGGCACGTTCAATCCTTGGCATTGAGCGCCGCCTCGACGTCGAGCCGGAACGGGATCTCACGCGTCATGAGGTCTTCAATGCACCGCTCGACCTCGGCCTCGGGGAGGCCACGTCGCAGGAGGCGCCCCCGCAGGCGCCGCCGGAAGTCCTCGTCCAGGCGACGCAGGTCCTCGACGTCGAGATCCGATGCGGCCTCACGCCGCCTGTTCGATTTCTCGTGGGGTTTGGTGAGCATGTAGAACACTCCTGACCCCGAATGTACGCGCCGCGAGCACACCGACCAAGATGGCCAGCGCGGATGCCGACGCTGGCGTATCCATGCTGGTGCGCTTGATCGCGCGCAGCATCTGCGGGTTGGCGTAGACGAGCGCGACTTCACGCGGGGGCGCGCGGGCCCACGGCGCGCCCGCGTTACGGATCAAGGAACACACCTACATCGCCCCCGTTGGGAGGGAGCCACTGATCCGGTTCGGGTCTTTCTGGGTGCGGGCGAGGTGATGCAGCAGACCTTGGACGGAGCAGAGCGCGACAGCCCGGCACCTCCGCCCCTTTCAGCCCCCCATGAGGTCCCTCGGCCCTGCCTCATGGCGGACCTACGCCTCCACATCGGTGCAGAGTTGCGGCTCCTGTACGCGGCTGTGATCGCGGAGGCACCGCCCGCTCATCTTCAGGAGCTTGTCGCCCGGTGCGATGCGGCCCTCGCGGACCTGTCGGCTCCCGCCACTGCGTTTCGCGATGAACTCGTTGCAAAGATCCCAAAGATCCGCTCCTACGCGCTCTCACTCACCAAGAACGAGGCCCGAGCCGACGACCTCGTGCAGGAGACGCTGTTGCGTGCGTGGCAGGCACACCACCGCTTCGAGGCAGGCACCAACCTGGGCGGATGGTTGACCACCATCATGCGCAATCTCTTCTACACGACCTGCCGCAAGCGTCAGCGCGAGGTTGAGGACGTCGATGGTGTTGTCGCGGCTGAACGGCTGATTGCACCGCCGGTCCAGACTGATCGGATCGAGGTGAAGGAGTTGTGGGCCGCCCTGTCCACGTTGCCCAGCCAGCAGCGTGAGGCGCTGCTTCTGGTGGCGTGGCATAACCTCACCTACGAGGACGCGGCCGTGCTCCAGGGTTGTCAGACCGGAACGGTGAAGAGCCGGGTCTCTCGGGCTCGAACCACCTTGGCGGCACGGTTGAGGCAAGACGAGGGATAAGGGGCCGCGCACCCTGGGCGCAGGTGAATGTCTCGCTTGCAGGTCCAGATGCGCGTCTCCTGAACCATGCTCCAGTGGTCTGCCCGGTTCACCCTCAGGCAATTGCGGTGACAAGGTCCCAGGTGATGTTCGGAGGCGTAGCTCAGCCGCACGTGCGCCGGTAGCGGCGGCAGTTGCCCTGGCCCTCCTCGCCGTAGACGTCCTTGTTGCGGCAGGCGTCGCGCAGTTCGGCGCACATGCAGCGGTAGCGGCGCTCCTCACGCTCCTCGCGGTAGCCGCGCCCATCATCGACCTCCACGCCGCCGGGTCCGATCCGGATCCCTTGCGCGAAGCTCGGGGCGTTCATGACCAGCAGGGCGCCCGTGGCGGCTGCGGCGAACACGATCTTGCGCATGGCACTCCTTCTCTGGTTCGGCCACTCTGAATTGGCGAGAGCAACGCCTGCACACCGAGAAAGCTCGGTACGGCTCATCGACTGCCGCGGCGGCTTCCGCCCTCTTCGAGCCTGTGAGGGATGACGCATGCGCACGGTTCTGGTCGGCCTCGCTACCCTGTCCTTCACCTCGGCCGCCCCCGCCGGACCTCAGGAGCACGCGCTCGACGTCTTGCAGAGGTGGACCGAGGCGTTCGCCGCCTCCGACGTAGATGCCATTGCCAAGCTCTACGCACCTGACGCCCTCTTCATGGGCACCGGAAGCAAGACGGTCGTGACCGATCCAGCGGATATCCGGCGCTACTTCGAGGACGCTCTTCTCTCCCGTCGACCGCGAGCCGCGGTCATCACCTCGCAGCACGTGATGGTTCTCTCGGACGAGGCTGTCCTGATCACGGGGCTCAACGACTCCACGGGCGTGCTCGACGGTCGGCCGTTCAGCAACCCAGGGCGGGTGACCTTCGTCATCGCCAAACGCGGATCTGACTGGAAGATCATCCACTTTCACCGGTCTGCGATGCCGAAGTAAGGCAGGTTCAAAATAGGACGCGGCAGCGACACTCCTCGCCGAGGGTGATTGCTGTGATCTTCTTCTCGTTGAGGCTCGCGCCGTCCGGCTTCAATCTTGGGCGACAGACGCCTGATCAGGGCACGTCGGCGGGGCCGATGTTGCCATGATGTCGCGTCCGCTCGAAACACGCATCCGACCCGTTCTCGCAACTCAATCGATCACCTGCGAATTCAACCTCTTTCCACTATGGCACTTGCGAGAGGTCGACGCCGAGGTTGCATCCGGAGCGACGCGCTCCCGGAGACCCCGATGTCGAACTCTCGTGCGCGTTCGCTCTCAGTCTACATCGCCGCCCTCGCGCTCGCCCTGCTCCTGCCCGGGGTCACCGTCACCACGCTGCTTCTCCAGCGATGGGTCGCCGCTGAGCAGGCCCGCCTAGAAACCGACACCGCCGCCCTGAACGCCGACGCCCTGGAGCGCATCGACCGCTTCCTTACGAGCGAGATCGCCACCCTTCAGGCGCTCGCCACCTCGCCAGCCCTCGACAGCAGCGACTTCCGGCGCTTCGACGAGCAGGCCCGCGAGCTTCTCAGCTTGCAGGGCACCAACATCGTTCTGCGCGATCTGACCGGGCAGCAGGTGGTCAACACCCGCCTGCCCTGGGGAGCCGCCCTGCCCCGCGTTACGCGCGAGGTCGATCAGGCCGTGCTCGCGACGGGCAAGCCTGCGGTGTCGGACCTCCTCACCGGAGCCGTCTCCAAAGAGGCGATCGTGCGCATCGTCGTCCCGGTCAGTCGCCAGGGCAAGATCACGTACACGCTCGGCGCGGTGCTCCCGGCCTCGCTGTTCGGGCAGGTGCTCTCTTCGGCCGGGGTCAGGGCCCCCTATTCCGGATCCGTCACTGACCGCACTGGCCTGATCATCAGTCGCTCCGATCATCATGAGGCGACCACGGGCGGGCGTCTTCCCGGCTTCGATCTGATCACGGCCGAGCGCGGCACATGGTCGGGCAACAACCCTCTCGGCGTGCCGGTCTTCGCCAGCTACCGCCGCTCGCCCCTGACAGGCTGGATCATCAGCACCGGCATCCCCCGTTCCGCCCTGCACGAGCCGCTCGCGGCGTCCCTGCGGGTGCTGCTGCCCACCATCGCCGGTCTCGGCCTCGTTACCCTGACCTTCTCGTTCCTCGTCGGGCGCCGCATGCTCACCGCGCAGCGCCTGCTCGCGAAGGCAGCCCGGGCGCTCGGCGAGGGCGAGGTCCTCGCCCCGCCCCACACCGCCATCCGCGAAGCCAACGCGGTCGGGGCGGCCCTGGCCGCCGCATCCATTAAGCTCCGGCAGCAGGCCGACGCGCTCCAGGCCGCTAACCGCGATCTCGAAGGCCGCGTCGCGGCCCGCACGCACGAACTGGCCGAGCAGCAGGCGCTGCTGAGCACCACGCTGGACAACATGGACCAGGGGCTGATCCTGGTGGACCGGCACCGCCGGGCCAAGGTGGTCAGCCAGCGCGCCGTCGCGCTGCTCGACCTCGACCCGGAGATGATGCGCCGCCAGCCCACGAGCGAGGAGATCATCGCCTATCAGATCCGCATGGGCGAGTTCCCGCAGGCCAGCAACGCCATGCGGGCGATCGTCTCTCCGGACGGGATCGACGGGCAGCGCACGCACGTCTACGAGCGCACCCGCCCGAACGGCAGAGTGCTGGAGATCCGCACGGTGCCCCTGCCTGACGGCAGTGCGGTACGCACCTACACCGACATCACGGCGCGAAAGAGGATCGAGCAGGCTCTCGACGAGAGCAGGCAGCGGGCCGAGCAGGCGCAAGTCGAGGCGGAGGCAGCTAGCGAGGCCAAGGGCGAGTTCCTGGCCTCCATGAGCCACGAGATCCGCACGCCCCTTCACGGCGTACTCGGCCATGCCGACTTGCTCCTCCAGGAGGGTGGCTTGAGCGATCGCCAGCGCTGCCACGCCGAGCGCATCCAGGGCGCCGGGCAGGCGCTGCTCACGGTCGTCAACGACATCCTAGATTTCTCGAAGATCGAGGCGGGGCAGATCGACCTCGATCCGCGGCCCTTCGCGCCCGCGACGCTGATCGAGGAGGCCGTGGCGATCGTGCGCATCGCGGCCGAGGCCAAGCCCCTCGCCCTCACGGTCCAGATCGACCCCGCGCTCACGGGCATGTTCGTGGGTGATCCGGATCGCTTGCGGCAGGTGCTGCTCAACCTGCTCAACAACGCCGTCAAGTTCACGGCCGTGGGCGGCGTGACGCTCACGCTCTCGTCCGAGCCCGTGACTGACAGCGTGTGCCGGATCCGGGTCGAGGTGAAGGACACCGGGATCGGCATCCCGCCGGACAAGCGTGCGCGCCTATTCCAGCGCTTCAGCCAAGTCGATGGTTCGATCCGGCGCGCGTTCGGCGGCACGGGCCTGGGGCTGGCGATCAGCAGGCGGCTGATTGAGGCGATGGACGGCGAGATCGGCGTCGAGAGCACGCCGGGCGCGGGGTCCACTTTCTGGTTCGCGGTTACCCTGCCGCGTGCTGCGGGCGAGCGCCAGGGCGTCGCCAGTGCGGAGAGGATGCGGGTTGCTGCCGCGCGACCCGCGCGCATCCTGCTCGCCGACGACAACGCCATCAACCAGGACATCGCCCGCGCGATGCTGGAAGCGGCAGGGCACACGGTCGAGGTCGTCGGCGATGGCGCGGAGGCCGTCATGGCGGTGCAGACCCGCGGCTACGACCTCGTGCTGATGGACGTGCAGATGGCGGGCATGGACGGGCAAACGGCCGCGGGGCGCATCCGTGCGCTCGATCACCCCATCAGCCGCCTGCCGATCATTGCCATGACGGCCAACGTGTTGCCGCGGCAGGTGGCGCAGTTCCGGGAGGCGGGCATGGATGATCATGTCGGCAAGCCGTTCCGCCGCGAGGATCTGCACGCCGCCGTCGCGCGCTGGATGCGTACCGAGAGCCAGGAGGAGGCCACGGCAATCCCCTCTGTCTCGACCGAACCGGTTCTGGATCTGGCGATGTACGAGGAGATGTTGGAGGTGACCGGGCATGAGATGATGCTCGGCCTGCTGATGCGGTTGGCGGCGGACCTGCGCTCCCGGTTCGGCGAGGCGGTCGGACGCAAGCGTCTGGCCGCGGACGCGCACGCGATGGTGTCAGGGGCGGGCCTGCTCGGGTTCACCGGCCTCGCCCAGGTCTGCCGTGACCTGGAACAGGCATGCGCCGCGCAGCAGGATCTTGAGAGTGTTCTGGCACGACTGGCCGAGGCTCGCCGTGCGACCCTGGCCGAGATCACGCGCCTGAGCGCAGATTTTGTCAAACACCAGCAGGTCTGATCGGCAAATCCGTCTCATCAGATAAACCGCAGCGGGACAGGATCTGCTTGGACAGATCGAGGACGAAACGGCGATACGCCGTAGAAAATTCGGATTAGGTGCTCGGGCATGTGGTTTCATGTTTCGATACCCTGCCACACCCCGAAAGCAGGGACGGGTGTCACTTGGCCAGGGTTATGGCGCCGACCCTTGGACCAACTCCCTCCGGCACCGGCACGGTGGTCGCGCCGTAGTTGGTGTTCAGGAAGAGGTTCGGCCCCTCGTAGAGGTTGATCTGTCGCGCCACGATGACCGTGTAGGCCGACTGGTCCGCCACCGGCTTCTTGGCATCGATCACCAGCCGCCCGGCTGGCAGGTAGATGGTGCCGAGCATCGTCCGGGTGTTGTCGCTGATGATCCGGTACTCGCGCAGGGGCTTGGTGCCGCCCGGAAGAGGGGGTGCGGGCGGCACCAGTTCGTCCAGAACGGCCACGACCGGGTTGGCGACCGTGCGCTCCTCGGCGATGAGCAGGCCCGCCATCGGGGCGGAGGTGCGCGCGGCGAGCGAGACGGTGGTGTCCTTGTCGAACCGCAGGCCGCCCTTGTCGCCAGTGAAGAACAGCCCGACCTCGCTGCCCGACAGACTGGCCTTCTTCTCGACCACCAGCGGCCCGTCCTTGATGACGTAGATACCGGGATTGAGCGTGATCTGTGACTTGCCGGTGATCTTCAAGCCACCGCAGTAGGTGCCCGGGCTGAGGGTGGCGGTGACGTCCTTGATCTCGTTCTTGCCCTCGGTCGCGGATTTCGGGCTGATGTAGGAGGGGAGCATGATGCAGGATCCGGGTGTCGGCAGAACCTGATCCTTGAGCGGATCGGGGATCGGCGCGCACTGCGGGATCGGCGTGGGCGTGAAGTTCGCCTTCGGGGCCTCATAGCCGCCCGCCGAGCAGATCGACTGCGCCCTGACGGTCGCGTTGTCGCCCGCCAGCACACCCTGACCGTGACGGGAGTTCGAGTAGATCGAGCAGTCGAGCGCGGTGACCTGCGCATCCTTCTCCAGGTAGAGCGTACCCTTGGCGGAGGCGTCGAGCGCCAAGGCGCAGAGGCGTAGCTGGTTCATCAGTTGCGCCGTTGCTCGCACGCTCACCGTCATGGAGGGCAGGCTGAGGAGCTTGCCCATGAGGCTCGGCACCGTCTCCTCTACGGCGACCTCGACGCCGCCGCGCCGGTCCGTCACGTGGGCGGTCGCGGTCGACCTGCGGTCGGGCGGTGTCTGCGCCTGGGTGGCGAACACCTGAAGGGCCGCACTGCGCACGGCGGCATCGTCGGTGTTGACGAGCTTGAGCATGTTGCCGCCCGCCAGGGCTGCGGCGTCCGCGGCGGTCTGAAGCTGGGCGCGGCGATGCAGCAGGCGGCCGTACTCGATGCCAGCCGAGACAGCGCCTAACAGCATGGGGAGGGCGATGACGAAGACGATCGCCACCGCGCCGCGCCGGTCGCGAAGGAAGGCGACCGCTCGCGCTCTCGCCGCAATCCGTGCCTGTCGGACATCGCGTGCGACTATCATTCTCGGCCATCCGCGGCCTGCGGGTGTCCTTTAGGCATGATGGTGACAATGACCTCTCGTCGGACTGTCTTTAGGCTATCCTCCAGATCGACGCGGAAATTATCCGGCTCAGACGCAGAAGTTTTTCCTCTGTAGATCAAAATTTTATTTCTGATTTCGACAGAGCCACTGTTTGGCTGGGTTGTGTACTGAGGCGTCAGCACGATTGATTTATCATCTGCTTCGATACTCCAGTGCGCCAACTGCATCGAGCACGGCTCACCCTGCACAGAGGTGAGCACGAGATCACCGTGCATCGAAATGAGACTGGGCAAGGCATATGGCTTGCATCGCGTATATTCGATGTTCGCGTGGTCCCATACACAGTGAGCCGTAACAGATACAGCGCTACTCAGGCAGAGTAGTTTGATGATCCTCATGCGAGGTGCGTGCGCCAACTCTAGCATCGGATTGTTCCGATCGATTGTGCCAGATCTCTGGGCAGCAGTGGCGCACGCGCGAGTTAAGAATTCGAATGTGGCCCCGATGGGCGGTGGCCAGCACCACGCACATTGTGCGCACGAGGCCGAGGAGATCCTCGGCCATCTATCGCCCGCGAAGACAGAGTCCCCTGCCATCACGCCAGCATTCGAATTCCGGGTCAAACCAACGCCTATCTCCGAGGTGATCAACTCGCCGAAGATGCGGGCGCCCGCACCCCTCATTTCTGCCGCCCACACGCCGGAAGCGAATTACAGCCGAGAGTTCGGGCCAATCGATCGGGTAGAAGTATTGCTGCTCCGGTCGGATCGGCATCTGGGCTGCCGACTTACAGGCCGCGTCGAGAGGAGCTTAGCAGGACGCGCCGTCAAGCTCGACCTACTGCCCAGCGTGATTGGTCACCGATGCGCGCCTCCATCTCGATCTCCGGCACTCCGCGCGCGACCAGTCGCCTGCGAATGGCCAAGCGCAGGTGCTCGATCGCCTCACGCGGGAACTCCGCCAGCGAGCGGCGCGCCCGCATCGTGTCAAAATCCGGATCGTTCTCGGCCACGTCGGCGTGATGCATGCCTCTTCCATCTAAACCCGGCACACCAACCGCGACGCGTGCTCCTCGCCCGCGAAGTTGGCCAACCGAGGGCAGCCGAGGAGTGACACTGCATGGTCAAGGTGATCGGGTCCGTCGTGCACCATCCCACCGCGGGCAGCCGCGCCGTCTCCAAGAACCGGGTCACCGCCAACGAGGGCTCGCTCGGCCCGCCGCCACAGTAGAGCGAGGTCGAGCGTCCCGTCAGTTGTTCTGGGGCCTTGGGTCGGGGAAGAAGTCCTCGTCAGTGAAGGCGGCGGCAAGCACCGCCAGCAATCCGAGGTAGAACCCGAGCGCACCCAGGCCCGGCTCGCACAGTGACCACAGCAGGATCACGCCAACAACCATAAGCGGGGGACCTGCCACGTAGGCCGCGGCTCGCCACGCGCGTGCGGGCTGCGCGAGCCGCCAGTGACAGGCCGCCAGGGCGTTCGCGGCCAACCCGGCCTTGACCAGGGCCATGAAGCCGATCACGCGGGCAAGACCCGGATCAAGGGGACGGGCTGGCGCGGTAGCGACCCAGGTCCCAGCGGCAGCGACGGTCAGGAGGGTGGCGAATACGAGGATGAGCCGGAGCTTCGCCCCTCCGGGCGCCACACTGGACCTGGGCTGGATGGTTTTGGCCGCGAGCGTCGGAAATCGCATGAGCGCCCTTTCCCGATCTGCGGGACCAAGCCTTCGTACAGATCGCCCCCGACCTCAACTATTGGTGCTTGCCGCTGCGCTCCATGCATTGGGCAGTCGGCTCAGGAGGCACCAGCCGCAGGCGATCGGTCGCGAACACGTGGACGGAGACCTGCCGCGGCATCACCCGGACGACCGCGTCCGCGGCTGACCTCGACGCGGCGGCGGCAGGACACCTTGGCGGGCTCCTATATGAGAACTGGCGCGAGGCGCCGGACTACAACTCGGCCCAGAATTGTATGAGACGCTGCCGCGCCGCCGCATCAATCTGCTGAGCCTGCTGGCAGGCTCGCGCGTCCGCCGCGGCGCGAGCCCGCTCCATCCGCCCCGCAGCCCACGCGAGGCGGCGGGTCTCGCGCTCGATCCGGGGCACCACGCGACGAACCCGGTCGCAGACCCGGACACAAACCCGGTCAGTCTCTGAGAACGCGTCGGGTCCGAGCCGGGTCAAGGTACGGCGATGAAGTTCGGTCCAGATGTCGACGAGGCGGAGGAGACCGCGATGGTCGTGTTGCGCCCTCGCCCGCGCGGCGCGCCAGCCGATCAGGCGGAGCCGCAGGACGGCGAGGGTCAATGCGACGACGGTCAGTCCGAGGGGTGGTCGAGGTAGGCTGGTCGGCATCATCTCCTCCACGGCCTGGAGACAACTCTCGCTCGAAACGCCGAGCAATCGACCAAGCGGCAGATCCAAGCGATCAAAACTGATCGCGACACCCACTGTTCCCGTCACGCTCAAAGACCTCAACCATGAAGCTATCATACTCGGACTCGCGAGCAAATTCTCAGCATGTAAAGTATTGTATTCTACCTAGTATGCGACACCGTGAAATTTTACCCTAACGCATTCGGCACAAGAAAAGGCTATGCCCTCTCCGGCGTGCTGTCATCCTCGCGAGACCCTCGCGACCGAGGTGCAAGCACACGATGACCGCCATCACGCTCATCAACCTCGCCCTGCTGCTCGGCGCCCTCCTGGTCCTCGCCGGGATCGCCTCCAGCCTCGTCGCCTCGCGCTTCGGCGCCCCCTTGCTGCTGGTCTTCCTGGCCATCGGCATGCTGGCAGGGAAGGAGGGCCCGGGTGGCATTCCCTTTGAAGACTACCAGACCACCTACCTGATCGGCTCCCTCGCCCTTGCAGTCATCCTGTTCGACGGCGGTCTGCGCGCGAACCTCACCGCCTTCCGCACCCTCGTCGCACCGGCAGGCGCCCTCGCCACCCTGGGCGTGCTCGTCACCGCGGCGCTTACCGGGCTAGTCGCCAGCCACATCCTCGACCTGAACACCCTCGAAGGGCTGCTGCTCGGCGCGATCGTCGCCTCCACCGACGCCGCCGCCGTGTTCTTCCTCATCCGCACCCGCGGCCTGCAACTGCGCCGCCGCGTCGGCGCCACCCTGGAGATCGAGTCCGGTCTCAACGATCCCGCGGCCGTGTTCCTCACCGTCGCCCTCGCCAACCTGCTGGTCGCGGCAGGGGCATCCTCGGGCTGGCAGGTGCCGCTCACCCTAATGAGCCAGGGGCTGGTCGGAGCCGTCGTCGGCCTCGGCGGCGGGTTCGCCCTCTCCTGGGTTCTGAACCGAAGCCCGCTACCCGGCGGCCTGCACCCGCTGCTCGTGACAGCCACCGCCGTCCTCATCTTCGGGGTGTCGGCGGTTCTCCACGGCAGCGGGTTCCTCGCCGTCTACCTTGCGGGCCTGATCCTGGGGAACCGCCCGGTCCGCGCCTTCCCGGCGATCGCGGCCTTCCTCGACGCCGCCACGTGGCTCGCGCAACTCGTCATGTTCACCGTCCTGGGGCTGCTCGCCACCCCCACGACACTGCTGCGCCACGCTGGTCCGGGGTTGCTCGTCGCGGCGTTCCTGATCCTCGTCGGCCGTCCGGCCGCCGTCTGGCTGTGCCTCGCGCCGTTCCGGTTCGCCCGCGCCGAGAAGCTCTTCATCGCCTGGGTCGGCCTGCGGGGCGCGGTGTCGATCTTCCTGGCCGCGATCCCGACGCTGGCGGGACTGCCGAACGCCGAGGTCTACTTCAACGTCGCCTTCTTCGTGGTGCTGGTGTCGCTGCTGGTGCAGGGCTGGACCCTCACCTGGACAGCGCGTCGGCTCGGCGTTGCCCTGGCGGAGCCCGCACCCGCGCCGCGGCGGATCGAGATCGACCTGCCGGGGCAGCTTGAGTACGAGATGGTGGGTTACCCGATCGCGCCGGACAGTCCCGTGCGCAGGCGCGATCGCCTGCCGACGTGGGTCCGGTCCATCCTGGTGGTGCGCGGCGGCGCAGTGCTCACGCCGGAGCAGGCAGGACGATTGCGGGGCGGCGACTATGCCTACTTCCTGGTGGCGTCGAGGCGGATCCGGCAACTCGACGACCTGTTCGCGCCGCGGGACCGCGAGGTGCCGGATCGGGTGTCCAGCATCTTCGTGTTCAGGAGTGAGGTGCCGGTGGCCGCCGTGACGGAATTGTACGGGCTGCCGCTGCCGGACGACCTGAAGGGGCTCACGATCGCCGAGGCGTTCGCGGCTCGTTTCCAGGAGAACCTCGAAGCCGGTGACGTGATCAGACTTGGAGTGGCCGCGCTGGTCGCGTTCGACGTGGACGGCGGCGTCCTCATCAGCGCGATCCTCGATCTCGACGACGAGGCTGGCGAGCCGTGGAACACTCCTCCGGCCTGATCACCGCGAACTGGAGCACGGTGGCGTGCCCGTGACGCCACTCCGGCACAAGGGCTTCGGCTCACGCCTGACCGGGTGCGGGCTGAGCGGCGAACTCGGCGGCGAGGTGCGGCTGCGCTTGAGGCCGGAGGGCGTGGTGTGCGACTTCAACGTCCCGCCGGGAACCGCCTGACTCGCTCAGGCGTCCTCCGTCTCCTTGCTCCTGAACCATACAACCAGTTTGTCCACCAGCGACGACGCGGGCGCCACCGCCGCGGCCTGGGCGACCGAGCACGCCGCCGCCAACCGGGCGCGCACGTCCGCCTCGCCCAGCGGCTCCGCCTGCCGTCCGATCGCCAACGCCCCGGCGAGTACGCGCAGACCCTGGTCGAAGGTTACTTGCTGCCAGCCGAGGTGCGCGGCGATGTACACCTCCCGCTCGCGCTCGACCGACGCCTCGTCCGCGCAGGACAGCCGGGTCACGAAAGGAAGCAGCCGCTGGCGCTGCGCGTCGTCGGCCTCGTCGTTCAGGATCATGGCCAACCGGCAGATCGGCCGCGAGAAGCAGCGCGGCATCTCCTCGACCCGGCGCACCGACTGGTACGGGAACCCGGCCGCCACTACGGCGGCCTCGTTGATGCAGGTGCCGCCATCCGGGCCGGGGAACGGGTGCGAGCCCGTCGTCAGCCGCCAGCGGAGAATATGCTCGAACTGCTGCATGGCCGTCGTCCGTGACGCGCCCCCGAACTGAGGGTGGAGCGGTCTGCGTGCGCGTCAACGGGTCCGCGCCGCCGCACCCCGCTTCTCGCACCTGCCGCGGAACACGGAGACCTGCTTCGGCATCGCGCGGACGATCACTCTCGCGATTGTCGATGGCGGTATCCTGGCCGGGGGGCGGGTAGATGGATCGATGGGTTTGCCTGTTCATGCCGACACGGAGGTCAAGATGGTGCGTTTTCCTGATCAATGGCCCTCGCCCGAGCGGCAGCCGATCGACGGCCGCTACTGTCGCCTGGAGCCGCTCGATCCCGCTCTTCACGGTGACCAGTTGTTCGAGGTCGTCTCGGGACCCGAGGCCGAGCGCCTGCACTGCTGGCTGCCCGATCCGGTGCCTGCCTCCCGCCGCGAATTGGACGACTGGTTGACGGCGAAGGCTGCGTCGGCCGACCCGCTCTACTTTGCGGTGATCGACACGGCCACAGGCCACATCGAGGGGCGGCAGAGTCTGATGGATATCAGCACCGCCCACGGCAGCGCCGAGATCGGGCACATCCTGTGGGGGCCGCGCATCGCGGGCACCCGGGTGGCAACCGAGGCGTTCTTCCTGCTGGCGGACTACGTGTTCGGGCTCGGCTATCGGCGCTACCAATGGCGCTGCAACGCCCGCAACGCGCCCTCGCGCCGGGCGGCGGAGCGCTTCGGCTACACCTTCGAGGGGATCTTTCGCCAGCACATGGTGGTCAAGGGCGAGAGCCGGGACACGGCGTGGTACTCGATCCTCGATCACGAGTGGCCCTCCCATCGCGCGGCTTACGGGCGCTGGCTTGATCCTGCGAACTTCGACGGTGCAGGCCGCCAGCGCAAACGGCTCGACGAACTCCGGCAGAATGCTTTGCCGCTTGCGCCTGAGTAAGTTGCACTGCTTTCACCGGGTGCACCAATGGTGCAATGCATCTTCTCTGTGCCAACAACGTGATTTGCATACTGCAACGTGCCAGTTCACGTTCGTCTCACCTCAGAACCCGAGACCGTCATGAGGAAGATCGTGTCCGTCCTGCTAACCGCGGGCGTCGTGGTGCAGACTGCCGTGCCGACTGTACGGGCGCACGAGGGGATCGGGCCCGGTGGTGCCACAGCCTGGGCCGTGCTCGGCGATCTGGTTGTCAGCAACGCGATCGCCTTGGCCAGCAACGGCTACTACATGAGCAAGCCAGTCCATCGCACCCCCGCTTCCGTCTACGTCGATGCCCGGCGACATCATCGAGCAACGCCTTCGCGTCTGCGAGGAGCCTTGCGCCACCATGCCTAACGCGGAGGTTCGTGTTCTCATGTCACGCTTGCAGTCTCTGTATCCGAGACCGTTGCGGCGGGCCGGAGCCTCGGCATGGCCCACGTCCTGATCATCGGGGCCAGCCAGGGCATCGGGCTCGCCACTGTGCGGGCCTCCCTCAAGCAGGGTCATCGCGTGCGCGCCTTCGCCCGCACGGCCTCGCGGATCCCGATCACGCACGAGCGACTGGAGAAGGTCGACGGGGACGCCCGGCATGAGGGCGACGTCGCGCAGGCTCTCAGCGGCATCGACGTGGTCATCCAGGCCCTGGGCGTTCCCGCGCGGGAACTGTTCCACCTCGTGACCCTGTTCTCCGAGGCAACCCAGGTGCTCGTCCGAGCCATGGAGGCCGCGGACGTGTCGCGTCTGATCGCCGTCACGGGCTTCGGGGCAGGTGACAGCCGCGCGGCGATCAGCCTGCTGCACCTCATGCCCTTCCAGATCGTGTTCGGCCGGGCCTACGACGACAAGGACGTGCAGGAGATGATCATCCGTACCAGCAGCCTCGCCTGGACCATCGTGCGGCCGGGCATTCTCACCAACAGCAGGCGGGCGAGCGGCTACATGGTGCTCGGCGAACCCGCCTCATGGAAGGGCGGCTTCATCTCCCGCTCGGCCGTGGCCGACTTCCTCGTCCGCCAGATCGAGAACCGGCAGTACGTCGGGCGGACGCCCGTGCTGATCCAGTGAGGGCGGCAGGCAGTGTGTGCTTCCAGGCGATCGAACACCGCGTTGCAGAACCGGAAGGAGCACCGCGACTTGATCGCCCGGGAAAATCGCAGAGCTTGATGCCGCTGAGGCGAACCGACCGCCGCACAGCTAACCACCATTGAAGCCGCGTATAGATCGCTAGGCGGGGCGAATTTTGGGGCAAAGGCTCGCGATATCGACAACAAGATCATTCATGTGGTAAGGTTTTTCCCAACGCTTCACGCCCGCAAAACGCTCTGGGTTGGCTTTTTATCATATCCGGTCGCAAAGATAAATGGTATTTTCTGTCGCCTTAACTCGTCTGCGACTGAGTACGACATTTCATTTCGCAGATTGATGTCCAAAACCACAACCTCAAATTCGTCAATTTTGACTTGATCCATCGCTAGATCTATTTGAGATACGGGTCCGACGACTGTCGCTCCGGCGGCAGTCAAGAAGTTAGCCAGATCATCACTGATGAAATAGTCGTCCTCAACGACGAACACCCTGCATCCTGCAAGGGGGTGGCTCTCAGACATGGCACCTCCCGCCCTCTCCGGGGAAGCACCCTCGCATCAACAGGCGTTGGCGTGCAAATCTCAATCGGTGCGTCCGGTCGGTGGGCACTGGCCGCACCCTGCGCCGCTTCCCGTCGAATTCGGCTTCCACCTACGGTGGCCTCACCGAGGAGATCATGACTGCGCTGGCCTGAGTGTTGTGGCGGCTCCGATCACGACCTGTGCGCGCACCAGCCTCCTACGGAGTTGCACGATGAGAACGCGGTTCTGCGGCGGTCGTGGTCAGACGGCTCTCGACCAGCATCGCAAGCTGATCAAGCTCGCCCGCGAGGTGTCCGAGTGACACGGCCAGATCCACGTCGGCATTCGAGAGCCTGCCCGGTACTCCGAGAGCCGCCGTCGCCCTGGCCGCAAGGACCCTGATCTCGCTTCGCACATGCTCCACCAGGGACGACAGCGCTTCGAGGTGCTCGGCCCGAGCCGCCGCCAGTACGTCAGTACCGGTCTCCGCCTCGATCCGCTCCACCGCGGCCACCAGATGAGGCAACGGCAGAGACAAAAGTTGCGCGCTCATCCAGGGCTCTCCATTCTTGCGACAGGCGATCCGACCGTAGCCATGCCGCACTACCGCCACGCCGCGAGGCTGCGGGTGATGCTCTCCACACCCTGCGCGGCCGTCTGCATGTTGGCCGAGATCTCCTGCGTCACCGCACTCTGCTGCTCGATCGCGCTCGCCGCCCCCGTCACGAAGCCCTGCACCGAGCCGAACTGCGTGCTGATCGCCGCCAGCGTCTCCACCACCTCCGTCGAGACCGCCTGCATCGCCCCGATCTGCTCCGAGATCTTGCCCGTCGCCGCCGTGGTCTGGTTGGCCAGCGTCTTCACCTCGTTGGCCACCACCGCGAAGCCCTTGCCTGCCTCGCCCGCCCGCATCGACTCGATCGTCGCGTTCAAGGACAAGAGGTTGATCTGCTCGGCCGTCTTGGTGATCAGTTGTACCACTCCGTCCATCGCCTCGGCCGCCCGACGCAACTGCGCCGTCGAGCGATCGGCGGTGATGGTGTGCCCGTGGATCAGGTCCACCGCCGCCTTCGAGCGGCCCATCGCTCCGGTGATCTCGCGCACCGAGGCGTTCATCTCCTCGGCTGCCGCAGCCACCGTCTGCACGTTCATCAGGGTCTGCTCGGCCGACCCGATCGCCTGGGTCCGCGCGCGCATGTTCTCGGTGATGTCGGTGGCGTACTTGACCACCTTGAATGGCCGCCCGCTCATGTCACGGATCGGGTTGTAGGTGGCCTGGATGAACACCTCGCGCCCGTTCTTGCCCAGCCGCGAGTAGATGGCCGAGTGGAACTCGCCCCGGCGCAGCTTCTGCCAGAACTCCTGGTACTCGCGGCTCGCCGCGTAGGCGCGCGCGACGAACATCTGGTGGTGCTGGCCCTGGATCTCGGCCAGCCGGTAGCCCATCGCGTCGAGAAAGTTGTCGTTGGCGTCCAGGATGGTGCCGTCCATGGCGAAGTGGATGACGGCTTGGCTCTTGTTGATGGCCGCGACCTGCCCGTCGAGGTCGGCGCCGCGCATCTTCTGGGCCGTGACGTCGGTGGCGAACTTGAGCACCTTGACGGGCGTGCCGGAGGCGTCGAGCACCGGGTTGTAGGTGGCCTGGATCCAGATCTCGCGTCCGCCCTTGCCGAAGCGCTTGTACTCGGCGGCCTGATACTGGCCGCGGCGGAGGGAGGCCCAGAACTCCTTGTAGGCTGTGCTGGCGGCCTCGGCGGGCTCGACGAACAGGGCGTGGTGCTTGCCCTGGATCTCGTCGAGGTCGTAGCCGACCGCCTGGAGGAAGTTGGGATTGGCATCCAGGATGGTGCCGTCCGGTGCGAACTCGATGGTGGCCAGCGACCTGCTGAGCGCCGCGAGCTTGGCTTCAAGCTCCTGGCGGCTCGCGCCTGTCTTGCTGCGCGTGACGGCGCCCGTGCTAGCCCTGTCCTTGACGACCCGGAATTTGCCGAACATGGCTGCTCGTCCTGCGTGCGGATTGTACGAGACCGTACAGCACAAGCTCCTAATGAGGGGTTTATGTTTTGCTGTCTCATCAGCTTGAGCCGCGATTGCACAAGATGTCACAGGCTGGCATCAAGCCTATCTGATCACAACTTCAGTTTGTGCCGCGAGGTTCAATCGATAACACAGGACATTATGATATGATAACGAGGCCCTGCAACGCGACGCCCGCTTGAACGAGGAAGGCTACCGCTCAGAGAGGTCGTCCTTGCAAAATGCAACCTGCGACGAGTTGTCAGCAGGAATGTATTCTTAGAGATCATCGTTGCGTGGCGGATCGCCACACTGGTTGCTATTTGTCGGAATGACGGTGCTCCGCGTAGATCCGCTCGACCCAGAACAGGGATCGGCGCTTGCGCCAGCCGCGCAACGCATCCTCGACCGCGAACGGTAGGCTGAGGTGCCGGTACAGCGGGCAGGCTGCCGGGCGGGCGAGCGGCGCCAGCAGGCTGGCCGCCGTGATGTCAGCACGGCCGAAGCCGCCGCCGACAAGGTAGTGCCGCCCAGCCACCTGCGCGTCGAACCAGTCGAGCGCCGCTTCGACCTGCCGCTCCAGCCCAGGACGCGCGTCGGCCCAGGCTTCCATGCCCCGGATCATCCGCTGGCGCGTCAAGGGCCACAGCAGCCGACCCATCAGCGCCTGCGGGCGAGGGACACCATCAAGCAGGATCTCGCGGACCTTCGAGGACGGGTGGTGGAGCAGCGCGCTGTAGAGGTAGCGCCGCACCAGCGGGCCGACCCAGCGCTCGAAGCGGCCTTCGAGATCAGGATCACCGCCACTGATCCCGGTCCAAGTCAGGATGCGGTCGCTGCCCTGGATCACCTGGGTGCCGGTGTTCAGGATCGGTAGCGCCGTCCCCGTCCCAAGGCGTATCGCGATCAGCGCGTGCGGCCCGGGGGCGCAGCGCACCTCCCGGTAGATCACGCCAGCGTGGTCGAGCGCCCACCGCGCCCGCTCGCAGAAGTGCGACGGCGCGAGAACGAACAGACGGGCTTCGCGACCAGCCATGGAGAGGATGTGGTCTGCCGATCATCCCTGTCGAGACCTGCGGCTACAGCCTGCGCCTTCGTGCATGGCCGATCGGCAGGCGAACGCGTGCTGCCGCTCTCAGGTGGTCTACTTTTCTCACGTCAGGCTGTCATGAGAATGTCTTGTCGTGTGGGAGCTTAGCCGATGTGAATTCCGTTCACATCGCTGGAACCCGCATACTCCTGGTCAGTTTTCTCGCCGAGCAAGGCGAGACGATGAGCAACAGACCCGACAGCGTGCAGGATCCGTTCGTGTCCAATCAGGTCGGCTCGCATGCCCTTGGAGCAGGACACCGGGCCACGGCCACGGAGTCGGTGAGCGCCGACGCCGTCATCCCGCTCGCAGAGGAGACCGCTCGGATCGACAAACGCGTCGTCGAGAAGGGCCGCGTGCGCGTCCACACGCACACCGAGGTCAACGAACAAGTGCTGCGCGAGACCCTGCGCAGTGATGCGGTCGGCGTCACGCGTGTTCCCATCGACCGCATCATCCAGGAGGGCGAACCTGCCCCACAGGTCCGCACAGAGGCAGGGGTCACCATCATCCCCGTCCTGGAGGAGGTGCTCGTAGTCGAGAAGCGCCTCGTCCTCAAGGAAGAAGTGCACATCCGCCAGACCACCAGGGGCGAGGACGTGGAAGTGCCCGTCACGCTGCACAAGCAGCACGCCACCATCGAGCGCATCCGGCCCGATGGCACCATCACCTCAGAGCCAACTACCGAGGAGTAGTTCATGCAGACGATCACGGCGATGTTCGACACCCGCAACGAGGCCCAGACCGCCCTCGACAAGCTGGTGCAGGCTGGTGTGCCGCGGGAGACCATCCGTCTCTCGCCTGAGGCGCAGAGCGGGTACACGGCGTCCAGCACCACGTCCTACGACTACCGCCGGGACGAGGGCGGGTTCTGGGCGTCGCTGAAGGACATCTTCATGCCCGACGAGGATCGCTACTCGTATGCCGAAGGCATGAGCCGTGGCGGCACCCTGGTGATCGTCACCGCCGACCAGAGCCAGTCGGCACGGATCATCGAGTTGCTGGACGCCTCCGGTGCGGTGCACATGGACGAGCGCGAGGCGGCGTGGCGCAAGGAGGGCTGGACCGGCTACGCAGCGACCTCGACCGGCACCAGCACGGCCACGGGTGCGGCCACGACAGGCACACAGACCACCACGCAGGCGGGGATTGGTGCGGCGGCCGGTACGACCGTGGGCCGTGACGAGACCATCCCGGTCGCCGAGGAGCAACTGCGGGTCGGCAAGCGCGTGGCCGAGGCTGGGCGTGTGCGGGTGCGCTCCTACGTTGTCGAGACGCCTGTCCAAGAGCAGGTGGCGCTGCGCGACGAGCACGTCCACGTCGAGCGCCGTCCAGTCGACCGCGCTCCGACAGCGGCGGACGAGCGGCTGTTTGCGGAGCGCACCATCGAGGCGACCGAGCGGGCCGAGGAGGCGGTGGTCTCGAAGGATGTGCGGGTGAAGGAAGAAATCGGCCTGCGCAAGGAGGTCGAGCAGCACACCGAGACGGTGTCGGACAAGGTGCGCCGGACCGAGGTCGAGGTCGAGGACGAGCGCGGGCAGGTCACTCGTACCGGCACCGCAGGCACGACCAAACCGAACCAGCGCCGCTGAGGTGATCCCTCCTGCGGGTGCTGACAATTGGCAACATTCCCGCACGATACGTCGACGCTCCGCCCGAACGGGCGGGGCGTTTGCTTGTCGTTAACCGTCCTGTCGGCGAGATGGTGCGAGCGACAGGATGCTGAGAGATGCGCCAGATCGAGGTTGAGGAGGGGCTACGCCTTCGCTTTCCGCGCCGGACCGAGGAGTTCAATGAAGGCGTAGAGATCGGCCTGCTGGTCGCACGGATCGCGCGGGGGGATCAGGCGTTCACCTGTCTGATCTCGGCCGCGAACGTTGATCAAGCGCGGGTCGTTGCCCAACACCTTGGCTATCGCATACAGATCGCGGCCGAGAATTCCGGACTGAGCGAAGTACATTTATCCTCACGGCCAAAGCGACCGAAACTCACCTTGGTGCATGACAATCGAAGAATAGCCTCATCTTGATTGAGCGAATCACACCGCATGTGTCAGCCACGCAGGGCCTGCACGACCGAGTGTAATTACCAGATCTGCCGATGCTGCGGGCTCGCAGTCGCAAGGCTTGGCTCTGCCGCACCTGCTTGAACCCTGCTCCGTGCCCTAGTTGAAGTAGCAGAAGGCTGGCCGCTACACGAGCCAGCCCTGACGGAGGCGCTCATGTCCGAGCCTGTGCGCATCACGGTCAAGCCTGACGGCGGTACACCCTGTTTCGCGGTGACCGACCGCTTGTCTTCGGTCTGGAGCGGAAGGTGGCGCTCCAGGTGGCGGAGACCTACAGCGTGGTGATCGAGCACGCCTACAGCATCAGCCTGCACTGACGCCCGGAGCGTTGGCGGGCAATCGCGCGACGAAGCCGAGACGGGTCGGCATGGCCAGCCGCTCACGCGCGCGGGCGCCGACCGACTTGCCAAGCGAGGCGCTCGCGCCAGTCCCCGGGCAGATCGACGTGTTTCAGGCGCATGCGGGTCTCGACGCTGGCCAGGACCCGTTGCCAGTGCTCGTCCGGCAGGCTCGCCAATTCGGTGAAGCCCAAGTTGCGTGTTGCTGTCCACGCCACCTCCAGCCACTCAAGTCCGAGAAAGGCTGGCGGGCGCGGGCACATCGGCGGTCATCCCAGATTTTCGTTCCAGGATGCCGCGCTCGCCCGTTCCTCGCCAGTCCGCACGGACCAGACCGACCCTCGGCGAGCAGCGCCTATCTCAGGAGCGCTCCTGCGCTTCCTTCTGCGTGTGGCCGATGCCGTGCTGAGGCCGGGGTTCGCCCCCGTGCGTATCCGTGAAGGTCGAGCGCTCGCCCGTCTGCTTGGCCCGGTGCACTCGGATCCGCTGGTAGATCAGGACGGCAAAGACGAGCGCGAAGGTCGTGAACGCGAGCCAGTAGATCAGACCGGAGTCACCCATGGCGGCCTCATCATGCAGGGTGGCAATCTGCCTCGTCCAACATCGGCTGAAGAGGGTGAGTTCCAAGCCTCAGGGTGCACTCACTTCGTGCGGACGATCCATCTCGTTCGTAGCCTGAAGCTGATCGCGGTGGGCTTGCATCGCCGCCAGCAGCGCATCAAGTTCGTGCAGGGCCTGCTCGGCTCGCGCCGTGTCCTGCCCTGCCGCGGTCAGGCGCGCGAGATCGTGGATGCGGGCAAGCCGATACGCCTCGCCGTCGTCGATCAGCCGGGCCAGGATGACGAGGCTGCTCTCCCGGTCTTCGATCTGGGCTGGGTCGGGTGCCCCTGCCCTCACGCTCATGAGCGTCGTGAGGCGCGTAGATCGGCGCGATACCGCTGCATGGTCGCCAGCACGTCGTCGATGTCATGCAGCAGGCGTCGGGCGGCGTGAGCACTGTGACCATCCCCGCGCAGGTACTCGACGAGTTGCGCTTGCACGATGCGGCGTGCCTCACCCTCGATGACAAGGTGGTCGAGCAGGTTGATCTCCTCGTCCGGCGTGTTCCTCATGTCCGATCTCCATCTGGACTTGTCTTGCTGGCACGTAGCACACCTGCTGCTCGCCCAGACACCTCCGCTGGACGGGTCACGACAGCGCAGCGTCAATAGCTCGGTGGAGGTTGCCTGCATGGTCAGCAGGAACTCTGCTGGCCCGCTCAACCGGCACTCATTCCGTCAGCAAGCCGCACTGAACTCCTTGTCGGATCGAAGTTGATGTGCTGTCCGGGCAGATGCAGGTAGCCGGAATGGAAGTTCGCAAATTTCTGAAGCCGATCCACGTCATGGATGATCAGCCGCTTTCCTTGCAGTCTGATCAGGCCGTCACGGCGAAGCGCCTGAAGGACGCGGTTGACGTGCACGGCCGACACGCCCACCGCGTCCGCCAGATCCGCTTGCGTCAAGGGAAGCTCGTAGCTGCTCCCGACCGCAAGGCCGACGATCCGCAGCCGAACCAGCAACTCGCAGAACAGATGCGCCATGTGCTTGTCGGTCGAGCGACGGCCTACGCCGATGAGCCACTCGCGCAGCACTGCCTCGTCGACCAGCTTCATCCGGCGCAGCACCCGCTCAATGGCAGGATACTCTATTGCAAGGACATCGAGGGTCTGGAGCGGGATCGTTGACACCTCGCAGGCGGTGAGCGTCGCCACCGAGTAGTCCAGACGGCCGAGAACCGAGGCGTGCAGGCCGCACAGGTCGCCCGGGATGAGATAGGCGAAGATCGAGCGCTGGCCGTCCGGCAGGATCCTGTACCGGCAGGCGAAGCCGCGTTCGATGATGGCGACGTGGTTGGGAACCGTGTCCTCCACCAGCAGGTCTTGATGCGCCGGAACCGGCTGCACCCGGGTTCTGGCCCGGATGAGTGCGTCTTGCTCATCCTGCGAGAGGGAAAACCGGCTGGCGAGCTTACGGAGGAGAGGACTTGGCATCGGCATGCCCGATCGGCGTTACCAGCCCACCACGAGGGGCGGGTGCGCGGTATCGAGTGTGACGGCCAAGCCTCGCACGAGCACCTCCACGATGTACGCATCTGTTGGTTGTAAACTGTAACGGCACTACATCAGCACGTAAATAGGATTTCTTGAGTATCGCTCCCCTGCTACAGAGGCTTAGAACTGACCCCCAGCGGTAATCGTGCGACTCCAACAGGACCGAAGACTCCAAGCTCTGCGTCTACCGCGGGTCGCAGTCAGCCTGATGCATAATCCAATTGTGTCCATTTATATGCGGTGTCACAGACTCACGCACTTTATATTCGGTCGCGATTGATCTACGATGAGGCGAAACGGGGCAGACATGCTGCTCGACGTCGACCCGAGCCACGGCGTGGTAGCGGCCCCTACCGACGCGCTTGCCATACTTCTTCGTTTGGCGATGATCGGCACCGATCAGGTGCATGGTCAAGGGTAGGAGACGGCCGAGAAGCCCAGGATGATCAGTGCTCTTCTGCATCTGCGAGCGTGCCCTCATCTCTGGTGCGGCGAAGCAAGAAGATGGAGATCACCATCGTCAGGATCAGCAAGGCCAGGACGCCAAGCTCGATCATCGAAGCCCGGAAAAGGGCTTCCTTTTGCGGCGTCCAGTCCGTGGTGTGGGTGATCTCCGAGGATTGCAGCGTGATCACCAGGACGCGCCGGATCGAGGCGATCAGCCCGACGATCAGGAACGGCTCGCAGGTCAGCCTGCCCGAGCGCATCGAGACCCGCACCGTGTGCAGGATCTCGACCAGCATCAGCAGGAACAGCAGGCGGTCGACGACTTCGAGAAGCTGTTGCGCGCCGCCGAAGGCCGTCACGGCGTGCCAAGTCAGGCCCGTCGCATCGACGAGTGCCAGCACCGCTGTGAAGGCCAGGAGCAGGCCCAGAGCGGCGTAGATCGCGTGCTCGGTGTGCAGGAAGATGAAGGCCGAGGCTCGCGTGAGCCGTCCGCCCCCCTGAGCGCTGTCAGACACCGGGCGTCCTCCCCCGATCCCCCATCCCTGGATGTGACCGGATCGGGTGGCACCTGTCCAACTCTTCACCCGTCCACGGCGCACGCTTCCTTGCAACGGAGCGAGATGGGGATCGCGCGTGGCACCAATCGGGACCTCTCAGCCCTAAGTTGCAGCCCCAACCTGAAACCGCTACGGTCTGTCACAGATGGATTTGGCCGCCCAGAGAAGGGGTTTCGTGACCGTGTCGGTCAGCGCATCACGGATGCAGGAATGATCCTCGATCAGGACCTCGACGCCGTTATGCACGAACTTGACCGCCGGATCAGGGAGGCCGAGAGGCGCACCAACGTCCTGGCCGCCGAGGTCGATGACCTGTGCCGGGAGGGCGGCGATCCGGGCCCGGTGCAGGATCAGCTTCTCGACGAGATCAGCGTCCTGTCCATGCTGAGATACCAGTACTGGCTGCTGCGCGACATGTCTCCTCGGAGGAGTGAGGAGCCGCACGTCTCCGCGCAGCCTATCGCACCGCGCGCCCCAGGCGGACAGGAGGATCCCGACGTGGAGCGCCTGTGGGCCGACCTCGACCGCGTCCTGGCCACCCTGCGCCAAGCTCGCATCCAGCAGTGCCGAGCCGAGTTCGAAGTGGAGCGGAAGGGGTGAGCGACACCACCGGGTACTGCGAAGCCCTCACTCTCGTGTTCGAGCAGGTCGCCGATCTGGCGGCTGTGTGCGAGCGGCAGCGGACGCTGATCACGCTCTCGGTGGCCCGCGGCGATGATCCATCGGAGGCCGAGATGCTGCTCGCGGGGTTCGAGGCGCACCTCGGTGTCATGAGCGCGCGCCTGCGCCAGCTTCAGGGAGAGCCGTAGCCGCAGCATGCGGGCAAGGCGTGACCCTTCCTGGCGGAACATTTCTACTCTAGGATGATTTTCTTAGAGGTGTTGCAATTGCGTGGTGTAAGATGCGTATTCCGTTCGCCATGGCGATCTCGCTCATCGTGAGCACCACTTGTGTGGCTCAAGTGGCCTCTGATCCCGATCCGAGCAAGACCGGCACGTTAGATGTTACGCTTGAGCAACGCACGCTCATCAAACAATATGCACACCAGCACCGATCGAACTTGATATTGATGAAATTACTACTACCAGCCGGAGCCACGGTTCCGGAAGACGTCGTGCTTGATCCGCTGCCTTACACCGTTGTCAGCCGGAGTCCCCACCTGCGGGACTGCGGCTATTTTCTGTCCGATACCGGCACTTACATCGTTGACGCACGTTCACGACGCGTGGTGACATCCATCGACTGATGGCCATCCTTGTAGGAAGTGGATAGATGATCAGTAGCGCGCCGAACAGGAAGCGTCGCCGCTTGTGCGGCTCTGGGAAATTTTATTCCTGGAGGAACTGGTAACAGAAGCGGTCACCGCTAAGCAATGCCACCGAGCACAAGCATCGTAAAGATCAAGCTGGCGGTGGATGCGACAAAACCGACGAACGCTGTACCGGCAGATGGTGAAGGCAAAGCGGTATCTGCCGCTTGCTGATCAAGCTGCTGCATACTCATGCTCCGAAAGCCGAAATTCAGCCTGAAAACGGATCACGGGCTCGCCGGTTCCACTCCGAAGATGGTCGTTGAAGTGGAAGATCTCACGGGCAGGTCGAGATCCAGTCGCCAACGCCAACCCGTTGTGTCGCGGTCATCAGGATCGGGGAATGCCCATTCAACGTCGAAGACCTCGTGGGCGAGCCCGAGAGCACGAAATGCCGCACGAGGCTGGAGTGTTCCCGGAGCCTCGCTGTCGCCCAAGTCTATGACGCCGCGGTGATGGCTCTCAGCACGTCATCGACCTTTCGGTCGGCTGCGGCCAGCAGCCGCCGGATGCGGGCGATCACCTCCTTCACCTCGTAGGGCTTGCGCATCAGAGGACCACACTCGCACAGGTCGGCCGCGACCCGAGCCGAACGAGCCGCGCCCGAGGTGAGCACCACCTTCACGCCGGGATGGTTCTCCCGGATCCAGCGCGCCAGGGCAAAGCCGTCCATTGATCCGCCCGGCATCTCGATGTCGGAGAAGACGAGATCCACCGTCACACCGGGTGTGGTCAGCGCCGTCACGGCTTCGTCCGCATGGGCCGCC
Source organism: Methylobacterium oryzisoli (assembly GCF_046557895.1). Lineage (NCBI taxonomy): Bacteria > Pseudomonadati > Pseudomonadota > Alphaproteobacteria > Hyphomicrobiales > Methylobacteriaceae > Methylobacterium > Methylobacterium oryzisoli. The sequence continues at coordinate 8,793 of NZ_JBKIBX010000015.1, read as the reverse complement.
TCGTGCACCCTGTAGCCGCACTCGCGCAGGTACTCGGCGATCACGAGGCGCACCATCACCTCATCCTCGACCACCAGGATGGTGTGTCCGGGCGGAGCACCCGAGAGAGGCAGGACGTTGGGCGGCAGCGTGCTCATGCACCTGCCAACGGCAAAGGTCGGATCTTTGTTCCTGAACGAGGCACCCACCTCGCTCCTCAGTCCACGAGCGCCTCGCCCACGAGCGCGAGGACGCGCGAGATGAGGTAAGGTTTGCGGATGTAGGTGCCGAACCGTTCGGCGATGGCCGCATCCGTCGCATGCAGCCGGGGCGAAGTCATGAGAACCTTGATGTCGGGCTGGCGGCGTTTCGCGAGGGCCGCCACCCGGAACCCCTCGTTCGGGTGGGGCAGGTGCAGGTCGATGAACAAGAGGTCGACGCTGACCGTCTTGAGGATCTTGATGGCCTCGGCGCTCGTCGCTGCCTCGATCACCTTGTAGTCGGCGTAACGCAGGGCATCGCAGATCCGGTAGCGAATGCTGACGTCGTCCTCGACCACGAGGATGGTCCGCGCCCGCCTTGCGGAGAGGGGTGGATCGTCCGCAGCCGCGGCGGTCATGGTGCTTCTGTGCTCGGTCAACGTGCGTGTCGCTCCCTAACGCCGGACAGGTCGTGCGGATGCACGTCCGCACGTGTGAAGCCGTGGATAGAGCCAACCTGTGGCGGGGCAATGGTCAGGCTCATGGGTGAGGGTCTGGCTACAGCGGCCGGGGCTTCCACGGGGCTGAGATCGGACGCGCTTGTGGTGCAATGTCGCTGGGGAATCCCGACAAGGTGCCGCATTGCGGACGTGGTGCCGGTTCATCTCCCGACCGCCAAATTAGGTCCGCCTGACAAGCGCGGTGTGGAGAGTAGAGTGAAAGAGCCGGATGTGTCGGAGCCTCCGCCCCACGATCGTGAGGCGGAGCTTGAGGCTGAGATCGCCCGGCTGCGCCGCTCTCTCGACGAGGCGGTTCGCCGCACCGCTGATGACGTCCCCGCCGCCCGCGCCGAGCACGAGCGCGAACTCGCCGACGCACGGGCCGCTCTCGTACTTGCCCAAGCGCGCGTCGCCGAGTTGGAGCAGGCCAACGTTGAACTCATCGCCAGCCGGGGAGCCCTGGCGGCCAGCGAGGCGCGCTACCGCCTCGCCGTCGAGAGTGCGAAGGACTACGCCATCTTCACCACGGATCTGGCAGGCCGCATCACCGGCTGGAACGCGGGCGCCCAGCACCTGATGGGCTGGAGCGAGGAGGAGGCGGTGGGACACCCAGCCAACCTGATCTTCACGCCCGAGGACGATCGCGCCGCTATCGCCGAGACCGAGATGCGACTGGCCGTCACCGAGGGGCGGGCCGAGGACGACCGCTGGCACCTGAAGAAAGACGGGACCCGCTTCTGGGCCAACGGGCTGATGATGCCGTTGCGCGACGACGACGGCGGGCTGATCGGCTTCCTCAAGATCCTGCGCGACCGCACGGTCGAGAAGCGGGCCACCGAGCATCAGCAACTTCTCGTCAACGAGTTGAACCACCGCGTGAAGAACACGCTCGCAACGGTCCAGGCGTTCACCACCCAGACGCTGCGCACGGCAGGGTCGCTGAACGAGGCGCGTGAGGCGATCACGGCCCGGCTGATCGCTCTGTCCAAGGCGCACGACGTGCTGACGGCAGAAAGTTGGGATGGGGCAGACCTCTCGCAGATTGTCGCCGATGCATTGCGCCTGCATGGCGGCGACGGCCAGCGCTGCCGCTGGCAGGGCAACCCGATCCGGATCTCGCCGCGCATCGCTTTGGCGCTCGCGATGGTGCTGCATGAGTTGGCTACCAACGCGATCAAGTACGGCGCCTTATCGAATGCGACTGGTACGGTGACGGTGACGTGGCGGGTCATCGACGAGGGTGGTAGGCCACCTGCCGCCCGACTTCGGCTGGCTCTGCGTTGGGAGGAGCAGGGGGGGCCACCGGTCCAGGCTCCGACACGCAAGGGGTTCGGCTCGCGCATGATCGAGCGAGGCTTGGCCAGCGAACTCGGAGGCGAGGTGGAGATCAGTTTTGAGCCTGCGGGTGTGATCTGCGTGCTCGACATCCCTCTGGAGGTCGCCTGACGGCGCTCTGAGTTATGGTTCAGCCTCACATCCGCGATCGGAAGTCGCCCTCTGCCTTGGGCACCCTTGATCAGCGGTCCTGCTGACTTCGTTGACGTGGCTTGCGACCACAATGTCGCGTCAGAACATCTGTGCTCGCCGAGCGAAGGCAAGATGCGCAATTAAGTCGCGCGCAAGAAAGTTGAAGTAACGTAGGTTACCTGGGCGGCAGGCGGTCTGAGCGGAGTGCCTGAAGTCCGAGGAGACACCCATGAAGCCAACACCACCCCTCCAGATCGTGTCAGCCGTGCAGGCTCACAGTGCCGAACTGATCGATGGCGGCGATACGCTCGCCGTTCGGATGCGCACCGCGGACGGGGGCGAAGCGGCGTTACTCATTCCGGCTGCCGCTGCCATCGAACTTGTTCGGATGGCTGCCTCTGAGTTGGCGAGGCCATATGCTCGCCGCCGCAAGCAAGAGAACGATACTTGGCTCGTTCGATAACTGCCTAGCGTGTTCAATTTCTTGTATGTCGTCGTCATTGAACCGGAAATGTCAGAGCTTCTCCAGGCATCTACAACTCGCCTTTAACAACCGGCGCGCATGATGGCCCACAACGATGATGGGGTGGGATCGTGTCACGTCCGAGTAGGAGGAAGAGCGTTCGCCGAGTGCCCCTCAGGCCAGCACGGCCAGACGCAAGCAACTTAATCGTTAACCGCGCGGACGACACGTTGGATCCGCTCCACGAAGGCGCCGTCGCGGCCAAGCTGGCGCTCGCCAAGATCCGGCAGGGGCTCTGCGTCTTCGATCGCGAGCAGCGGTTGGTTCTGTTCAACGACCGCTTCGCCACCATGTACGACCTTCTGCCCAATGCTCTGCGCATCGGCATGAGCTTTCGCGAGGTGATCGACTTGCGCTACGCGGTCGGCACTGGACCTGAAATGCCCGCTGACGAGTACGCGGCGTGGCGCCGCCAGATCAACATCGCTGACCGTGTCGTCGAGACCACTGTCACTCTGCGCGACGGCCGCGTCTACGAGATCCACCACGAGCCAACGCCGGAGGGCGGCTGGGTCGCCACTCACGACGACATCACGGAGCGCGTGCTGGCCAGGGCAGATCTCGCCGAGAGCGAGGCGCGCTACCGCGCCTTGGCCGAGATGCTGCCCCACATGGTCTGGATCATGCGGGATGGTGACGGCGAAGCCGTCTACGTCAACCACCAATTCCACGACTACTTCGGCCCGATCGGTCTGAGCCGCGCTGCCCGGATCGCGACAAACCACCCAAAGGACGCATTCCGGATCGCCCAGGCGTGGCAGGAGGTGATCTCTAGCGGCGGCCATGGCTCCGTCGAGGGCCGCTTGCGCCGCCGCGACGGCACCTACCGCTGGCATCGTCTCACCGCAGTGCCGCTCCGCAGGGACGGCGAGATCACCGCGTGGCTCGGCACCGCTCTCGACATCGACGATCTTGTGCGCACGCAGCAGGATCTGCGTGAGAAAACCGATCTGCTCCAAGTAGCCCAAGAAGCCGCGGGCGCCGGGCTGTTCGATTGGAACGTGGCGGACGGGCAAGTGCTCCTCTCGCCAGAGAGTCTGCGGCTGTTCAACCTGCCGCAGGACGGTGCCCGCACGATCGGCATGGCGGAATGCTTCGAGATCTTCCATCCGGGCGATCTGCAAGGCTTGTGGCAGGAGGCTCGGCGCGCCGTGGCGAGCGGCACCACCTACCGGGCGGAGTTCCGCGTTTCCCGTCCGGGTGAGCCAGATCGATGGATCCTGGGTACGGGTCGGGTCATCAACACGGCTGGCAGCCGATCAACGCGGATCGTCGGGCTGAACTTCGACATCAGCGAGCGCAAGCACGCCGAGGAGATCCTCCGCAGCAGCGAGGAGCGCCTCGCCCACGCCCTCGATGCGGGCAGCGACGGCCTTTGGGACTGCAACCTCATCACTGGTCGAACGTGGTACTCGGACCGGTGGCAGACCATGCTCGGCTACGCGCCCGGTGAGGTCGAGGAGCACATGCGCGCCTGGGAGTGCCTGCTCCATCCCGACGACAAGGGGAAGGCGCTACGCCTACTGGCCGATCACGTACAGGGCCGCGCGCCTGCCTACGAGTGCGAGTACCGCCTGCGCACGCGGGGAGGCGACTACACCTGGGTACTCTCGCGTGCCAAGGTTGTGGCTCACCACGCGAGCGGCGCAGCCCTTCGGCTGGTCGGCACGCATCTCGACATCAACGCACGCAAGATGGCCGAGCAGCAGATCGCCCACATGGCGCGCCACGATGCGCTCACTGACCTGCCTAACCGCCTGTTGCTGCGGGAGCGGTTGGAGCAGCGTCTGGCAGAGGTGAGACATCATGGTGGCCAGTGCGGGCTGCTCTACCTCGACCTCGACCGCTTCAAGTCCATCAATGACACGCTCGGGCACAGCATGGGCGACGCCCTCCTGCGTGAGGTCGCCCGGCGGTTCCAAAGCGCGCTGCGCGTCGAGGACATGGCCGCGCGGCTCGGCGGGGACGAGTTCGTGATCGTGATAAATGGAGCGGGCAGGGAGGAGTGTGCTGCCCTGGCCGAGCGCCTGATTGTGGCGATGCGTGAGCCCGTCTGGCTGGGCGAGCGGCCCCTCGAAGTCGGGGTGAGTGTCGGCATTGCTCTCGCCCCGACGCATGGCCTCGACACCGATACCCTGCTCAAGCGCGCCGATCAGGCGCTCTACCGGGCCAAGCACGAGGGCCGCAATACCTACCGGCTGTTCGAGCCCGCCATGGACGAGACGGCCGAGGAGCGCCGCCGCCTTGAACTCGACCTACGGCTGGCTCTCCGTCGCGGCGAGTTCGAGATGCACTACCAGCCGATCGTGGAGGCGGCGAGCGGTACGGTCGTGGCCTACGAGGCGCTGGTGCGCTGGCGGCATCCTGTACGCGGCCTCGTGTCGCCGGGCGAGTTCATTCCTCTGGCTGAGGAGACTGGGCTGATCGTGCCGCTCGGCGAGTGGGTGCTGCGCGCCGCCACTCACGATGCTCAGCGGTTCCCGTCGCAGGTGCGGATCGCGGTCAACATCTCGGCCGTGCAGGCGCGTCACGCCAACCTGCTCCGAACCGTTCAGGCTGCCCTGAGCGCGTCGCGGCTGCCGCCTGGGCGGCTGGAACTGGAGATCACCGAGGGAGTACTGCTGGACGAGGGAGATGGGGTGCGCGACCTCCTTCGCGGGCTACGCGGGCTGGGAGTTCGGCTCGCCCTCGACGACTTCGGCACCGGGTATTCGTCACTGAGCTACCTGCGGCGGTTTCCCTTCGACAAGATCAAGATCGACCGCACTTTCATGGCGGACTTCGACAACCCTGAGACGGCCGCGATCGTGCGCGCCATCGTTGGTCTAGGCATCAGCCTCGGCATGGTGATCACGGCCGAGGGGATCGAGACGCCCGGGCAGTTGGCGTTCGCCGAGGCGCAAGGATGCGTGGAGGTGCAAGGCTACGTGCTCGGTCGTCCCCAGCCTGTCGAGGCCGCGCTGGCGGCGGGCTGCCACACAAACATCCGCTGTCAGGTGCAGGATCACGATCTCAGGATGCGGACATATAGATAAGGGCTTACGACCTAGACGTATATCGGCAAGCAAGGAGTGGCGCTGTTGCAGAAAGATAATCACTGGCGTCTCGACCATACGGGGATCGGCGTTGCCGACATACATACCTCGGCAAAGTTCTACGACAGCGTTTTGGCTTCCAGTGGGCTCCATCCTTTGGTCCGGCTGACGAGGTCGTTCGGCGCTGCGAGCGGCGGGGATGATCCTGAACTTGCTGGCGTCGGTTATGGGGTGAGCTATCCCATATTCTGGATCGACGTTTTCCACCCGCATAGCGTCAAACAACATATTGCGTTCCGAGCCCTGAGCCGCACTGAAGTCGAAGCTTTCTAACTCGCTGGCTTGAATTCCGGAGGACGTGACAATGGCTCACCAGGACTGTGTGGCGGCGGATATACTCCTGGATACTATGCCACATTCATTCTCGATCCTGACGGTAACAACATCGAAGCGGTAATGAGAGAGAGCATGTTCGTATGAGTATAGTCGATACTCGTTTGTGGCGGATATCCACTGAGACTGCGTGAAAATGAAGGCGTGTTACGAAACCTTAGAACATTTTTTATTCGGCGGACATTTGAGCCCGCCAGAAATCCATTCTGGTGCCGACAGAGCGTCCGAGGGAAGATACTTCTGCCTCGACCGACGGCTTCCACGTTTTTACAGAGCTTCCACCCCAAGCTGTCACCAAGGATAGGCAACCAGGAGGTTGCACATCAAGCCGGGACCGTGCAGATAGGCAACCAGGGGTTGCCTATGACGGAACGCGTGATAAAGACGATCGTCCTCAACGCCCCCATTGAGCGCGTCTGGAAAGTACTCACCGATCACCGGGAGTTCGGTGTTTGGTTCCGCGTTGATCTCGACGGCCCGTTCGTCGTCGGCCAGACCACGACTGGGCGGATGACTTATCCCGGACACGAGGCCACGCCGTGGTCTTCCACAACCGTCCGCTTGGATGCGCCCCATTGCTTCGCCTTTCGATGGCCGCACCCGCAGGACCCTGCGGCTGGCCTTGACGAGGCTCCCACCACTCTCGTTGAATTCCACCTTGAAGCTGCCACAGACGGCACGCGCTTGACGATCACCGAGAGTGGCTTTGAGGCGTTACCAGCCGATGGCCGCCTGAACGCAATGCGCAGGAACGAGGAAGGCTGGAGCATTCAAGCCACGAACATCGTCGCGCATGTCAGCGTCTGATACGACCTACCGTTGGGCTGAGGTCTTCTCGGCCCTTGGCGACCCAACCCGTCTAGCACTGCTGGCGACCCTGGCGGGCGGCCAGCCACACTCAATTGTGGGGCTGGCAGGTGACACCGGTCTGACGCGGCAGGCCGTGAAGAAGCACCTCCGGGTTTTAGAGCAGGTCGGGCTAGTCGCTAGCGAGCGGTCTGGCCGGGAGAGCCGCTACGCCTATCGGCCGCAGGTGCTTCGAGAGGCACGCGACTTTCTGGCTGAGGTGTCTGGTCTGTGGGACGACGCCCTGGATCGCCTCCGCATCGCAGTCGAGGATGGACCGCTCGCCTAGTGGCTAAGAACGACAGCCTCGCTCCTTCTCGGACCTTGTCGGCCGGATCAGATCCTGGCCAGAAGCTTTGGCCCTAAGGTTTCGCTTTTGTGATCTGGCCAGACACAGGTGGTTTCGCGGCGAACGTTGACGAACCCGGCACTTCGCTACACATGCGAGTGCGTGTAACGAAGGGTCATACGATGGACGAGAGCGCAAACCCCCTACATGATCTCACGACGCTCACAGCCGGTGTCGTCTCGGCTTACGTCTCGAAGAACTCCGTCCCGATCAGCGAACTCGCAACCCTGCTGAACTTGGTTCACGACGCGCTGCGCGGCCTTGGTGCACCTCCGGCGAGCGAGCCTGTGAAGCTGACTCCCGCCGTGCCGATCAAGAAGAGTATCACGCCTGATTACCTGATCAGCTTGGAGGACGGACGGCAGTACAAGTCGCTCAAGCGTCACCTGACCACACGCGGGCTCACACCGCAGGAGTACCGGCAGAAGTGGGGCCTGCCGCAGGATTACCCTATGGTAGCGGCGAACTACGCCGCTCAACGCTCGGAACTCGCCAAGAGCATCGGCCTCGGTCAGCAACGCCGGAAGGCATCTGCGCCAAAGAGCGCGACTCCTGATCCGGCGATAACGGCTGCGGCCACAGACACAAAGCCGGTGCGCCGCACACGGAAGACGAAGGACAGTGCCGCGTAGCGCGACGCCGGTTGGGCACATGCAGCTTGAGGTCAGACCGTCAGGCTCTCACCTCAGGCTCGGCGATCAGATTTCATCCGGATGCGCCTCTGATCCGGTGATTGTCGCCAAGGAAGGATCGCGACAGACTGGCATCAACTTCGATTTCATTGTGAAGAGAGCACCGCAGCGCCACCGATCTAAGCCAACCGAATTATGCCGGTCCACGCATCCAATTCGTTGGTACTGCCATCCGCAAGCGTGATCGCGGAGGATACATCACAGCTTAACCTTCGTTATGCAGCTTCGCTCGGCCGGGCCAGAGCACGATGACCATGCGCCCGGCGTGACGGAGTGTGGTGTGCTGTCCCAACCCTGGTCTGAGAGCGAGAGATTGAGCGCTCTGCGTTCCCTCAAGATCCTCAACACCCCGCCAGAGGCTCACTTCGACACCATCTGCCGCATCGCCCAGACGCTCTTCGGCGTGCCGATCGCGCTGATCCCGCTCGTCGAGGAGCACGATCTCTGGTTCAAGGCGAAGTGCGGTCTCAACGCGGACGGTGCGCCGCGTGACATCGCCTTCTGCAACTACACCATCCTGTCCGACGACGTTCTGGTCGTGGAAGACACCCGTCGCGACCCGCGCTTCTGCGACAACCCCCTGGTGACCGGCGAGCTTGGTGTCCGCTTCTACGCGGGCGCACCCCTCGCGCTGCCCTCGGGCCTGCGGCTCGGCACCCTGTGCATCATCGACACCAAGCCGCGACCGTTCTCGCCCGAGCAGGTCCGTCAGCTTCGTGATCTGGCCGAGGTCATCAGTGTCCGTCGTCAGATGATTTGAGACAGGCTGCGGGCCTCAGGAACGGAGGCTCTGGTCCACCTGGGTTGAG
>NZ_JBKIBX010000014.1:0-159277 GCF_046557895.1 Methylobacterium oryzisoli | reverse complement strand
TGATCGTGGCGATCAACAAGGACGAGGAGGCGCCGATCTTCCAGGTGGCCGATTACGGCCTCGTCGGCGACCTGTTTCAGATCGTGCCGGAGCTGCAGGCCGAGATCACCAAGGCCAAGGGCTGAGGCAAGGGCTGAGGCCGAGCCGCATCCGGCCCGTCATCGGGCATTCGGGGCCGCCCTGCGTCTCTTCTGAGACGGTGCGGCCCCCGCGATGCGGTATAGACTGGTGGAACGACGAGAGGGACCCCGCGGCGGGCCGGGTCCGAGTGCGAGGTGCGGGGCGACAGCGGCATGGGCATCGAGATCAAGACCATCGGGATCATCGGCGCCGGCCAGATGGGCAGTGGCATCGCGCATGTCTGCGCCGTGGCGGGGCTCGACGTCCGGCTCAACGACCGTGACGCGGACCGGCTGAAGAACGGCCTCGCCACCGTCAACGGCAACCTGCAGCGCCAGGTCGCCAAGGGGACCCTCTCCGAGGACGCCCGGCGGGCTGCCATCGCCCACATCGTGCCGGTCGAGAGCTTCGACGATTTCGGCCCCTGCGACCTCGTCATCGAGGCGGCCACCGAGGACGAGGCGATCAAGCGCGACATCTTCGCGGCTTTGTGCCCGTCCCTGCGCCCCGAGACGATGGTGGCGACCAACACCTCGTCGATCTCGATCACGCGCCTTGCCTCCTCGACCGACCGGCCGGAGCGGTTCATCGGCATCCACTTCATGAACCCGGTGCCGGTGATGCAGCTCGTCGAGCTGATCCGCGGCATCGCCACCGAGGATCCGACCTACGAATCCGCCCGCGCCTTCGTGAGCCGGCTCGGCAAGACCGTGACGGTGTCGGAGGATTTCCCGGCCTTCATCGTCAACCGCATCCTGCTGCCGATGATCAACGAGGCGATCTACACGCTCTACGAGGGCGTGGGCTCGGTCGATTCGATCGACACCGCCATGCGGCTCGGCGCCAACCACCCGATGGGACCGCTCCAGCTCGCCGACTTCATCGGCCTCGACACCTGCCTGTCGATCATGCAGGTGCTCTACGAGGGCCTGGCGGATTCGAAGTACCGCCCCTGCCCGCTCCTCGTGAAGTACGTCGAGGCGGGCTGGCTCGGCCGCAAGAGCAAGCGCGGCTTCTACGATTACCGCGGGCCGGAGCCGGTCCCGACCCGGTGACGCCCGACTCCCCTCCCGGGCGGGAGAGGAGCCTGCTGCGGGTCGGTCAGCGCTGGTTCGTCGAACCGGTGGTGGCCGGCGAAGAGGGCTGCGGATAGGCCGGGTTGCCGGCCGGGACGCCGCCGCTGTTGGTCGACGGGTTGCTGCCATTGCCCTTGCCGTCGGCCGAGCCGGTAATCTGGCTGCGCGAGGCGTCCTGGCTCTGGCTGGCGTAGTCCTTCGGCGCGTTGGCGCCGTTCCAACTCAGCAGCGCCACCATCGCGATGGCGAGCAGGGCGAGGCTGCCGAGCAGCACGTACAGGACGGGCTTGCCCTTGGCCCCCTGGCGGGCTTCGGTCGGGGTCTCGATCGGGGCGCGGTGGTCGGCCATGCGGGTTCCTCCGAGTGGGTCCGGCGGCGTCCGCCGCCCGGGTCGTCTGCCCGGGCAACGGCCGCCGGCCGGCTACGGTTCCTCCGCGGAGCCCCCGCCTACCGGCCCGTCACCAGCATGATCTTGCCGAGATGCGCGCTCGACTCCATCAGCGCGTGGGCCTCCCGCGCCTCCTCCAGCGGGAAGGTCGCGTGGATCACGGTCTTGAGCGTGCCGGATTCGAGCAGCGGCCAGACCTCCCGGCGCAGGCCCTCGGCGATGGCCGCCTTCTGCGCCACGGTACGCGGGCGCAGGGTCGACCCGGTGAGGGTGAGCCGCCGGATCATCACCGGGGTCATGTTGAAGGATTCGGCCTTGAAGCCCTGCATGAAGGCGATGACCACGAGCCGGCCTTCGAGCGCCAGGGAGGCGAGGTTGCGCTCCAGATAGGGCGCCCCGACCATGTCGAGGACCACATCGACACCCGCCCCGTCGGTCAGCCGCTTCACTTCCGCGGAAAAATCCGCCTCGCGATAGTTGATGGCCGCGTCCGCCCCCATCTTCTCGCAGAAGGCGCACTTTTCCGCCGAGCCCGCGGTGGCGTAGACGGTGGCGCCGAACTGCTTGGCGAGCTGGATCGCCGTGTAGCCGATGCCGCTCGATCCCCCGTGTATCAGGATGCGCTCACCCTGGCGCAGGCGCCCGCGCTCGAACACGTTGGTCCACACGGTGTAATAGTTCTCGGGCAGCCCCGCGGCCTCGACGAGGGAGAGGGGCTTGGGCTTGGGCAGGCAGAGCGCCGCGTCGGCGACGCTGTACTCGGCGTAGCCGCCGCTGATCACCAGGGCGCAGACCTCGTCGCCCACGGACAATCCGGTGACGCCCTCGCCGAGCGCCGCGATGCGGCCGGCCACTTCGAGACCGGGCACCTCGGTGGCGCCGGGCGGCGGCGGGTACTTGCCGGCGCGCTGCTGGCAGTCGGGCCGGTTCACGCCCGCGGCCACGACCTCGATCAGCACCTGCCCCGGCCCGGGCGTCGGCACGGGCGCGGTCTCGATCCCGATCACCTCCGGACCGCCGGCCCCGTTGAAGCGAACCTGACGCATGGTGGTGGGGATCGACGGCATGGGCTCGGCTCCTGTGGCGTGTCGCGGGCTCTACCTGACGTGTTCCGCCGGCTTTGCAAGTCCCGAGGCGGCCCGGCGGTGGTCCATATCGATGGTGTCCGTCCGCGGCTCGCGCGATCCGGGTTAAAGTCGCCGCCGCGGTGCCGGACTGGCCGGGCTCGGCTTCCCGTGGCAGCGCTAGGCGGCCTCTCGCTCCAAGGGCTTGATGCGCTCGACCTCGGCGCCGATCGCCCGTTGCGCGATCAGCATATCGTACCGGGTCTGCAAGTTGAGCCATACCTGTGGATCGATACCGAAATAGCGCCCGAGCCGCAGCGCCGTGTCCGCCGAGATGCCCATCTCCTCACGCGCGATGCGCTCGATCCGGGTGCGGGGCACGCGGCATTCGCGTGCGATCACGTAGGCGCTCAGGCCGAGCGGCACCATGAACTCCTCCCGCAGGATCTCGCCCGGGTGCACGGGCGGCAGCACGTCGTCCGTCTCTGGTTCGACCGCCACGGCTGACCTCCTCGTCCGCGCCATCCGTCAGTGATAATCGGTGATCTCGACGTCCTCCGGTCCAGCCGCCGTCCAGCGAAAGCAGATGCGCCATTGGTCGTTGATCCGGATCGCGTGCTGCCCGGCCCGATCCTTCAGCAGCGCGTGCAGCTTGTTACCGGGTGGCACCGCCGCGCGTTCAACGAGGTCGCAGCATCCAAGAAACCCAGCTTGCGCTGAGCGACCCTGACGATCTCCGCGGGCAGCCCTTTGGGGCGGCGGCCCTCGAACACGGCCCGGGTCCGCTCGTCAGCGAATGATCGAATCACGGCTGTCCCGGATTGCTTGTTCGGTATCTCTGGATGATACGTTCATGTCAAGTTCGCGTATCGCCCAGGGATATGTGCCGTCGATCGTGGCTGGGCATGAACGGGCCCGAACCGGCAGCCGACCCCTACCGCGTGCCGTACATCCGGTCGCCCGCGTCGCCCAGCCCCGGCACGATGTAGCCGTGGTCGTTGAGGTGGCTGTCGATCGAAGCGGTCCAGACCGGCACGTCGGGATGCGCGCCCTGGAACTTGGCGAGGCCCTCGGGGGCGGCGAGCAGGCAGACGAAGCGCAGGTCGCGCGCGCCGCGCTCCTTCAGCCGGTCCACCGCCGCGATGGCCGAGTTCGCGGTGGCGAGCATGGGATCGAGGATCAGCACCGTGCGGTCGGCGAGGTCGGACGGCGCCTTGAAGTAGTATTCCACCGCTTCGAGCGAGTCCGGGTCGCGGTAGAGGCCGACATGCGCGACGCGGGCCGAGGGCAGCAGCGACAGCATCCCGTCGAGGAAGCCGATGCCGGCCCGCAGGATCGGCGCGAGCACCAGCTTCTTGCCGGCGATCTGCACCCCCTGCATGGTCACGAGCGGCGTCTCGATCTCGACGGGCTCCAGCGGCAGGTCGCGCGTCACCTCGTAGGCGAGCAGCGTGCCGATCTCGTTCAGGAGCTGCCGGAAGCCCTTGGTGGAGCGGGCCTTGTCGCGCATCAGCGTCAGCTTGTGCTGCACCAGCGGGTGATCCACCACCGTGACCGCCGCGGTCCCGACCCCGTCCCGCGTGCTCGCCGCCTGCATGCCGTCCCCCCATCCCCGTATGGCCCGCCCGCATCGTAGCCCGGACCGGTCCTCAGAACACCGTGCCGTCGCTCTCGATCGTCAGGGGCGGCGTGCCGTCCGGGCGCAGACCCTTCGCGAGACGCCGGCCCGTCGCCCAGGTCCCGCCCTCCAGCACCTTGGCGAGCGGCAGCGCGGCCGGGTCCCGCAGGCCGAGGCGCTCGCGCACCAGCGGTGCCAGCCGGTCGAGGAGCGCCACGGTGAGCGCCCGCCACTCGACCACCAGTTCCGAGCCAACCGCGTGCGGCCGGCCCGCCTCCTCCGGGCGCTTGAGCGCCAGCACGCCGGTGTCGAGGAAGAGCCCGCCGTTGCGGTATTCCGGCAGGCCGGTGAGCGCGTCGAGCCCGGTGACCGTCAGGCCGGCCTCCTCCAGCGGCTCCAGGAGCGAGTAGGCGAGCCATTGCGAGAGCTTGTGGAAGGGCACGAGGCTGGCCGTCTCGCCCTCCCCGCCCGCCCGCGGATGGCGCCACGTGTCGCCGAGGTCGATCCCGTCGAGGGCGATGCGTCCCGGCCAGATCGGCCCGAGATGGGTCAGCAGGGCGGCGAGGATCGCGGTCGCCGGCAGCGCGCCGTCCCGCGCCTGCCCGGCGAGGCGGTCGTAGAGGCCGCCCGGGCGCACCTGCGGCCCGAACCCGTCCGGATCCGCGGCGACCACCCGGCCCAGCCGGTTGAGGAGGGCCGTGCGCCCGGCAAGCCCCACCAGCGGGTTGGTGGGCGAGACCTGGAAGCCCTGCGCGAGGTCGGCCTCGGTGAGGCTCGCCAGCGCCCGCGCGTCGACCCGGAACGGATCCTCCGGCACCTCCGAGAAGAGGCCGGAGACGAACAGGTCGAAGCTCGCGACCGCCAGCCCCTCCGAGCGCGCGTAGGTCTCGCCGGTGCGGCCCTCCTCGTAGCGCCAGGTCGGCCCGGCGCCGGCATCGAGCAGAACGCTGACGATGACGAGGTCGAAGGCCGCCCGCGCCCGTGCACCGACGTCCTCCCAGGGGGCGGCGTGCACCAGCGAGCCCCAGCGCTCGAACCCGCCCACGGCGAAGTGGCGCCAGCGCGCATGGTACGGGATGGCGAGGTCCGGATAGGCCTCGCGGATCGTCTCCACCACGGCGTCGGCGCAGGCCCCGAGCCGGTCCGGCTCGACCGTGAAGTGATCGAGCCCGCCGTCCAGGCCGAGGGCGAGCAGCCCCGCGGCCCGCTCGCGCACCGCCTCCGTGGTGAGGAGCCAGCGCGCGTCCCGCGTCCCGGCCCCGCTCGTGCCCTGCGCCACCCGCGCCTCCCTCAGAACCGTTCGAGGTCGCGGCCCTTGACGGCGTCGAGATCCGCCGCATCCGGCGCCTCGCCCGGGGCGTAGTAGCCCGCCGCCTTCTTGGCCTCGATCTCCACCGCCGCGTCGGGCGGGATCAGTTCGGGCGGGATCGGCACGCGCTCGCCGACCTCGATGCCGGACCCCACGATCGCGTCGTACTTCATGTTGGACATCGACATCAGCCGGTCGATGCGCCGGATGCCGAGCCAGTGCAGCACGTCGGGCATGAGCTGCTGGAAGCGCGCGTCCTGCACCCCCGCCACGCACTCGGTGCGCTCGAAGTAGGTGGCGGCGGAATCGCCCCCCTCCTGGCGCTTGCGGGCGTTGTAGACGAGGAACTTCGTCACCTCGCCGAGCGCCCGCCCCTCCTTGCGGTTGTACACGATCACGCCGACGCCCCCTCCTTGAGCCTCGCGCACGCATTCCTCGATGCCGTGGGTGAGGTAGGGCCGGCAGGTGCAGATGTCGGAGCCGAACACGTCCGAGCCGTTGCACTCGTCGTGGACGCGGCAGGCGATGCGAGTGCCGGGCGCGCCGATGCGGGCGGCCTCGCCCATGATGTAGACCGTGCAGCCGCCGATCGGCGGCAGGAAGACCTGGAGATCGGGCCGGGTAACGAGTTCCGGGAACATGCCGCCGGTCTGCTCGAACAGCGTGCGGCGCAGGGCGGTCTCGCTGGTGCCGAAACGGGCCGCCACGCCCGGCAGGTGCCAGACCGGATCGACCGCGATCTTGGTGACCGAGATGTCGCCGCTGTGGTGCAGGATGGTGCCGTCCGCCGCGAGGCGGTGCGCGCCGATCGCCGCCAGGATCTCCGGCAGGCCGAGCCGCGCCTTGGTGATCGCGATGGTCGGGCGGATGTCGGTGCCCGTCGCGATCTCGGGCGCGAAGACCTCGCCCGGCACGTGGCCCCAGGGGTCGAGGGAGACGATGCGGTCCGGTTCGCCCCATTGCGGGTGCGGGCCGATCGGCACCACCGGATGGGTGTTGGTGAGGTCCGGCCGGGCCAGGGGGTTGAGGGCGCGCCCCGCGATGGCGAGCGCCCGGTAGAGCGAGTAGGCGCCGCCATTCGCCCCGATCACGTTGCGGTCGGCCGGGTTCGTCACCGTGCCGATCACCGGGCCGCGCTCGCGCGGGTCGGCGGCACCCCAGCGGATCGGCCACCGGGCCGCACCCGGGGTCGGGTGCGAGGTCAGCCGGATATGCGTCGAGCGGTTGGACGTGGTCATGGCTCGGCCTTCTCCGAACGGAGAAGGCTCCCCGGATTGTCCGTCCGGGGAGCCTCGTTGGCTTGACCTTGGCGACGATGGCCGAACCCGGCCGGAGCGTCAAGTTCCCGGCGAGGTTCCTCCGGCCCTCAGAAGTTCGTGCCGGCGCGGCGCTTGGCCATGAAGGCGTCGAACTGCTCGCGGTCGCGGGCGCGCTTCAGCTCCTCCACGAACTCCGTGAAGGCCCGGCTCTCCTCTTCGAGACGGCGGCGCTCCTGCTCCAGGCGCTCGATCTCGCCGCGGCGGTATTCTTCGAAGGCCCAGTTGCCGGTGCCCTGCCGGAAGCCGGCCGCGGTGGCGCCGAACCCGCCGCGCAGGCCCCGCTCGGCGAAGGATTTCAGTTCGTTGAGGGCCGGGTATCCCATGAGCTTCCACACCACGTAGGCGGCCGCCAGCGGCCAGACATAGATGAAACCGAGGACGATCGCGCCGATCTCCAGGGACCGGCGCGGGAACGGGCCGGCACCGCGGCACGTCTGTCCGCTCGTGCGTCCGCTCGACCAGGGGGCAGAAGAGAAGGTCACGTCGTGTCTCCCAGGGAGATGTGAATGTGAACGACATTTACATGCGGGGTCGCCACGACGCTTTCAAGGGGGGCCGAGCGCGATCGTGCGTGTGCGCTGCCGCACACGGATCGGACGGGCTCGCGGCACTCATGGACCATGGCGGCGGGCACCGGCCCGGCCGCGAAGGAGGTTCCGATGACCGCACTGACCCATTCGTCCGGCCAGCCCGTCTCCGGCCTTGCCGGTATCGCGACCGGCAGTCTCGCGCTCCTGGCGCTCTCGCTGCTCCTCGGCCGCTCGCCCCATGGCGTCCTCGCGGCGCTCCCGGGCGGCCCGGGGCAGGCCGATCTCGGTTTCGGGCTCGGCCGCTGAATGAATTAAGCATGACATCATATCAGATCTAAATCTTGCAAGCGCATCTGCTTGTTGGGGTGATTCTTGAGGCCGTTCCAAAATTCCATAAATGTGTAAATTTCGGCAGGGCCTGGCTTATGTTGTTGCATATCAAATAGAGGATGATACAACGTATTATTTCTGAGCATTTCTCTCACGTTATCAAAAGACTAATGCCATCTGGAGCAGAGGAGAAATTTGTGCGAACCCCTATAATATAGGTTCTGCCAGAAATGAGCTTGGTTTCAATTAGATTATTGTGCTCAAAGCCGGAGTCGTCCGACGACTTGTGATGGCGAGGCTCATTGTTGCGTTCTTCAAAGATAACGAGCCTGGTGTCAGATAGGCCCACTGTTTGAATTTTGAATTTGCGCGTTGATTTCGGTGAAAATGTAAAACTTGTCTGTGAGCCGGGCTCTGTTGGGAGAGGCTCCAACTGCATCACGGCGATCGCCCTCCGGCCAGTCTCCGGTGGATAATCTTCGAGGATGGTTAGTTTGTCCAAGCGTGACAAGCCATAATTTTCACCAATTCCGTCTAAATCATACGGCTTTGGAGAAACTATCAGCCCAGGACGTACCGGATAATGCATGTTCGACTCGGCGTCCCATTTTGAACCGCGAACTCGTGAAGATGGAATCTTGCTAAGAACGTTGTGCCTAATATCATCATCCTCCCAGTAGTTTGGGTGTCCGCGGTAGTATTCGAATACAGCAGGCTCATTCCAGATGATGCCGGAATTTGGATTTTGATGTTCATGCTCAAGACCGAGCGCATGGCCGATCTCGTGAAGTGCTGTTGCGTGTCCCCAGGGTGTCCGCAGATCCCAACCAAAGTTCATGGTCCTGCCAAGGTCATCATATTCGAGACAATCGGTACCGACATATGACCAGCTTCGATTGTTTTGCTCACATCCTATCTTGATCTCGGCCTCGCTTACATCGTCAACTTCCGTGAATTGTAGGCCGATGCCGACGTCTTTCCATATCTGAAAGGCATCGCGCACGACCTTCTTCTGTTCATCTGTCCAGAACCAAGAGGGATCCGAAATTCGATCAATAAAGCAATAATGTAGCACTGTCACACTGAGCCACTTTTTATGATTTTGCCAGATTGCTAAGGCGCGATCACGACTGATTGTCGGTGGCAGGACAACCAGTGACGTTCGGGGTTGCGAGCACATCGCGAATTGGTGATCAGCTTTTTTACCTTCTTTTGGGGATTTTTCAGAATTTTTGCTGTTTGCCATTTCTTGGCTCCACCTGACGAATAAACAGCGAGCGAATCACCCTGATGCTCGATTATATCAATATAATATTCGTGGGAGTATTGATATATATTAATAGCGCACGACGGCTGGAGGATTTGACTGTTTATAGATGATTATGAATAGAATGATGCAAGCGCGCCTTTGTTGTGCGCCTGAGAAAATATAATTCCAGTATATTTCTTTAGTCATAACATACCTTCAGATTAAATTCTTAATTTTATTAAGAATATGAAGGCGCAAATCTTTCTGCGTGTGCGTGGTAAGTTCGAATTGATTTTGGAAATCTGCCAGAATAGAACCTGCCCGCCTAGGCTGGCAGGTCGAAAAAGTGGGTGAATCTACGAGGCGATCGGTTCGAAGGCGATGAGCTTCGGACGACCCTTGAGGCTGATGCTTCAGCCCTCTTTCGCGGGACCGCGGAAATAGGGCTCGACCGGCCCCTTCAGCTTGATCGTCATCGGGTTGCCGGCCCGGTCGCGGGCGTTGCCCGCCACGAGCCGCACCCAGCCCTCGCTCACGCAGTACTCCTCGACGTTCGTCTTCTCGGCGCCCTTGAAGCGGACGCCGACCCCGCGCTCCAGCGCCGCGGCATCGTGAAAGGGGCTGTTCGGGTCGGTGCAGAGGCGGTCGGGAGGGGTGTCGCTCATCGGAATCCTGCCGGTTCATCGCGGTCGGGCGCTCCCCTACCCGCTCGGAAGGGTCCTGCCAATCGTGCCGCGCGGCTCCGGCCGTCGCGGTGCCGATTGGAATCATCATAATGAACGATAAGAACAGTCGTGGCACTGTATAGTATTGAACTGCTCCAATCTTCACGACGACACTTGCACTGTTGCGAGAATCCTTGCATTCGTCAGGATGACGGAGCGCTCGGGCCTCGGGCGCTCCTGAGATGTCCGATTTGCGATGGAGCCCGCGATGGCGCGTGCCTTGACCCTGATCCACGGCTGCGTGGGCCTCCTCGGCGAGGGATGGCCAGTGCGGGGCCTGAGCGTCGCCCGCCTCGAAAAACTGCTCGGCGGCGTCGGGAGGGGGCGGCGGTGAGCGGGCATCGCGAGGCGCGCCTGCGCGCGGAAGCCGAGGCCCGGGCGCAGGCCGCCCTCGGCCACGCCCTGACCCTGGCGTTCTGGCAGGCGCTGGAGCGCTGCCCGATGGCGCCGATGGCGGCCCTCGAAGCGGCGGCCCGCGCGGTCGGCGACCTCTACCGGCAGGCTGCGTCTCTGCACGGCGACAACCCGCAATGCGCCTGCGGCTGGCAGCCGGACCCCGAGGACGACCTCCTGCGCCTGGAGGCCATGATGGCCGCGGCGCTCGCCGAGACGCCGGCGCAGGGCCTCGCCGCGATGCCGGCGGCCGGCACGGCCTGAGAAGCCTGACCGGAGGACTCGCCGCCGCCGCGAAACCCTGTAAGCTTCCGGTCGAGCATCCGGAGGCCCCATGCGCGGTGCGTTCGATCACATCCTGAACTGGCGGCTGCTGCCGGGCTCCCACCCGTTTCCGGGTCCGGACGGCGGCACCTGCATCAACGAGGCGGCGGTGGTGGCGGCCGGCCTGCCCTACCGCGCGATCCGCTCCTCGGCGGATTGCCCGCCCTGCTTCTCGCCCCCGCTCGCGGCCTACGCGCTCGGCCTCAACGACGCGATGCCGGATGCCGAGCGCCCGCGCCTGATGGCCTTCGTGCTGCGCCTCTCGGGCTCGGCCGACGGCACCGAGGTCGAGGCGACGCGCACCGCCTACCTGACGCTCCAGACCGTGCGCCGCATCCTGCCGCCGGTGCTCGACGGCATCGGCCTCTCCGGCGAGGCCGAGGCCTGCCGGCAGGCCGAAACGCCGGCGGACGCGATGGCGGCGGCACGCCGGGCNCCTGACGCTCCAGACCGTGCGCCGCATCCTGCCGCCGGTGCTCGACGGCATCGGCCTCTCCGGCGAGGCCGAGGCCTGCCGGCAGGCCGAAACGCCGGCGGACGCGATGGCGGCGGCACGCCGGGCCGCCTGGGCGGCGGGCACGGTGGCGGATGCGGCCGCCCGCGGCGCGGTCTGGGTGAGGGGCGCACGGGCCGCGGCGGCGGCCCGCGCCGCCACCTTCGCGGCCGAACCCGACGCCCGCACGGCCGCGGACGCCGCGGAGGCCGCGTCCCTGTTCTCGCCCGCCGCGTGGCGCGAGGCGGCGGCGATCCTCGACGAGGCCCTGGACCTCGGCCGGCAGGCGCCGCCGCTCACCCCGGAGGCGGCCGGCGCCCGCCTGGCGGCGGCCCGGACGGGCGCGACGGCCTGACCGCGGCTCACCGGCCCGCGGCGCCGCGGGCCGTCAGGTCTTCAGCACGAGGCAGGCCCCGCCCACGCCGCGGATGCGGTTGCACAGGGTCTCGGCGGCGCCGCGGGTCTCGGCCGGCACGCGGATGCGGTAGAAGGCGCGGGTGCCGCGGCTGCGGAACCGGGTGCCGATGACCATCGGCCGCACGTCGCCGAGCACGGCCGCGTAGCGGTCGCGGGCGCGCCCGAAGGCGGCGAGGGCCGCCGCCTTGGAAAAATTGCCCGCGAGCTGGATGCCCCAGGGCGCCAGCGAAGGCGTGCTGTCGGCGAAGTAGGTCTCGTTGCGGCCCCGCACGCGCAGCGCCGCCGTGACCTGCAGGCAGCGGGTGCCGGGGGGCTCGGTGAGGTCGCCGCGCTCGCCCTTGGCCTCGGCCGCCCAATCCTCGGCGCTGCGCCCGGTGATCGCCGTCACGTAGGCCCGCGTCTCGCCCGGCAGGCCGCCGGTGCCGGCGAGCCAGGCCGAGACCCGCCCCGGACCGCCGTTATAGGCCGCCGCCGCGAGGCCGAGATTGCCGAAGCGCTTGCGCAGGTCCGTGAGCAGCCGCGCAGCGTGCGGGATCGCCTGCTCGGGATCGAAGGGATCGGCGAGGCCCCGTTCGGCCGCCGTGCCGGGCATGAACTGCGCCACGCCCTGGGCGCCCGCCGGGCTCACCACACCGGGCCGGAAGCTGCTCTCGCGCCAGATCAGGCGCGTCAGGAAGGCCACCGGCAGGGATTGCCCCTGCGCGGCGCCCTCGATCAGGCGGCAGAGCGCCTGCTCGATGGTCTCGGTGGCGCCGGCCGCCGGGCCGGCCGGCGCGGCTGCGGCGGCAGGAGGCGCCGCGGCGGCCGGGCGGGGAGGCGCCGCGAGCACGAGGAGCGCGAGGCAGGGCGCGAGCCAGGGCGAGAGAAAGGGAAGGAGCGTTCGGATCACGCCATGCCTATAGCGCGCTGCACGCATTGCGCGCGAGCCCGGTTAAGATCCCGCGGCCGGGTTGTGGCGCCCGGCCCCGGTGCGGCCCGGATGAGAACCGGCTAGGTCGCCGCGCGTTCACCGGCATGAACGTCCACGCCCCCGTCCCGCTCGCCGCGCCCCGGCCCGCTCGCCTGTGGCGCCCGCGCCAGGTGCTGGTGACGCCCGCCTCCCTCGACCACGCGCATGGCCGCGCCATGGTGGCGCGGGTCGAGGCGCTGGGCCTGCCCGTCGAGCGCCTCGCCGGCAACCGGCTCACCGGCCTGCGCCATGCCGATCCGCGCCGGGCTTACGCCGAGGCCAAGAACACCCTGGCGATCGTCGTCGCGCCGCCGACCAAGCTGAAGCTCCAGCCGATCCCGCCGAGCGCCGACTGGCGCGTCGACCTCGCCGAGGGCTGCCCCGCCCATTGCCAGTACTGCTACCTCGCGGGCTCGCTCTCGGGACCGCCGGTGACGCGCGCCTACGCCAATCTCGACGAGATCCTGGACACTCTCGCCTCCTACGCGGGCTCCGGGCAGATCACCTCGGTGCAGGAGGCGCGGGCGCAGGAGGGCACCACCTTCGAGGCCTCCTGCTACACCGACCCGCTCGGCATCGAGCACCTGACCGGCTCGCTCTCCGCCGCGATCCGCCATTTCGGCGCGTGGTCCGCCCCCGTCTCGCTGCGCTTCACCACCAAGTTCGCGGCGGTCGAGCCGCTGCTCGCCCTGCCGCACGGACGGCGCACGCGCATCCGGTTCTCGCTCAACGCCCGCGCGGCGGCGCGCTACGAGGGCGGCACCGCATCGCTCTCCGCCCGCCTGGAGGCCCTGCGGGCGGTGGCACGCGCCGGCTACCCGGTCGGGCTGACCGTCGCCCCGATCCTGCCGGTGCCGGGCTGGGCCGAGGCCTATGACGGTCTCCTGGCCGAGGCCGCACAAGCGCTCGACGGCGTGCCCGCCCTCGATCTGACCGCCGAACTCATCACCCACCGCTTCACGCCCGGCTCCAAGACGGTGCTGGAGGGCTGGTATCCGGGTTCGGACCTGCCGATGCGGGAGGAGGAGCGCAGCCGCAAGCTCACCAAGTTCGGCTCGGTGAAGTACGTTTTCCCGAAGGACCTGATGGCCGAGATGCGCGGCCGGCTCACCGCGTCGCTCGCCGCGCGGCTGCCGGCGGCGCGCCTGCTCTACTGGACCTGATCTCTACTGGACCTGATCCTGCGCCTGCCCGTAGCGGCGGTTGAGGCTGCTGGCGAGCTGGTCGGCGAACTTGGCGGCGGCGACGGGCAGCATCCGGCCGCGCAACTGGCCGAGGATCATCGCCATCGTGTCGAGGTCGCGGGCATCGATCGGGCGCGCGCACAGGTCCGGATCGTCCGGGATGCCGCTCGGCACCTGGAAGGTGATCAGTTCCTCCCGCAGCACGAGGTTGCGCAGGAGTTCGAGCGAGCCGGATTCCACCGCCGGGCGCGCGGGCGGACCGGAGCGCACGAGGGCCCGGTCGATGTGCTGGCGCAGGGCCAGCGAGCGGTCGGGCAGCGCCAGCGCGTGCCCGAGGCAGTCGCGCAGCCGCACCGGGCCGGGCTCGCGCGCCAGCGGGTGCGCCCGCCGCATCAGGGCGCAGACCGGCTGGCGGCAGGCGAACAGCACCTGCAGGTCGCCCGAGGGCGGCGGCTGCAGCACCAGCGCGATGTCGGCCTCGAAGGCGGTGACGGCCGCCACCGCCTGGGCGTGGTCGCGCACCTGCACGGTGAAGGAGACTTGCGGGAAGCGCCTCCGGTAGGCCTCCACCTCGTCGGGCACGACGTGGTTCACGAAGGCCTGGCTGCAGGCGACCGCCACGTGGCCGCGCCGCACGCCCGAGAGATCGGCGATCTGCGAGCGCACCCGTTCGAGGTCGGCGAACTGATCGCGGATGTGGCGCACCAGCAATTCGCCCGCCGCGTTGAGGCGCATGCCCTGTGCGATCCGCTCGAAGATCGGCGTGCCCAGTTCGTATTCGAGGTCCTGCACCTGCCGGGTGAGGGCCGAGGGCGTGATGTTGAGCGCCTCCGCGGCGCGCCGGATCGACCCGCTGCGGGCGATCTCGGCCACGTAGGAGAGCGTGCGCAGGTGCTTCATCGATGAGGTTCCCCGCCCCGCAAGGTGTTGCTTTTCGGGCAACGGGGCAATCGAAAACGAGCACTCGCCTGCAACACGTGCGGTGCGTAGCGTGCGATCGTTCTTCCTCGTCGGGACGCCGCCATGATCCGCCGCCGTGACCTCCTGACCGGCCTGGGTGCCGGCCTCGCGCTGGGCCCGCTGCCGGTGCGCGCCCAGTCGCCCACCGTCATCCGCATGGGCTCGCTCAAGCTCATCCACTCGATCGCGCCGCACTTCTACGACCAGTTCACGCCGGCCGGCGTCCGGGTCGAGGTCGTGCCCTTCGAGAGCCCCACCGAGTGCAAGAACGCCGTCGTCACGAAGTCGGTCGATTTCGGCACCTTCGGCATCGCGGCAGCCACGCTGGGCGCGGCGGCGGGCGAGCCGATCGTGGTCATCGCCACCACCTGCAACCGCGGCATGGCGGTGATCGCCAAGAAGGATGCGGGGATCGCCAGCCTCAAGGACCTCAAGGGCCGGCGCGTCGCCATCTGGCCGGGCTCGACCCAGGAGGTGTTCGTGCTCGAACGCCTGCGGATGGAGGGGCTGAGCGTGAAGGACATCACGCCCGTGCGGGTGTCCTTCAGCGAGATGCACATCGCGCTCGCGCGCGGCGACGTCGACGCCTACGTGGGCGCCGAGCCCGGGCCGGGCGTGAGCCTGTCGACCGGCATCGGCAGCCTCGTCGAGTATCCCTACGGCACCGAGATGGGCGCGCTCAACATGGTGTTCGGCGCCCACCGCGACACGCTGGCCGAGAAGCCGGAGCTGGTGCGCACCATGCTCGACATCCACCGCAAGGGCACCGAGCACGCGGCGAAGAACCGCGACGCGATGGTGGCGATGGCGGTGGCCAAGCTCGGGCAGAAGCGCGAGGCGATCGAGATGTCGGCCCCGAACGTGGAGCTGACCTGGCGCCTCGGCGAGACCGAGATCAGGCAGGCCAAGGCCTACGCGGACCACATGCTGGCGCTGCGGCAGATCAAGCGCGTGCCCGACTTCGCGAGCTTCATCGACACCCGCTTCGTCGACGCGATGAGGGCGGCGTGAGCGGCACCAGCCTCTCCCCCGCGGTGGCGGCTGTCTCGGCCGCGCCCGCCCCGAGGCGGCCCGGCCTCGCGCTCGGGCGCCTGCGCGAGATCCTGCTCGCGCTCGCCTTCCCGCTCGCGCTCTGCGTGGTCTGGCACCTCGCCACGGTGGACCGGCCCTACAGCCTGATCCCGCCGCCGGCCGAGGTCTGGACGGCGTTGCGCGACCTCGCGGTGGGGGGCATCAACGACGACGCCTTCAGCGCGACGCTGCTCACGCATCTCGGCGCCTCGCTCGCCCGCGTCTTCGGCGGCTTCGGCCTCGCGGTCGCCGCCGCCCTGCCGCTCGGCCTCCTGATCGGCCGGGTGCCGCTGGTGCGCCAGCTCCTCGACCCGACCTTCCAGATCCTGCGCCCGGTGCCCGTCACCGCGTGGCTGCCGCTGGCCATGATCCTGTTCGGCCTCGGGCCGCGCTCGGCCTACTTCCTGGTCTTCCTCGGCGCCTTCTACCCGATCCTCGTCAACACGGTGTTCGGCGTGCGCTCGGTGGAGCCGCGGCTGTTCGAGGCAGCCTCGATGCTCGGCTGCCGCGGCTCGGCGCAGTTCGCCCGCGTCGTGCTGCCGGCCGCCCTGCCGTCGATCTTCACCGGGCTGCGGCTGGGCCTCGGCTTCGCCTGGGTGGTGATCGTGGTGGGCGAGATGACGGGCGTGCCCACGGGGCTGGGCGCCATGATCATGGAGGCCCGCCAGCTCTCGCGCACCGAGATCGTGATCTGCGGCATGGTGGTGATCGGGCTCGCCGGATTCGTCTCCGACCGGATCGTCACCCTGATCGGCCGCCGCCTGCTGGCCTGGAGCCCCACTCATGTCTGAGCCGACCTTGCCGATCCTCGACATCCGGGGCGTCTCGAAGACCTTTGCGGTGAACGGCGCCCGGATCGATGCCCTGCGCGGCGCGAACCTCACGGTGCGCCGGGGCGAGTTCATCTGCCTGCTCGGCGCCTCGGGCTGCGGCAAGTCCACGCTGCTTCGCATCGTGGCGGGGTTCGAATCCGCCAGCGAGGGCGAGACGCTGATGTGGGGCAAGCCCATCGCCGGCCCGGACCCGAGCCGCGGCATGGTCTTCCAGGATTACGGCCTGTTTCCCTGGCTCACCGTGCGCGACAACATCGGCTTCGGGCCGAAATCCCGCGGCCGGCCGGCCGCGGAGGTGCGCGAGACCGCCGCGCGCTACATCGACGTCGTCGGCCTCCAGCGCTTCGCCGACGCCTACCCGCACCAGCTCTCGGGCGGCATGAAGCAGCGCGTCGCCATCGCGCGGGTGCTCGCCAACGACGCCGAGGTGGTGCTGATGGACGAGCCGTTCGGGGCGCTCGACGCCATGACCCGCGAGCGGCTGCAGGACGAGCTCCTGGACCTGTGGCGCCGCACCGGCCTCACCGTGCTGTTCGTGACCCATGCCATCGAGGAGGCGGTCTTCCTCGCCGACCGGGTGGTGGTGATGTCGCCGAGCCCCGGGCGGATCGAGGCGGTGCACGACATCACCCTGCCGCGCCGCCGGGACGTGTCGAGCCCCGCCTTCAACGACGTGCGCCGCATGCTCGCGGGCCAACTCCACAGCCACCACGCCCGCAAGGCCGCATGATTTCCGATCCCCGCCGCCCCGAGCACCGCCTCCCCTACCGGGCGGCGGTCGACCGTCCGCGCCTGAGCCTGCCCGGCGGCAAGGCCGTGGCGATCTGGCCGGTCGTCAACGTCGAGCACTGGCTGATCGACAACCCGATGCCCCGGCAGGTGCTGGTGGCGCCCACCGCCGCCGTGCTGCTGCCGGACGTGCCGAACTGGGCCTGGCACGAGTACGGCATGCGCGTCGGCTTCTGGCGCTTCCTCGACGCCTTTGCGCGCCGCGGCATCCGCCCGACCCTGTCGATCAACGGCTCGGTCTGCGAGGCCTATCCGCGGGTCGCCGCGGCGGCGCGCGACGCGGGCTGGGAGTTCATGGGCCACGGCTTCCATCAGGTGCCGACGCACCGGATCGAGGACGAGCCCGCGATGATCGCCCGCACGGTCGAGACGATCGCGCGCTTCACCGGAGCGGCCCCCCTCGGCTGGCTCGGTCCCGGGCTCACCGAGACGCTCGACACCCCCGACCACCTCGCGGCGGCCGGCCTGCGCTACGTCGGCGACTGGGTGATGGACGATCGCCCCTCCCGGCTTGCCACGCGGCACGGCCCGCTCGTCACCCTGCCCTACTCGGTGGAACTCAACGACATCCCGATCCTGGCGATCCAGCATCACCGGGCGGACGAGTTCGTGGAGCGGGCGCTCGCCCAGGTCGAGCGCCTCGCCGCCGAGGCGAGGAGCGAGGGACCGCTCGGCGGCGCCAAGGTGATGGGTTTCGCGATCCATCCCTACATCACCGGCGTGCCCCACCGGATCGGCGTGGTAGAGCGGCTCCTCGACGCCTTGCAGGCGCGCACGGACGTGCTCTTCTGGCAGGGAGGCGACCTTCTCGACTGGTATCTCGGAACGGGTGACGATGGCTGAGGCTGACTGGCGGGCGATGGACCGGGCTACCTTAAGCGCGGCCTACGACAATTCGGGCGCGGTCGCGGGCAGCGCCGCCATCGTCGCGGGCTGGCGCGAGCGCAGCGCCGGATTCCGGGCCGCCCATCCGGGCGAACTCGACCTGCCCTACGGGCCGCAGGCGCGCCAGCGCATCGACATCTTCCGCTGCGGCACGGCCGACGCGCCGATGCTGGCCTTCCTGCACGGCGGCTACTGGCAGCGGAACGCCAAGGAGGGGTTCGCCTGCATGGCCGAGGGGCCGCTCGCCCGCGGGCTCGACGTGGCGCTGATCGGCTACACGCTCGCTCCCGACGCCACGATGACGGCGATCGGCGGGGAGGTGCGGACCGCGCTCTCCTTCCTGCGCTCCTACGAGGGAGAGCGCGGACGAAAACCCCGCCTCGTCGTGGCCGGCTGGTCGGCGGGCGGGCACCTCGCGGCCCTGGCGCTCTCCGCGGGGGCGGCCGATGCGGGTCTGGCCGTGAGCGGCATCTTCGACCTCGCGCCGATCCGCGGCACGGTCCTCAACGACGCGCTGCACCTCACCGAGGCCGAGACCGACACGCTCTCGCCGATTCGCCACCTCCCGCAGACGTCCGGTCCGCTGACCGTCGCGTACGGCGCCGGCGAATTGCCGGAACTGCGTCGCCAATCCTGCGCCTACCACACCGCGTGGCGCGCGGCGGGCCTGCCCGGCGACCTCCTTGCGCTCGCGGGCCACGACCACTTCTCGGTCCTCGACGAGATCATCCGCCCGGACGGCGCGCTGACGGACGTGGCGGTGGGGCTGGCGCGGGGATAGCGCCTTTCGTCCCACTCCGCTCGCTCGGGCGGTGTCTCACGGTGCCGAACGGAGCGCGGGAACCCCTTCCCGTGCGGGAGAGGGGATCCCCGCGCTGCCCGCGCTTTACTCGGAGAGGGGTTCCCCGCGATTCACGCGGATGGGTGCCGTGAGACCCGTGCACGCCTCAGCCCCGGTAGGTCTCCCCGTCGAGGCCGTGCGGCCGGCCCGCCGCGATCAGCGTCGCCCAGACCGGGTCGGGGAGCGGCACCCCCTCGGACAGGCGCTGCGCGCGGGTGCGCCGCTCGGGCTCGCCCGGCAGCAGAACCTCGCCGTCCGGCGTCGCCGCACGGGCGCCCTTGAAGAAGTCGAGGTAGGTGCGGGTCTCGGCCGCCACCGCGTCCTGCGAGCCGAACGCCTCGGGCGTGAGATAGACCGACAGCATCCCGTTGCAGAACCGCTTCGGCCCCGGGCCGGAGGTGCCCGAACCCGTGAGCGCGCCCGCGAGCAATTCGCACATCAGGGCGAGCCCCGAGCCCTTGTGCTCGCCGAAGGCCCGGATCGCGCCCGCGCCCTTCCGGCTGTCGCGCTCGGGCGTGCCCGCGATCGGGCCGAACAGGGTCGCCGGGTCCCGGCTCAGGCGCCCGTCGGGCTCGATCAGCACGCCCTCCGGCAGCGGCTTGCCGCCCTGCGAGGCCACCAGCACTTTGCCCTCCGCCACCGCCGAGGTCGCGAAGTCGAGGATGATCGGCTCGGCCCCCGCGACCGGGAAGCCCGCCGCGAAGGGCGCGGTGGAGAAGCGGCGGTCGACCGAGCCGTAGGGGGCGACGAGGAGGCTGCCCGCCACGTTGACGAAGTGCACCGAGACGAGGCCCTCGGCGGCGGCCTGCTCGGCCCACTCGCCGATCCGCCCGAGATGCCCGGCATGGCGCAGGGCCACGATCGCCACGCCGTTCGCCCGCGCCTTGGCGATGCCGAGCTGCGTCGCGAAGGGGCCGGCGGTCTGGCCGAAGCCGTAATGCGCGTCGATGAGCGCGAAGGACGGGCTGTCGCTCACCACCTCCGGAGACTGCCCGGCCACCACCTCGCCCTCGCGCAGCCACGC
Source organism: Methylobacterium oryzisoli (assembly GCF_046557895.1). Taxonomy (NCBI): domain Bacteria; kingdom Pseudomonadati; phylum Pseudomonadota; class Alphaproteobacteria; order Hyphomicrobiales; family Methylobacteriaceae; genus Methylobacterium; species Methylobacterium oryzisoli. The sequence goes on along the minus strand of NZ_JBKIBX010000014.1, from coordinate 139,386 downwards.
CACGTAGCGCGGCACCCGGATCACCCCGTGGCTGTCGTGGCCGGTGAGGTTGGCGGCCACGAGATAGCGTCCGATCCGCTCCGCCTCCTCGGGCGTGCAGCCCTCCCCGACGAAGATGTCCCGGACGAAGGCCGTGAGCGAGGCTGCGGCGATCTGCATGGATTCCTCCCGATTCTTCTGGCGCATGGCGAATAGCGAATGGCGATGGGCGATCCAAGCCGTGCCGACGCGCCCGCCCCTTGCGCGCAGCGAGGCCTGCTCTCGCCATTCGCCACTCCCGACTCGTCTCCGGGGGGTAGACATGGCAGCGCTGCCGGTGTCCTATTCGCCCCAACAACCGGGCCTCGACACCGGACGATGGGAGGAAGGACCTCATGAGGACGACGCGTCGCGTTTTCCTGGGCGGAGCTGCATCCGCGGTGATCGGCGGCATCGCGGCCCCGGGCGTGATCCGCTCCGCCCGCGCGCAGGGCGCGGGCTCCACCGTGCGGATCGGCATGGTGCTGCCCGTCACCGGGCCGGGCGCGGATGCCGGGCGCTTCGCCCTCAACGGCGCCAAGCTCGCGCTGGAGCAGGTCAACAAGGCCGGCGGCGTGCTCGGCAAGCCCCTGGAGATCGTCACCGAGGACGACCTGACCACCAATCCGGGCGCGGTGCTCGCCTTCTCGAAGCTCGCCTCGCAGAGCGACCTCGTGGGATTCTTAGGCTCGATCCGCTCGACCCAGAACCACGCCATGGCCCCCGACATCCTCAAGACGGGCAAGCCCGTCTGCTTCGGCGGCACCGATCCGGTGCTGACGCAGATGGGCAATCCCTGGATGTTCCGCTTCCGCCCGAACGACAGCTACTCGGCCCGGGTCATCGCGGATTTCGGCGTCACCACGCTCGCCAAGAAGAAGTGGGCGATCATCCACTCCACCGACGCCTTCGGCACCAGCGGCGCCAAGGCGCTCACCGAGGCGCTCGGCAAGGCCGGCGCCACCATCGCCCTCGACCAGGGCTACACGAACCAGAGCCAGGACTTCACGCCGGTGGTGCTGGCGATCCGCCAGTCGGGCGCGGACGTGATCGGCTCCTACTTCACCTTCGAGAACGACCTCGGCATCTTCGCGCGGCAACTGCGCCAGCTCGGCGTCACGGTGCCGTGGGTGGGCTCGCCCTCGATCGTCAACGTGACGGCGCTCAAGCTCGCCGGTCCCTCGCTCTTCGGCACCTACGGGGTCGCGGACTACGCCGAGGAATCGAGCGACGCGGCGCGGAACTTCGGCAAGGCCTACCGGGCCGCCACCAAGATCGCGCCCGACAACCAGTCCTCCTGGACCTTCGATGCCGTCACCGTGCTGGCGCTCGCCATCAACAAGGCCGGCAAGACCGACCCGCAGGCGATCCGCGAGGCGCTGCTCGCCGTGCGCGGCCACGAGGGGGCCGAGGGCACCTACAACTTCGACAAGAACGGCGACGGCCTGCACGGCTACAACGTCGTGAAGAACGACAAGGGCAACATCGTCTTCGACAAGCGCATCGACTTCTACCAGGGCTGATCCCCGCCGAATCCGGTCCGCCCCGCCGGGGCGGGCCCCTCCTCCAGGCCAGCCGGGGCGGACAGCATGGATCTCGTGCTCCAACTCCTCTTCACCGGGATCGGCATCGGCGCCGTCTACGCGCTCGTGGCGCTCGGCTTCGTGCTGATCTTCCGCGCCACCAACGTGGTGAACTTCGCCCAGGGCGAGTTCTCGATGGTGGCGGCGTTCCTGATGGTCGTCTTCGCGGTCGACCTCGAATGGCCCTACTGGCTGTCGTTCCTGATCGCCATCGGCGGCATGGCGCTGCTCGGCGCCCTGTTCAACCTCGGCGTCTACTACCCCCTGCGCCACCGCACCTACCTGCCGGTGATCATCTCGACCATCGGCGCCTCGATCTTCCTCGCCAACTCGACGCTCGCGCTCTACGGGCCGCAGCCGCAGGTGCTCTCGCCGGTCTTCGAGACGCAGGGGTTCCTCGTCGGGCCGGTCTTCCTCGACAGCCAGTACCTCCTGATCATCGCCGTGACGGCGGTGCTCGTCGCCTTCCAGTACTGGTTCTTCGAGCACACCTTGATCGGCAAGAAGCTGCAGGCCACCTCGCAGGACAAGGAGATGGCCGCGCTGCTGGGCATTCCGGTCGCCGGGATGATCATGCTGACCTTCGTGTACAGCGCCGTGCTGGGCGGCATCGCCGGCATCCTGGTGGCGCCGGTGCTGTTCGTGTCGATCCAGATGGGCGCCACGATCGCGCTCAAGGCCTTCGCGGCCACCATCATCGGCGGCTTCGGCGACGTCACGGGGGCGATCATCGGCGGGCTCGCGCTCGGCATCATCGAGACCTTCGGGGCGGCCTACGTGTCGGTGCCCTACAAGGACGCCTTCGCGTTCATCGTGCTCGTCGCCTTCCTGGTCCTGCGGCCCCAGGGGCTGTTCGGCGAACGCATCGCGGAGAAGGCATGACCGGCTCCCCCCTTCCTCAGGCCGGCGTGGCGGCGCCCGCCTCCCCCGCCCCTCGCCGCCTGCCGGTGGGATCCCTGATCTACGCGGTGCTGGTGGCCGGCGTGGTGTTCGTCGCGGTGTCGACGCCGCTCAACGGCTACCTCCTCAACATCCTGATGCAGGCCGCGACCTACGCGATCGCGGTGATCGGGCTCACCGTCGTGCTGGGGCTGTGCGGGCAGATCAACCTCGCGCAGGCGGCCTTCTTCGGCATCGGCGCCTACGCGGTGGGCCTCGGCACGGTCGATCTCGGGGTCAATTTCTGGATCTGCCTCGTCGCCGGCCTCGCGGCGGCGCTCGTGATGGGCGCCTTCCTGGGCGCCTCGACGCTGCGGCTCGGCGGCCACTACCTCGCCATGGTGACGATCAGCTTCCAGCAGATCCTCACCCTCGTGCTCGTCAACTGGATCCCGGTCACGCACGGGCCGGACGGGGTGCCGCGCATCCAGCGCCCCGCCCTGTTCACGGACGGGCAGGTCTATCTGGGTCTGTGCCTCGCGGTGCTGGCGGTGGTGGCCTGGGTGGTCTGGCACATGCCCCGCACCCGGCTCGGCCGCGCCATGCGGGCGGTGCGCGACAACGAGCTCGCGGCCGGCGTCACCGGCATCGACGTCTACCGCACCAAGGTCACGGCCTTCGCCATCGGGGCGCTGCTGGCCGGGCTCGGCGGCGGGCTGTTCGCGGGCGGCTTCACCTATGTCAGCCCCGACCAGTTCGCCTTCGCGGAATCGATCGTCTTCCTGACGATGGCGCTGCTCGGCGGCGTCGGCTCGCCCGCGGGCGCGGTGATCGGCACCGGCCTCCTCATCCTGATCCCCGAGTGGCTGCGCTTCCTCAAGGAGATCCCGGGCCTCTACCTCGCGATCTACGGGCTCGCGGTGATCCTGATCGTGGTGTTCATGCCCGAGGGCATCTGGGGCTTCCTCGGCGATCAGGTGAAGCGCCTGCGCCCCCGCCGCCCGGCCCCGCCGCGCGCCGGGGACCTCGTGCTGACGCAGGGACCCGCCAGCGAGGCGCCGGTGCTGGAGGTCGAGGCGCTCTCGAAGCACTTCGGCGGCCTCAAGGCCGTGGACGAGGTGTCCTTCACGGTGACGCGCGGGGGCATCCACGCGCTCATCGGCCCCAACGGCTCGGGCAAGACCACGACCCTCAACGTGCTCTCGGGCCTCTACAAGCCGACCGCGGGCCGGGTGCGGCTCGACGGGCGCGACATCACCCACCTGCCGCCCCACGCCCGGGCGGCGGCGGGCCTGGGGCGCACCTTCCAGAACATCCGGCTCTTCCGCTCCATGAGCGCGCTGGAGAACGTGGTGATCGGCGCCGAGCGGCCGGGCAACGAGTATGCGGGAGCCGACCGCGCCACGCTCCAGGCCCGCGCCCAGGCGGCGCTCGCCTTCGTGGGGCTGGAGGCACGGGCCGAGGAGCCGGTCTCGGCCTTCTCCTACGGCCACCAGCGCCTGATCGAGATCGCCCGGGCGCTCGCCGGCAACCCGGTGCTGCTGCTCCTCGACGAGCCGGCGGCGGGCCTCAACACCAGCGAGAAGAATGCGCTCACCGGCCTCCTGCGCCGGGTGGCCGCCAAGGGGGTGACGATCCTCATCATCGACCACGACATGACGCTGGTGAGCGACGTCGCCAACCACATCACGGTGCTCAATTTCGGCCGGCGCATCGCCGACGGCGTGACCGCCACGGTGCTGCGCGAGCCCGCCGTGATCGAGGCCTATCTCGGCCAGGACAGCGCGGAGCCGGGCGCGGGCCGCCGCGACCCGGGCCTGCGCACCGACCTCCACCCGACCTGAGGCGGGATCATGGCGCTCCTCGAGATCCGCGACCTGACCGTGCGCTACGGCGAGATCGAGGCCGTGCGCGGCGTCTCCTTCTCGGTGGAGGCCGGCGAGGTCGTGACGCTGCTCGGCTCCAACGGGGCGGGCAAATCCACCACGCTGAAGACCATCTCGGGTCTGGTGAAGCCGGCCGGCGGCGAGATCCTGTTCGAGGGGGAGTCGCTCGTCGGCCTCAAGGCCGAGGAGATCGTGCGCCGGGGCGTCGCCCATGTGCCGGAGGGGCGCCGGGTCTTCCCCGGGCTGACCGTGCGCGAGAACATCATGCTCGGCGCCTCGAACCGCACCGGGCTGTCTTCGCGCCAGATCCGCGACGAGGCGGACGCGATGTTCGACCTCTTCCCCGACATCCGCCGCTTCGCCGACGCGCTCGGCTGGACGCTCTCGGGCGGCCAGCTCCAGATGGTGGCGCTCGCCCGCGGCCTGATGGCCAAGCCCCGCATCCTCCTCCTCGACGAGCCCTCGCTCGGCCTCGCCCCGGTGATCGTCCAGGCGGTTTTTTCCATCATCGCCGAGGTGCGCCGCCGCGGCACCACCGTGCTCCTCGTCGAGCAGAACGCCCGCATGGGCCTCTCGGTCGCCGATCGCGGCTACGTGCTGGAGACCGGCCAGCTCGTGCTCAGCGGCTCGCCGGAATCGCTCTGGGCCAACGACGACATCCGGGCGGCGTATCTCGGCGGGCGCAAGGCGGCGGTGTGAGGCAACGCCGCGGTGCCGGCGCGTTACCCTGGAGATCAGTGGAGTCGATCATGTCCGCCGCAACAATCCTGCCCCAGGCCGCCCCCCGCACCGTGCGCCTCAGCCCCGACGACAACGTCGTGGTGGCGGTGGACGCGATCATGCCGGGCGCCGCGGTCGAGGGCGTGGCGGCCGCAGCCCGCGTGCCCAAGGGACACAAGATCGCGACGGCGGCGATTCCCGAGGGCACCCCGATCCGCAAGTTCGGGCAGATCATCGGCTTCGCGAGCCGGGCCATCGCGCCGGGCGAGTGGGTGCACGAGCACAATGTGGGCCTGGGCGAAGCCAAGGGTGACTTCGCCCGCGACTACCGCTTCGCCGAGGAGGCCCGCGAGACGGCCATGATCCCGGAGGCCGAGCGCGCGACCTTCCAGGGCTACCGCCGGGCGGACGGGCGGGTCGGCACCCGCAACTACATCGGGGTGCTCACCTCGGTGAACTGCTCGGCCTCCGCGGCGCGCTTCATCGCCGAGGCGGTGCGGGGCTCCCGAATGCTCGACGACTATCCCGGCATCGACGGCATCATCCCGCTCGTCCACGGCACGGGCTGCGGCTACGACATCCAGGGCGAGGGCAGCGAGATCCTCAAGCGTACCCAGTGGGGCTACGCGGCCAACCCCAACATGGGCGGCGTCATCATGGTGGGCCTCGGCTGCGAGGGCTTCCAGATCGACCGCTGGAAGCGCGCCTACGGGATCGCTGAGAGCGACACCTTCCGCAGCTTCACCATCCAGGAGACCGGCGGTACCCGGCGCAGCGTCGAGGCGGGCGTGGCGGCGATCCGCGAGATGCTGCCGGCCGTCGCGAAGGTGCGGCGCGAGACCGTTTCGGCCTCCGAACTGATGCTCGCGCTCCAGTGCGGCGGCTCGGACGGGTATTCGGGCATCACCGCCAACCCGGCGCTGGGCGCCGCCGTCGACCGGCTGGTCGCCGAGGGCGGCACCGCCATCCTGTCCGAGACGCCCGAGATCTACGGGGCCGAGCACCTGCTCACCCGCCGCGCGGTCGACCGCGCCACCGGCGAGGCCCTCGTGGAGATGATCCGCTGGTGGGAGGGCTACACCGCCCGCAACGGCGGCGAGATGAACAACAACCCCTCCCCCGGCAACAAGGCGGGCGGGCTCACCACCATCCTGGAAAAGTCGCTCGGGGCGGCGGCCAAGGGCGGCACGACGCGGCTCAACGGCGTCTTCCGCTACGCCGAGCCCGTCACCGCCAGGGGCTTCGTCTACATGGACACGCCCGGCTTCGATCCGGTCTCGGCCACCGGCCAGGTGGCGGGCGGGGCCAACATCCTGTGCTTCACGACGGGACGCGGCTCGGCCTACGGCTGCAAGCCCACGCCCTCGATCAAGCTCGCGACCAACAGCGAGATCTACCGCCGGATGGAAGAGGACATGGACATCGATTGCGGCGATGTCCTCGACGGCGTCTCGATCCGCGCCAAGGGCGACGAGATCTTCGCCAAGATCCTCGCCGTGGCCTCGGGCGAGCGCTCGAAGTCGGAGGCGCTCGGCTACGGCGACGCCGAGTTCGTGCCCTGGCAGATCGGCGCCGTGATGTAGGCGGGCGGCCCGATCCGGGGTAAGGGCGCGGCCGGAGCCGGATCGAGGGCTCCGGACGCGGACACCTGATCATGACAGCCGATGCAGCCGGCGCCCCCGACCTGACCCGCCGCCAATGGACCATGACGGTGCTGGCGAGCCTCGGCGGCGGGCTCGAATACTATGACTTCATCGTCTACGGCATCTTCGCCCAGTACATCGCCGCGGCGTTCTTCCCGGCGAGCGATCCGGTGGCCGCCCTCACGCTGTCGCTCGCGGTCTTCGCGGTGGGCTACCTCGCGCGGCCCCTCGGCGGCGTGGTCCTGAGCCATTTCGGCGACCGCTACGGGCGCAAGACGGTGTTCGTGGTCACGGTCTTCACCATGTCGGCCTGCACGCTCGGCATGGGGCTGGTCCCGTCCTACGCCTCCTGGGGCGTGGCGGCGACGCTCCTGCTCGTCGCCCTGCGCTTCGTGCAGGGCCTGTGCATCGGCGGCGAGTTGCCCGGCGCCATCACCTTCGTGGTCGAGACCGCCTCGCGCCGGCCGGGCTTCGCCTGCGGCATCGTCTTCTGCTTCGTCAACAGCGGCGTGATCCTGGCGGCCCTGGTCTACCTCGCCCTGCAGACGTGGCTGCCGCCCGCGGCCATGGCCGAGTACGGCTGGCGCATCGCCTTCCTGTTCGGCGGCGTGCTCGGCCTCGTGAGTTTCTGGCTGCGCCGCTCGCTGGAGGAGACGCCGGAATTCCTGCGCCTGCAGCACGCGGCCTCGCGCAGCCCGGTCGGCGAGGTGCTGCGCCACCACCGCCGGGCCGTCGTCACCGGCATCGGCATCGTCGCACTCACGGCCGCCTTCAACGGCATCCTGTTCGCGCACATGCCCGCCTATCTGAGCCAGGTGCTCCGCTACGACCGGCAGACGGTCGCGCTCGCCATCAACGTGGCGCTCCTGGCGATGTCGGTCGCGCTGCTCGCCGCCTCGTGGTTCGCGGACCGCATCCCGCCCCGGCGGCTCCTCCAGGCCTCGACGCTGCTCCTCCTCGTCGGTGCCGTGCCGGCCTACAGCGTGCTGGCGCGCGGCGACGCGAACCTCTTCGTGGTCCTGCCGCTCCTCACCGTGGCAATGGCGGGAGCGAACGGCAGCTTCGCCTACCTGCTGGCGATCCTCTTCCCGACCCGCGTGCGCTTCAGCGGGGTGGCGCTGTCGCTCAACCTCGGCTTCACGCTGCTCAGCGGCCTCGGGCCGCTCGCCGCCAACGCGCTGATCGGCGCCACCGGCTGGCCCGCCGCGCCGGGCCTGATCATCGCGGGCGTCGCCCTGATCGGCCTTCTCACGGCCCTGCGCCTCGGCGATGGCCGGCTGCGGGTCGGCGAGGTGGCGCGGGCGTCGGGTTGAAATCAGCGGTGGACGTCGCCCGGCCCGCCCTGGTGCCGTCGTCCGGCCCGGGCTATCGAGAGCGTGGCCGAACAGGGATGCGCTCAGGCTGGGTGACGCGTGACGGACGCGCTCGACGACATCGCCGGAATCCTCGAACGGACCGGGGAGTACAGGGTGCTTCGGCGCCTCAGGCCCTTCGCGGCGTCCGAGGAGCCGGCGGGTGAACCGACCTATCTCGGGCTGATCCTCGACACCGAGACCACCGGCCTCGACCCCGCGACCGACGAGGTGATCGAACTCGGGATCATCGCCTTCTCGTACGGGGCGAGCGGGCGCATCTACCGGGTGCGCCAGCGCTTCAACCAGCTCCACGAGCCCGGCCGGCCGATCCCCGAGACGGTGACGCGCCTCACCGGCATCACCGACGCGGACGTGGCCGGGCAGCGCATCGACGACGCGGCCGTGGAGGCGCTGGCGAGTCGTGCCCGGGTGATCATCGCCCACAACGCGCGGTTCGACCGCCGGATGTGCGAGACGCGCTGGCCGGTCTTCGCCACGCGCAACTGGGCCTGTTCCTGCCACCAGATTCCCTGGCGCGAGGAGGGGCACGAGGCGGCCCGGCTCGGCGGGCTGCTCGCCGATCACGGCTATTTCCACAACGGCCACCGGGCGATCGACGATTGCGAGGCGCTGCTCGCCCTGCTGGCGTGGCCGCTGCGGCGCTCCGGCCGCCTCGGGCTCGCCGCGCTGCTCGAGGCGGCGCGCCGGCCCACCGTGCGCCTCTGGGCCTCGGACGCGCCCTTCGCGCTCAAGGACCGGCTGAAGGACCGCAACTACCGTTGGTCGAGCCGGCGGCGCTGCTGGTACATCGACCTCGACGAGGAGCAGATCGAGATCGAGCGCTCGTTCCTGTCGCGCGAGATCTACGGTGGAGCCCTGCCCGGCCTGCCCTCGGACCGCTTCACGGCCCGCGACCGCTTCTCGGCGCGCAGCGACCCCGAGACATGAAAAACCCGGCGCCGGGGCGCCGGGCCGGGTGGATCAGTGTCGATCAATAGCCGTAGTAGAACCGGCGTCCGTAATAGGGACGCGGGCCGTAGAACGGGCGCGGCCCGTAGAAGCGCCGCGGGCCGTAATAGTAGGGGCGAGGACCGTAGAAGGGGCGCGGGCCGTAGAACGGCCGGCAGATGCCGAACCGGTTGGGGAAGAAGCCGGGGCCGCAGCCGCCCGCGACGGGCGTCGCCGCCGCGCCCGCGAGGGGGGTGGCCGCGCCGAGGCCGATCGGTGCGGCGCTCGCCGCCGAGGCGAGTCCGAGGCTGCCCGCCACCAGGGCCGCGAGCCCCAGCACCTTGACGTGCGTCATCGTGCGATCTCTCCTGACGTTGGCCGGACGGCCTCACGGCCGCCGGGTCGGCGGAGAGATAAGCGCCCGTGACCTGAACGCCCGATGAGCGCGGGGCCGCGCTCCGGCGCGCGCCGGCATCGCTCGGCCGGTGGCTCCACCGTCGGGCGGATGCCCTTGCGTCAGGCCGACGCCTTGCCCGCCCGGCCCTTGCCCGCCCGGGCCTTGGGCTCGCCCGCATCGGGACCCGACACCACGGCGTCGGGCGTCGCGCTGCGGGCGGCGGTGCGGCTGCGGCGGCTCTGGCCGAGCCCGCTCGTCTTGGCGAGTTCGGAGCGCTGGGCGGCGTAGTTGGCCGCCACCATCGGGTAGTCGGACGGCAGGCCCCACTTCTGGCGGTACTGGTCGGGCGTCAGGCCGCGCCCCGACAGGTGCCGCTTGAGGGTCTTGTAGGGTTTGCCGTCCTCCAGGCTGATGATGTGGTCCGGCGTCACCGTTCTCTTGATCGGGACGGGCGGCGTCAGCTTCTCCGGCTCGGGCGCCGACGGCGTGCCGAGCTGGGTCAGGGAGGAGTGGATGGCTCCGATCAGTCCCGGCACTTCCGACGCCGGAACCGAATTGTTCGAGACATAGGCCGACACGATGTCGGCAGCGAGACCGATGAGGTCGGCTGGAAGGTTCGGATCGTCGTTCGTCATGCTGCACCAATGCGGCTTGGTGCAGCAGCATGGGCACGTATTTGAAGAGACGTCAACTTACATAGTCATAAAGTCACTCGACAACATCGGTACAGTGGGGAACAAGCGGATGCATCGTGCACGATTGTCTTCCGGGATGAACGAAGTCGCCCATGCACGCGACCGGAGGGCCGATCGGATGGGGACGGCGGCCCCCGATCGTCTCATTTCGGCCGCCAAGCCGTTGCAGATCCTTGAGGAAGGGGCCAAGTTCGCCCTCCTGTCGCGTTTTCACGATTGACCATGACCGATCTGCACCGCCGCTTTCTCGTCAACGGCGCCCTCGCGGGCTTGGCTGCGGCAGCTCTGCCCGGCTCCGCGCGGGCCTGGACCGCGCGCGCCCCGGCTCCGCGCTACCGCCAGGAGGAGAGCGAGGACTGGCTCTTCGGCCCGCGCCGTCCTGAGGTCGAGCCGGAGGAGGAATCCTTCTGGGGCGGGCCCGTCCGGCGCCAGCCCGCACCGCCCGCGGAGGCCCCGGCCGTCGCCGTCGACGACGGCCCGATCGACTACGCGCGCGCCTATGCGGCGCTCGGGGGCGAGCCCTTCCCGATCCCGGCCTTCCGCTGGCAGCGGGCGAACCCGACCTTCCTGCGCCAGGAGGTCGCCTATGGCGGCCGCTACGAGCCCGGCACGGTGGTGATCGATCCGCGGGCGCGCCTGCTCTACCTCGTCGAGGGCGGCGGCCGGGCGCGGCGCTACGGCGTCGGTGTCGGGCGTCAGGGCTTCGCGTGGTCGGGCGTCGCCACGATCAACTCCAAGCAGGCCTGGCCGGACTGGTACCCGCCCAAGGAGATGATCGCCCGCCAGCCCGACCTCGCCCGGCAGGTGAGCCAGCTCCAGAGCGGGCTGGGCGTCCCGGGCGGCCCGCGCAACCCGCTGGGCGCCCGGGCCCTCTACCTGTGGCAGAACAACAAGGACACGCTCTACCGCATCCACGGCACGACCGAGCCGGAGAGCATCGGACGCAGCGTTTCCTCGGGCTGCATCCGGATGATCAATCAAGACGTGATCGATCTCTACGCCCGCGTGGCGGTGGGCGCGCAGGTGGTGGTGCTGAGCTGACGCGCCGCTGCTCCTGCCGGGGGCATCGCGCGACGGCATCGCGCCCCTCGCCGCCGCCGAAGCGGGTCAGGTAGCGAGCCATCCGAGCGCGCGGCGCCACCACGGTGCGGGTGCCCGCGCGTCCGGCGAACGGCTGCCTGAGGCCGGCGCGCGCGTGGCGTCGCGCGGCACGCGGATCGGCTTGGCGTCGGTGCTGCGCGCCTTCGGCAGGGCCACCGCGTAGGGCGTGAGGAACTGCTCGCGCTCGGCCCGCCGCCGCGGCAGGAGCTCCGCCGGCCTGTTCCAGGCCAGGATCGCCTCGGCGCAACCGGCCACGTCGCCCGCGTTGAACCGGCGCAGGAAGGTCGACCGCGCGAACGCCGCCGGGCCGATGTTGAAGCAGATCGACACCAGGGCGTCGAACTGCTCCTGCGTGCAGGGGCGGGTGAGCGCCCGCCGCACCGCCGCCGCGTAGCACTCCACCGCCCGGGCGAACAGCGCGTCGGATTGCGCCGCCGTGATCGTCAGTCCGGGCGTGACGGCGATCAGGCCCGAGGCGCTGGTGAGGCCGACCCCGATGGTCCAGATGCCGGCCGAGTCCTGGTAGGCGCTCAGCCGTTCGCCTTCGCGCGCCCGGAGGGCCGCGCGGCCGATGGGGGACAGGTCCATGGTGCTCTCCCGGGAAGCGGGCAGGAAAAAGCCGCCCGGAGGCGGCGGACGGAACACGCGAAGGTGAGGCTGCGACGGGGCGGTCGAGACGCCTCACGCCACGATCGGAGTGTCATCCAGCCGGCGCCAGCGGCCGTTGCTGTAGCAGGCCAGCGCTCCCGTTCCGGCCCCCGCCGCCTCGCCGGACTTGCGGGCGTTGCTGACGTAGATGACCAGGCCATCCGCGCCGGCCGGCAGGGTCGCCACCGTGCAGATCCCCAGCCGCAGGCCGGCGCCGAGCGTCACCGGTCCGGCCACCGCCACGCTGCCGCCGATGGCAAGGGCGCCGCTGGCGCGCGCCACCCGCAGCGCCTCGCGCCACGTCCCGCCGTCGGCCGAGACCTTGAGGCTGAGGTCGTCGTCGCCGATCAGGCCGAGCTCGGCCCGGCCCGACCAGCCGGATTGCAGCAGCAGCGAGAGGACGCGGCCGGGGCCTTCCTTGTTGAGGGTGTAGCGCAGGTCGCCGCTGCCGCCCTCGCCGGTGCCGCGGGCGGTCCAGAGGGCGGCGTTGAGCTTGGCGGCGAAGGGATTGGCGGCATCCGCCGTGGTGCCGATGCCGAGCCGGGCGAGGTTCTGCAGGGCCGTGAGGGTGGCGCGGAAGCCCATCCAGCCGCCCGCGCCCGTGTAGGTGTAGAGGTCGGCCTCGTCGGCGACGAAGGCGAACCAGCCGGGCTGGGGGACGAAGGAGCGCCACGCGCCGTCCTGGTAGCGCACGACGCGCCCGGCCCATCCGGCCCAGGCGCCGGAGGGGGCGGCCGCCGCGATGAGGTAGCGGTCGCCCTCGGCGGGGCTGGCCGGGGGCGCGGCGAGATCCTTGTCGAGGACGGCGAGCTGGACGAGGGAGTCCAGGGCGATGAGGGCCTCGTTGTGGGTGACGTGCTTCTGGGCCTGGGCGGCGGCGAGCAGCGGCAGGGCGAGGAGCGGGGTTGCGTCAGGCATGGCGGGCCTCGGACATGGGTGATCTTCAGAGCTGGAGCGTGGTCCGCAGGGCGGGGCCGCGGCCGTAGGCGGCGGAGAGCTGGTGGATGGCGACCGACAGGCGGGTGACCGGCGCGCCGAAGTCGGTGGCCTGTTCGGCTGCCGTGTAGGTGAGGCGCGGCTCGGTGACCTCGCGGCTGCGCTGGAGGGCGCTGCCGTTCAGGATCTCGACCGCGTAGGCCTCGCGCTCCTCGGCGAGCGGCACCTCGTCCTGCTCCCAGGCGTCGCCGTTGAGGCGGGTGCGCCGGATCCAGGTGAGCAGGAGGTCGCCGTTGTCCTGCCGGAGCAGGCGGGCCTGCACCGGCGCGTAGGGCCGCAGGCCCACGCCCCGAACCACGAGATCGGCGCCCGTGTAGGACGGGGCGTCCGGCGGCTCCCCGAGCGGCCCCCACCGGAACGACACGGGCAGGCCGCGCTCGGCCAGCGGCAGCCGGGACTGCACCAGCGCCTCGGTGAGCACCACGAACGGCGCGCCCGCAGGCGTCGGGCTGCCGCGGGCGAACTCCGTGCCGAGCTGGCCGCGCAGGAGGCCCGTCAGCCGGTAGCGTCCGGGCGCCAGCAGGGCGGCGCTCGCCCATTGCAGCACCTCCCACTCCCCCGAGGGCGTCAGCACCGCCGCGGCGTTGGCGCCGTCGAGCACCGCGCGCTCCGGCGCCGACGCCAGTTCGGCCCCCGGCGGCACCTCGACGTGGAGCGCGGTCACGCGGTCCCAGCGCCCGCAGGGGCCGCTGTGGAGATCGGCGGCGAGGCGGCCGATCACCGAGCGGGCGCCCAGCACCGCGTCCTCCTCGACCGGGCCGCCCGCCCGCCCGCGCAGCACCGCCACCGGCGACCAGGGCTGCGTGTAGGCCGCGAGATAGGGCGCGTGCGCGGTGGCCTCGGGCGCCAGCAGCGGCAGGTCGAGGATCTGGAGCAGTCCCACGCCCGCGGTCGTCGGCGGCGAGGGCGCCCGCGCGCTCCCGGCGCCGTCCCGGTAGGCGAACACGCCGCTGTCGGCGCGCAGGCCGCTCGCCGGCCGGCCCGCCTCCAGGCCGAGCCGGGTCAGCCGGTAGTCGGTGGCGCGCCCGTCGAGCGACAGGCTGATCACGTCGCCGGGATCGAGGGCGAGCGCCGAGGGCGGCAGCACCATCGCGACCTGCTCGCGTTCGGCCACCGCCTGGTACAGCAGCGCCTGGGCGAGGCCGCGCGCCGCCCCCTCGTCCAGGCACAGCGGCAGCGACACGCGGCTGACCGCCCCTGGGCACGTCGTCGGCGGCGCCGTGCACCCAGGCCGCCTGACCGACGCGGTCGGAGGAAAAATAGGTGACGGTGGGCACCCAGTCGGGGGCGTCGGTGTCGACGGGCACGAGCCGCGGATAGCGGATCGCCGGGTACTGCGTGCGGTAGACGGTGGGCTCGATGTAGGCCTGCTGGCTCACCAGGAAGGCGAGCGCGCGCGGCGCGTCGGTGACGAGCGTGCGGGTGGTCATGGCGGATGGTCCCTAGTTGAGGCGCAGGCGCGCGAGCCCGCCGGCGGAGGCGGAGGTGTCGAAGAGGGCGTTGGGAAGGGCGGTGGTGCCGGCGCCCGCGGCCGAAAAGCCGCCGGAGGCGGTCAGGTGGGCGGGCGCGCCGGCCGTGACGGCCCCCGCGACCGCGACCCAGACGACGCCCTTGACCAGCACCGGGGCGGTGTCGCCCTTGGCGAAGAGGTCGCCGCCGGTCTCCGGGCGGGCGCCGCGGTCCGCCAGGACGACGCCCCGGAAGATCGACCCCGTCGCGGCGATGCCGTCGTCGCGCGTGCCCTGGAAGGCGGGCTTGCCGAAGGCGATCCCGGCGGGCGTCTCGACGGTGCGGCTGAGGGTGAGGCTCGGCTCCTCGGCGGCGACCATGCCCTCGTAGGCGGGCGCGGCGCGGCCGGCATAGGTGTTCTGGGTCGGCATCAGCGGGCTCCTTGGGGTTGGGCCTTCCAGGCGGTGCGGAGGGACTCGACCATCGCGGCATGGGCCGCGTCGGGGGTGAGGGCATCGGGCGTGAGGGCGTCCGGCGGGCGGCGCAGGGCGGCGCGCAGCGGGTCGGCGGCGGCCGCGAGCGCTCGGAAGGCGCCCTCGATCCCGGCCGCGTCGAGGCCGGCGGCGGCCTCGCCCAGCGCGTGGGCGACGGCGGCGCGTCGGATCGCGCCGGCCTCAAGGCCAGCCGGGTCGAACGCGTCGCCGAGGATGCGTCGCGCCCCCGCCACCAGCTCGGCCCGGGTCGCCGCCAGGGCGTCGAGGGCGCCCGGCGCGCGCAGGGCCGCGATCTCGCGCTCGCGCTCCGCCAGCGCGGCGGCGTGCTCGGTGCGGAGCCGGGTGGCCTCGGCCTCCGCCGTGAGCGCGCGGGCGACCGCGTCCGCGAGGTCGCGGCGCAGGGCGGTCGCGTCGTCGATCCGGCATTCCGGCCCGGCGCGGCCCTGCTCGACGATGGCGACGTGGTCGACGACCACGGCGGTCTGGCGGGCGTCGTAGGGCGTGCCGTCCGGGGCGGTGCCGGGGGTCCAGTCGAGGTCGCAGGTGTAGCCGACCGAGATCTCGCGCCGCCCGGCGCGCACCGCCGCGATCGCCTCCGCGTCGGCGAGCAGCAGCGGGATGCGCACGAACTCGCCGTCCCGCAGCACCTCGTCGCCGACATGGCCCCGGGCGACGCCGCGCCACGTCTCGGGCGTGACCGCCTCGGGCGGATGGTCGAGGGTGACGGGCTTGTGGCCGAAGCTCGCCAGGGATTCCGCCCGAAACACCTCTTCCGGGTCGCGGTAGACCCGGATGGCCGCCCGGTCGGGCCGCGCCAGTTCCGCGCCGCCATACACCTGGACGTTGCCGGCGCGGGCCGCCCGGGCCTGCACCACCAGCGCCCCGCCGCGCAGCGGGCGCGCGTCCGCGATCTCGGCCGGGGGGCCGAGGCTGAGCCTGTCGAAGATCTGCATGGGTCTCTCTCTGCCGGGGTCTGTCCGGGGTCCGGGGCCTTGAGGCCCCGGCGGGTCGCGGGCGGCGCCCGCGTGGGTGTCAGGGCGAAGCCTCGCCGGGCCTGGCCCCGATCAGCGCGTTCGCTGGTAGGCGGCCTCGATGCCGGGGAAGAGGTCGGCGTTGACGAGCCAGCCCTCGACGCCCGCGGCCAGCACCTCGCGGGGGCTCAGGGCCTCGCGCGCGAGGGTGGCGGCGGTCTCGGCGCGCAGCCGGCCGATCTCGGCCTTGTCGCGCTCGGAGGTCTGCAGGAGCGGGCGCCACGCGTACCAGATCTCGGGCGCCGGGCGGCCCAGCGCGTGGCGGACGAGAAGCGCGTCGAGGCGGGCGAGCGCGGGGGTGAGTTCCACCGCCTGGCGGGCGGCGATGTGGTCGTAGTAGTTGCGCAGGTCGGCATCGCCCGTGGCGTTGAGGCCGGCGGGCGACTGGCCGAGGAGGCGCGTCACCGGGATGTCGGCGGCGCCCGCCGCGGTCTGGAGGAAGAGGCGCGCCACCTCGGGCAGCCCCGAGAAATCAAGCTGCTTCTGCTGGTAGCGCTCGCCCTCGGGGGAGCGGCCGTCGCCTTCGAGGAGCAGCATCCCGAACATCGACTTCATCCGCGCCGCGTAGCCGAAGCGCTCGGTGAGGCGGCGCGTGCCCTCCTCCGTGGAGAGGGCCTGGGAGAGGCCCGGCACCGAGATCACGTCCTGCTTGGCCTCTGGCAGCATCGCGGCGATGTGGGCGGCGGCCGCGGTGGCGTGATCGATGGCTTCGAGCAGCGCCTGCAGCACGCTGTCGCCGAAGGCGTCGCCCCCGGCCTCCTCGGGCACCGGGGCGCCGACGAGGCGCAGGATCCGCGACGGGTGCACCGGCTGGCCGCCCGCGATCACGTAGGAGGTCGGCTCCCCGAACCAGGGCGAGAGCGGGTCGCGCTCGATCTCGCCGGCCTGGATGGCGTGGCGGCCCAGCACGTGGAGGTAGCGCAGGCCCCCCTGCCCGACGGTCTCGGGGCGCAGCGGTGCGGCCGGATCGGGGCTGGCGTCGCCGATCAGGATCGCCGCCCCGCCGTGGAGCCGTGCGAGGCGCAGGGCGCGCAGCAGCACCTCGCGCAGGCGCAGGGCCGTCTCGGCGGCCTCGATCGCCGCCACCTCGGCGGGGGGCGCCTGCCAGCCGCGCCACTCGCGCAGCATGTCGAAGGGCACGACGTCCACGATCTTGCGGGCGAGCCAGTTGTCCCGGTAGGCGGCGTCGAGTTCCGCCTTGGCGCGCGGCACGTGGACGTGGAGGGCGCCGGCGCTCTTGTCGCGCGGCCCGCCAAGGCCGGTAACGAGGTTGGCGAGGCGGTCGGCGAGCCACATCAGAGAACTCCCAGCATGCCGTAGCGCGCCTCGCTCAAGGTGCCGAAGGCGCGCGAGAGGGCGTCGACTTGGTCGAGGAAGGCGCCGTTGGGGAAGGACGCGACCTCGTCGAGGAAGGCCTCGTTCCAGGGGCCTTCGAGGAGGTGCAGGTTGCCGGCCTCGGCCTGAGCCGAGACCGGCGCGGCGCGGGTGGCCTTGTCGCCGCTCTCGGGCGTCGCGCGGGCGTCGTAGCCGGCCAGCCGCCGGATCAGGTCCTGGGCCTGGGCCTTGCCGGCCTGTCCGGGATCCTGCGGCAGGGCGATGCGGCAATCGGGGCCGTCCTCGGCGGCGGTGGCGAGGATCATCCGCACCACGCCGCCCGGGGAGAGCCGGTCGCGCCGGACATCGGCCACGTAGAGGTGCCCATCTGGGGCGCGGCCGAGCTTGAGGCCTGCCGTGTAGGCGGGCGCCCTGCCGGCCCGCTCGACGCTGGCCGCGAGGTCCCAGGCGCGGACGAAGCGGCAGCCGGCGGGCAGCGCGCGGACCACGCCGAACCAGTGGCGCTTGAACAGCCCGCCCTCGCGCGGGGCCGGGCGCTGCTGGAACTGGCCGGCCGCCGCGTAGGCGCCCATCACGGCCTTGTCGCGCTCCACCACCGCGCGGGGGAAGCGGGCCGGAAACAGGAGGTCGCCCTCCCGGCGCCGGGGATCGGAAAAGCCGATGCCGGTGACGCAGCGCCGGGCGGGCTCGAACTCCATCGGCAGCATCAGGTGCTCGTAGCCGAGGTCGCGCGCCAGGATCAGGCCGGAGACGTCGCGGGCGTGCAGGCGCTGCATGATCACCACGATGGCCGAGCGGGCGGGGTCGTTGAGGCGGGTGGGCACGGCTTCGAGAAACCAGCGGTTGACCGTCTCGCGCACCCGCTCGGAATTCGCGCCGTCGACCGAGAGCGGGTCGTCGAGGATCACCCGGTCGCCGCGCGCCCCGGTGATCGAGCCCGCGGCGAGCGCCTCGCGCAGGCCGGTCGGGGTGGTCTCGAAGCGCTGCCGGCGGTTCTGGTCGCGGGCGAGGCGCACGCGCGTGCCCCAGAGGGCGCGGTACCAGTCCGAGGTGACGAGGCGGCGGGTGCGCAGGTTGTCGCGGATGGCGAGCGCCCGGGTGTGGGAGACCGCGATGGTGCGCAGGTCGGGGCGGTCGCGTGGCCCCCATTCCCAGGCCGGCCAGAAGACGCCGGCGAGGAGGCTCTTCATACTGCCTGGGGGGACATTGATCAGGAGCCTGGTGATCCGCCCGGCGGTGATCGCCTCCAAGTGCTCGGCCACCGCGTCGATGTGCCAGCCGTGGATGTAGGGGGCGCCCGGCTCCACCGTCGGCCAGGCCCGCCGCACGAAGCCTGCGAGGCTCTGCTCGCTCTCGACCCGGTCAAGCGCCCGCAGCAGGATCGCGGGCGCCGACAGCCAGGACCTCGGCGATGCGGCGCAGTTGCTCACGCTGCTCGGGGTCGAGGAGCCGGAGGGCGGCGTCGAGGTCGAAGCCCGGCCTGCCCGCGTCCGTATCGGCATCGCGCCCCTTGCCATCGAGACCCCAGGCCTGCCGTTCGAGAGCGATCCAGAGCCGCGCCGCGGTGGCGAGGTCGCGCAGGGCCGCGCTGCGCTTCGGGAGCGAGGCCAGCCGTTCCAGGGCGCTTCTGCGCTCCGGGTCATCGTTCGATGCTTCGGCGAGCAGGGCCTCAGCGGCACCGGCCTGCCCGGAGGCGGCGAGCGCCTCGCCGAGGAGGCGCAGGGTCAGCGCCTGTCCCTGCTCGATGACGGTCCGGTGCCCGTCGACCACCCGGCCGCCCCCGGCACGCGGCTGCGGCGGCGTGGGCGCGAGCCGGCGCGCGGCGTCGGGCACCGCCCGCTCCCAGCGCCCGGCCCCGGCGCGCCTTCGCACCGTGCCGGGATGAAGGCCGAAGGTTCGGGCGAGCTCCGCCGCGGAGCGGCCCTCCCGCCACGCGGCCTCGATCGCCGCCCAGTCGATGTTCGTACGCGCCATGCCGTGCCTGGAGATCCGTCCCGGCCGGCCGGGAGGCACGAGCCCCCCGTCGCCTCGGTGATGCCGTGGGCCGGGTCCAGGGACACATCCCCCGAGGGGGCAGTCGCGCGGCCACGTCCGTGAGTGGCAGGCCGCAGACCTGGATAACCTGCCCCTTTGATACGCGATCCCGTTTTGTTCGTCAAATGTTCTTTTTCGGGGAAGGCTCCGGATCGGCCTCGATCTGCTCCTCGCCGAGGTCCACCGGGGTCGCGCGGCCGAACATCTCCACGGCGACGCGGTAGCGGCGGCGCGCCGGATCGACGGCCTCGACGATCCCTGCGGCCTGCACGAGCGGCCCCTGCGTCACCCGCACGGCATCCCCGAGGGCGAACAGCACGGCCGAGACCGCCTCCCCTTCCCCCTCCGTGCCGTGGCCGGTGAGCGCGTCCGCGAAGACCTGCAGCACGGATGCCGGGATCACCACCGCGCGGTGATCGCGAAACAGCACCCGGTCGACGCCCGGATGGGCCTCGGCTTTTCGCAATTCGCCGTCGTCGCGCAGGCCCACGAAGACGAGGCGGCGCAGGAGCGGCTCCCGCACGAGGCGGCGGCGCCCGTTCTCCTCGACCCGCTCCACCTCCTCGCGCGCCTCGAAGGTGGCGAGACCGGCCTCCTCCAGCTCGCGGGCGACGCGGGCCGACCAGCGCGGGCGCGTGCGCACCACGAGCCAGACCCGATCGGGCGCCACCACGATGCGCGGTGGTCGCTGCCGCCGCCTGCGGCGCCGGATCGCCCCGGTCAGCGCGGCGGACGGCCGGTCATGGGCGAGGGCCTCGCGGCGGCGGCGCGCGATGCGCCGCATCTTCTGCTTGCGGTCCGTCATGGCGCCCTCGCGGTGCAAACCCGTGAGGGTGTCGCGCGGGCGATCCGCGGCCCCTCCGGCCGATGGAGGCTCAGGGCGCCGGGCCGCGATCCTCCGGCGATCCACGCGGCGGATCGCCGGACCCGCGCGGCGGGTCGCCGGCGTCGCGCGCGATGTCGCGGAGCGCCTGGGTGATGCGCTTGCGCACGATCAGGAACAGCAGGATCCCCGCCGCCAGGGTCCAGAGCACGATCAGGGCCGTCTTCATGCGGCCTGTCTAGCCGGGAAGCGGCCGGCCGCGCCATGGGTCCCGGCGGCAACCGGGACCGTCGCGGGGGGCGAGCGAGGCCGCGCGCGCAGGCGCGCGGCGCACCGGGGCGCCGGAACATGAGGCGACTCCTGCCGTTGGGGAAGAGAAAGCGGCCGTTCAGGCTGCTTGCGACCGGAATAGCTACATGATGTAATGACTCTGATCAACACGCTAGGTGGTGATTTCGTCGCTGAAGGTTGTGGACGGGATGGTTGCCGATCAAGGGCGCGAGGGCCGGATCCGGGTGGAGCAGGGCGAGCGGCTGCGGCTGGCACGGCTCGCCGCGGGCTACCGGTCCGCGCGCGACGCGGCGCTCCGCAACGCGTGGCCGGAGAGCACCTACCGGGCGCACGAGGCCGGGACGCGGACGATCGGCCGCGACGACGCCGAGCGGTACGCCGAGCGCTTCCGCCGGGACGGCGTGCTGGTGAGCGCCAAGGGCCTGCTGTTCGGGGACGACGAGGCGGCGGAGCCGCCGGGCGACGGCAGTCAGGTCGTGGCGGTGAAGGGGGTGATCAGCGCGGGCGGGCTGATCGAGACCGGCGACGAGCAGCCCGAGCCGCACGGCACGCTGTTCGAGGTCGCGGTGCCGTTCCCCGTCCCCCACGGCACGATCGCGTTCCGGGTCGCCGGGGCATCGATGTACCCGAAATACGAGCCGGACGACATCGTGCTGTGCGCGCGCGCCGGCGAGAGTCCCGAACGGCTGATCGGCCGCTACGCCGCGGTCGCGACCCGGGACGGGCACCGCTACCTCAAGAAGCTCCTGCGGGGCTCGCGGCGCGGGGTCTTCCACTTGGAGAGCCACAACGCGCCCCTGATGCCCGACCGGCACCTCGTCTGGGCCTCGGGCATCATCAGCACGGTCCACGCCCAGCACTGGGCGCGGTTCCTGGGATAGGCCCGCGGAGCGGGCTCGGGCTGGGAGTGAGCCCGCGCGGCGGGCTCGGGCCGGGATCATACGAAATCCGATTGATCGCTTCGCGATGCGGATTTCGGCTTCGCTCAGGCGCCGCGCGGGCTGCCTGATACGAGATCCGGACTGATCGTCCGGATCTCGTATCAGTCGGCCTGGGCGACCCGGGTCGAGCGGCGCTGGGCGGTCCAGCGGCCGGAGCACAGGGAGGAGACGCTCCACGTGCCCGAACCCGAATTGGCCTGGAGGCGCCCGGAGGCCGCGCCGCTCGTGCCGCTGCGCCGCACGCTCAGGCCGACATTGCCGTCCCCGGAAATGCGGCCGCTGACCGAGGCGCCCTCCGCCGTCGAGGCGAGGCGGATGTCGCCATCGCGCACCGCGAGCGAGAAGCTGTAGCGGCTGTCGCACAGACCCGATTCGGTGACGAGCTGGACGTTCCAGGTGCCGTTGTAGTCGCTGCCGCCTCCGCGCGAATCCGCCGAGACCGCCTGCAGCGACGCGACCAGCCCTGCACTGACTCCGAGCGCGGCGACGACAGACTTGAGCATGAGACCCCCTCTTCGAGATGTGGCCGGGCAACAGCCCGGCCTGGGCGCGACCCGGGCAGCAGCCCCGGCGCGCTCGCCGATGCGATGGCGTGAATGAGGGGTGATTAACTCAGAAGAACCGGCAGAAATAGGGCGGACGCGAGAGGTTCCGCGCAAACGACGCCGCCGTGCGCGGACTTTTCGTCGCGCCGTCGTCACGGCCGAGCTTGGCCAGATCCTGCGAAGCGCCGGATGAACTGTCGTTCATCTATGCGGCCTGCATGCGGCGGCGTAGCGCTTGGTCGGGCAACGGGCCGGTGCCGGCGCGCAGGTTCATGACCATGTGGTGCGGCTGCCCGGTGCCGGGGATCGCGCAGGTGACGGCCGGGTGGGCGATCACGAACTTGAGCAGGATCTCGGCCCAGCTCTCGCATCCGATCTCGGCCGCGTAGGCCGGCAGCGGCCGGTCGCGCAGGCGCCGCAGCAGCCCGCCGCCGCCGAAGGGGCGGTTCACGAGCACAGCCACGCCCCGGTCGGCGGCGAGCGGCAGCAAGCGCTCCTCGGCGGCGCGGTCGTCGAGCGCGTAGTTGATCTGCAAAAAGTCGAGTGGCTCGGACCGCAGCACCGCCTCGACCTCGTCGTAGGCGCTCTCGGTGTAGTGCGAGATGCCGAGGTAGCGGATCCGCCCCTCCTGCTTCCAGGCGCGCAGCACCGGGAGATGCGTGCGCCAGTCGAGGAGGTTGTGGATCTGCATCAGGTCGAGCCGGTCCGTGCGCAGCCGCGCCATCGACTGGCGCATCTGCGCGATCCCGGCCTCGCGCCCGCGGGTCCAGACCTTGGTGGCCAGGAAGGTGCGCTCGCGTGCGCCGGCTGCCGCGACGAGATCCCCCGCCACCGCCTCGGCGCGGCCGTACATCGGCGAGGAATCGATCACCCGCCCGCCGCCGTCGAGCAGGGCCGCGACGACGCCCCGCAGCCGCTCGCGCTCCGCCTCCGCCGCGCCGACGTTGAAGCCGATCCAGGTGCCGAGCCCGATTACCGGCAGGTTCTCGCCGCTCGACGGGATCGCGCGCCGGTGCAGGGGCGTTTCCGCGCCCGCCGGCCACGCCGCCCCGAGCGCCGCGCCGAGCGCCCCCCGCATCACGCCCTGTCGCGTCAGGCCCGGCTTGTCGGTCGTCATGCGGCTCCTCCGGTCGCGCCCGCCTGGGCGCCTCTCCGCTCCCGGAACGCACGCGGGGCCTCCCCGGTGCCCTTGGCGAAGAAGCGCGAGAAATAGGCCGGATCGGTGAAGCCGAGATCGTAGGCCACCTCGGCCACCGCGAGGTCCGAGTAGAGCAGCATGCGCTTGGCCTCGATGAGGCGCCGGTCGCGGATCAGGCGGCCGGGACTGAGGCCGGTGACGCCCCGGCAGGCGGTGCGCAGGCGGGCCTGCGTCACGCCGAGGTCGCGGGCGTAGTCGTCGAGGGGGCGCTCGCGGCGGTGATGCGCCTCCACCGCCTCCCGGAAGCGCGCCACCAGCACCGCCTGCGGGCCGGGCTGCGCCGCGGCTCCCTGCGCGACCTCCCGCTGCCGCAGCGCCGCCACGAGCAGGATCATCAGGTGCCCCTCGATCGCCGCCCGCCGGCCCGGGGCCGCCCAGGCGAGTTCGCGGGCGAGTTCGGCGATGCTTTCCCCGAATGGCTCCCCCTCCCCGGCCGGCAGCGCCGCGGGCGCCCCGAACAGCCCCGCGAGGTCGGGCTCGCGGCGGGCGAGGTCGCGCCAGTAGCGGTCCGACAGGGTGAGCACGGTCCCCTGCGTCTCGTCGTCGAAGCGGAAGCCGTGCGCGGTGCCGGCCGGCACGAGGACGAGGCAGGGCGCGGCGAGGCGCAGCGACTCGGCCTCCGCCCGCATCACCCCGCCGCCGGCCGAGAGGTGAAGCACCTGATGCAGGGCGGCATGCACGTGGGGGCGGATGCTCCAGCGGTTGGGGCGGCTGCGATCGTCCAAGGCCTCGACGTGCAGGAAGCGGTCGTCGACGTCCCGCGGCGTCTCCCCGTAGAGGAAGAAGTGCGGCACGACAGGCAGTTGCGCGGGGTCGGCGGATCTCACACTCCTCACTCCCGGTCCTCTCGCGGGAGTGAAAAAGTCCAACACTTTCGCCGCGCCGTCCATCGCCGGACGGCCCGCCGAGGGGCAAAGTCGTGCCATCGCCGCCGCGGGCCTCGACGCCGCGCGGGCGGCCGGAGCGAAACACCCGGAGGATCTCCATGCGCACGCAGGTCGCGATCATCGGGGCCGGACCGGCCGGCCTCATCCTCGCCCATCTCCTCGCCCGGGCCGGGATCGACGCGGTGGTGCTGGAGCGGCGCACCCGCGACTACGTCGAGGGCCGGGTGCGGGCCGGCGTGCTGGAGCAGGGCACCGTCGCGCTCCTCGCCGATCTCGGGCTCGATGAACGCCTGCGCGCCGAGGGGCTGGTCCATACCGGCACCAACATCGCCTATGACGGGCGCCTCTTCCGCATCGACATGGCGGCGCTCACCGGCGGCTCCGCCGTCACGGTCTACGGCCAGCAGGAGGTGATGCGCGACCTCTTCGATGCCGCCGAGGCGCGCGGGGTGCGGATCCTGTTCGAGGCCGAGGACCTCGTGCTGGAGGGGGTCGAGACCGACAGCCCGAGCGTCCGGTTCCGCCGCGACGGCGCCGGACACACCCTCGCCTGCGACTGGATCGCGGGTTGCGACGGCTTCCACGGAGCGAGCCGCGCGGCGATGCCGGCCGACGTGCTCAAGGTCTTCGAGCGGGTCTATCCGTTCGGCTGGCTCGGCATCCTGGCGGAGGTGGCCCCGGTCAACCACGAACTCATCTACGCCAACCACGAGAACGGCTTCGCGCTCGCCAGCATGCGCTCGCCGACGCGCAGCCGCTACTACGTGCAGGTCGGCCTCGACGAGCGCATCGAGGACTGGTCCGACGTGCGGTTCTGGGACGAGCTGGCGCTGCGCCTCGGGCCGGAGGCGGCGGCCGGGCTGGAGCGCGGCCCCTCCTTCGAGAAGAGCGTCGCGCCCCTGCGCAGCTTCGTCGCCGAGCCGATGCGGCACGGCCGCCTCTTCCTGGCGGGCGACGCGGCCCACATCGTGCCGCCCACCGGCGCCAAGGGCATGAACCTCGCGGTCTCGGACGTCGCCATGCTGGCCGAAGGGCTGGTGCGCCACTACCGCGACCGCGACCCCTCCGGCCTCGACGGCTACTCGCAGCGGGCGCTGGCCCGGGTCTGGAAGGCGGAGCGGTTCAGCTGGTGGTTCACCGGCCTCACCCACCGCTTCCCCGACATGGACCCGTTCGCGCGCCGCATGCAGGTGGCCGAACTCGCCTACATCCGCGAGTCGCGCGCGGCGCAGACGGTGCTGGCGGAGAACTACGTGGGGCTGCCGCTGGTCTAGCGCGGGTGGGCTGGTCGGCGTCGAGATCGTTGACCATCACTGAGGTTCGCTATGCCCCGCATCCGCACCCATCCCGGCGAGATCCTGCTCGAAGAGTTTCTGAAGCCGTTCGGCATCTCGGCCCGGCAGCTCGCGGAGGCGATCGACGTGCTCCCGAACCGCGTCAGCGAGATCGTGCGGGAGCGTCGCGGCATCACGGCTGATACGGCCCTGCGACTGGGACGCTACTTCGACACCTCGGCGCAGTTCTGGATCAATCTCCAGGCCGCGCACGACGTCTCGAAGGCGCAGGCCACGACGGATTACGCGACGATCCGGCCGCGCGAATCCGCCAGCCTCTGACGACAAGGCCCGTTCGCCGACGTGGTCGCCGGTGCGGCGACACGAATGCAGGCTCGAGCGTCTGCAACGGAGGTGCCGCAGGCCGTCCCGCTCCGGGCGGTCAGGCCGGCAGGATGTCGATCTCGCCGGTCACTTCCGGCACCACGGCCCGCCCTTCGAGGCGGGCCGGGAGCTGCGCGGCGACCGAACGGTCGGAGACGTAGGCGACCCAGGCCGGATCCCCGATGGCATCACGCCCCTCCCCCATCCCCTGGACGCCGGGGATCCGGGTGAGCGTCGCCTCCGCGCTGGCCCGGCCCGCGGCGGGCGCCGTGTCGGCGGGCGTGTAGGCGGTGGGGCCGCTGTACGGGAACGGGTTCTGCGTGGACATCGTCTCCCCCTCCGGCTCCCGTCACGTGACGAGCGTGACGTCGAGCGCCTTGAGGACATGGTCGATCTTGTTGGCGAAGGTAAGCTCGCCCCCGCCGGCGAACAAGAGACCGACCGGCCGGCGGGCTGCGTCCCAGGTCCAGACCAGAGAGCCCGAATCGCCCCCTTGGCTGAAGCGGGTCTGGTTGCCCCGAATCGTGATCTGATCGCGGAAGTTGGCCACCTGACCCTGGCCGTAATTCACCCGGATCGACGCGCTCACGTCGATGACGCGGCCCGAGGTGAGCTGCGTGGTACGGCCGGACTTGCCGACCATCAGCCCGACCCGCGCGGGCACCGGCTGTGCGCCGCAGGAGAAGTAGTGCATGGCCGAGCCGACCCGATACATGAACTGCTTGCGCACCCGGTCCGGCCAGCACCACGCGGACGCGCAATCGACCACGTTCGGCTGGCCGGCGAAGGTGATCGGCACCCATTGCTCCAGGACGGCGATCCGGTCCGCCGGATCCCGTCCACCGTCCGCGGGACCCGGCTGAAGGATGGGATCGCCGGCCCGCGCGTCGTTGGAATTGGCGATCACGTGGTTGTTGCTGATCAGAAGCAGGCGATTGGCGCGCGGCCCCGACCGCCCGCGGGCGAGCACGCCCTGGGTGCCGGCGGTGACCTTCGGGTGGGCGACCGACACGCCGCAGGGCGAGAGACGCACTCGCAGCCGGTTCGCCAGTGCGTCGATCGGGCCTGTGTGGATCACGTTGATGGGCAGGGTGTCCGACGACAGGGCCCGAACGCCGAAACTGTCGACGCAGGCCGCCTTGACCTCGTCCATCGACATCCGCTCGGTCACGTAGACGTTGAGGACCGGCGCCCCGGGACCCGCCGGTCCGACCGACTCGAAATCGCGATGCGCCGGGCCGATGCCGACGCCGGCGATCAGGTCGGCCTTCTCGGTGGGGCCATCGCCGAAGGCGCTCGCGACGGCGGCCGGCCGGTCGAAGATGAGTTTTTCGAGTTGCTGCTGCATCGCCCGCAGGGTGGCGTCGACGCGATGCTCGCCCGCCGCGAAGCCTGAATCGTCGTGCTGGTCCGGCGGTGAATCGAACACGCCATCGTGGTCGTGATCGGTTGACGAGCGCGAGCCGGAATCGTCCGGCGGAGTATCCCACGGTTCATCGTCCGCGATTCCGGAGATCGGAGCGCCGGCCATGCTGTCCTCCTACGATGTGAGACATCGCGACTGCTCTTGCAGTCGAGGACATATATTGCTTGATTGTCAGAGATTATTAAGACCGAATATCGGAAAACAGATTTCCTTCGATAGAAGGATTGTATTGTGGAATATTGTCGTCCGGCCCGCGGCCGGGCTCATTGTCCCTCCTGTCCGCGGATCAGCTCTCCCGCCACGTCGCCGAGCCGGGGTACCGTCTCGCGCACGAAGGGCAGCGGGCGGCAGACCGCCAGGGCCGCGAGGCCGAAGCGGGCGGTCATGAGGCCGTTGAGCACGCCCTCGCCGAGCTTCGCCGAGACGCGGGCGGCGAGCCCCAGCCCCAGCACCTGCTGCACGAGGCTGTCGCCCACCGCGACGCCGCCCGTGACGGCGAGATGCCCCAGCGCCGCGCGCGCGAGGCGCAGGAACCCGAACAGGCCCGGCCGCCCGCCGTAGATCGTCGCGATGCGGCGCAGGAGCCGGACCGCCGCGAAGATCACGAAGCCGACATCGACGATCGCCCGCGGGCTCAGCGCCGTCACGGCCGAGACCTGCTTGGCGGCATCCGCCACCGCGCCCTTCGCCATCCGGTCGAGGGGGCCGAGCAGCTCGTGCTCGGCGATGCCGAGGCGGTCCTCCACGTCGAGGATCGCGTCCGCCACCGCGTCGAGCCGCCCGCGGCCGGCCGCGAGGCCCGGACGGTCGGCGTAGAGGGCCGCCACGTCCCGCACCACGGCCTTGGCGGCCGTATGGTCGCGGGCGGCCAGGGCCTCCAGGGCGGCCTCGCGGATCGCCTCGATGCGCCGCTCGCGCAGCACGCCCGCGACTTCGCGCCAGACCAGGGCGAGGAGCGCCACCGCGGCGACGCCGAGGAGCGCGAGCGCCGCCGCGCCGAGCCAGGGCGCGGCGGTAAAAAGGTCCGCGATCAGCCGCTCGACCGCGAGCCCGATCCCGAGGGCCGCCAAGCCGCCGAGGGCCGAGAGCAGCAGGCTGCCCCAGGGCGGGCCGGAGCGAGGCGCCACCGGCACCGGCACGCCGTCGGCCGCCTCCACGATCTCGAACGATTCCTCCACCACCCGCACGCCCTCGGCGAGCGGCGTCTCGCTGCCGGGCGGGGGCGGCGGATCGGCGGGCAGGCGGAAGGCCCGGGGCTTCGGGGGCTGGCTCATCACGCGGTCCTCAGGCCAGACGGTCGCCGATCAGGAATTCCAGGGCGCGGTCGAGGCGGATCTGCGGCAGCCGTCCCGGACGGCCGAGCGCGTCGAGGGGCACCCGCGGCGGCCGAAAGCGCGGGAAGCGCAGCGAGCCCGGCGCCACCGCCCCCTCCAGCACCGCCTCCGGGCGCTCCGGCAACTCGCCCGGGAAAATCGCGGCCTCGGTCTCTCCGTCGAAGGTCTCGCCGTCGATCGCCTCGCCGGCCTCGGGCGTGCCGGCCACCGTGCGCAGGGCGAGCCCGCCCTCCTCAACCGTCACCTCGCGGGTGGCGCGCACCGAGGCGAGCGCCACGGTGCCGACCCGGGCGCCCGCGGCCTCGGTGCGCCGCATCGCGCGCGCCACGAGGAGGCGCAGCAGCGCGTCGAGCCGGTCGTGGCTGGCGTGGTGGAGGTGGTCGGCCTTGGTGGCGGCGAACATGATCCGGTCGGTGCGCGGCGCGAACAGGCGCGACAGCAGGGTGTTGCGCCCGATGTTCAGGCTCATCAGCACCCGGTCGAGGGCATCCTCCAGTTCGGCGAGCGCGGCCGCGCCGGCATCCACCGCCGCCAGCACGTCGACCAGCACGATCTGCCGGTCGATGCGCTGGAAGTGGTCGCGGAAGAACGGCGTCACCACGCGGTTCTTGTAGGCCTCGAAGCGGCGCTCCATCAGGCCGCCCAGGCTGTCGGGCGCGGTGGGCCCGGCGAGCGCCAGCGGCGCAAAGGTGAGCGCGGGCGAGCCCGCGAGGTCGCCCGGCATCAGGAAGCGGCCGGGCGGTGTGGTGGCGACAGCCTCCGGCCCCGCCCGGACCGCGGCGAGGTAGGTCTTGAAGGCGTCGCTCGCCCGCTCGGCCACCACCTCGTCGAGGGGCTGGTTCGGGTCGAGGCCCCGCAGGACGTCGAGCCAGGGCGCGGCGACGGCGGCGCGCCCGGAGCGCTGCGCGGCCGCGATGGTCTCCCGCGACCAGCCCTCGTAGGTCTGCTCGATCAGCGCGAGGTCGAGCAGCCACTCGCCCGGATAGTCCACGATGTCGACCATCAGGTTCGCCGGACCGGCGCGCCAGCCGGCCTTGCGCTCGTAATCGACCGCGAGCCGCAGCTGGCTGATGCGGTCGGTCGAGCGCGGCCAGCGCCGCTCCTGGGTGAGCGCGGCGAAATGCTCCTCGTAGGGGAAGCGCGGCACGTCGTCGTCGGGCTGCGGCACGAGGCGGGCGCGGCGCAGGCGGCCCTCCTGCGAGGCCCTGAGGGCCGGCAGCGGATGGAGGCCGGTGAGATGGTGCACGAGCGCCGCCGTGAACACGGTCTTGCCCGAGCGGGCGAGCCCGGTGACGCCGAGGCGCACGGTCGGCTGGACGAGGAGATCGCTCGACGCTTCGGCGAGCGCCCGGGCGGCGGAGCCGGCGCGCGCGACGAAGCTGGGGAGGGCAAGCACGAGGGGGTCTGGCTCTCGCTGGGGGTCGGGTGTGGAGGTGGCGCCCGCCCACGCTTTCCGCAAGGGCGTGCTCAAGGTGGGGCGCGCTCAGGGCGCGGCGGCGGCCTGCCCCGGTGCGGCGGGCCCGGGCCGGGCCGCCTCGGCCCGGGCGATGGCCTGCGCCACCAGGGCCGGGCTCGCCTGGAGGCTGCCGAGTTCCACCGCCGACATCGCGAGCAGCACGGGCGCGAGCCGCGCGGTGGCGTGCCCGTCCGCATCGAACAGGCCGAGATCGTCCCCGGCCTTGAGGCCGACGCTGGCGGCGATGCGGCCGGCGTAGTTCTGGATCCGAGTCTCGTCCGAGCTGCAGAGCGGCGGCGGCGGGCGCAGGGCCGGCGGCAGCGCCGCCACGGAGGTGAGCGAGGTGAGCGAGGGCAGCGCTGCGGCCTCCGCGGCGAGCCGCTCGCCGTCGAGGACCCGCCCGGGCGTCACGGCGGCGGAGATCGCCCGGGGCTCGGCGGTGCCCAGCCCGGTGGCGATCGACGGCGTCGCCATCAGCGGCAGCGGCCGGGCGGCCCGGCGCGGGCGCCCGGACAGGCGCGCGAGGGCCGACCAGGGCTGCACGCGCAACGCCGAGTTTGCGGCGGGCCTGGGCCGGGTGGGCCTGGCTTGGGTGGATTCGGCCTGAACGGTCTTGGCCGGGACGGGCGGGGCCGTCGGTGGTTTCGCTGGCGTGGGGCGGGCGGCTCCGGGCTTGGCCGCGAGGCGTCGGGCCGGCATCCCCCGCCCGCGCCCGGCCAGGAAGCGCGCCCGGACCGTGCGCCCGATGCCCTGCGGTGCGAGGGCCGCCAGGGCGGGCGAGGCCGGTGCGGTGACGGGCGTGCCGCGCGGGCGCGCCGCGACCGGCGCGCCGCACTCGGCCGGCGCCCAGCGCCGCACGATCGCCAGGGCGGAGCGGCGGCCGAGCACCGTGTAGTAGCGCCGCAGGAGAGAGACCGCCGCGTCGGCGCCGTGCCCGGCCGAGGCGAACCCGGTGTGGCCCTCCGCATCGGCGCCGATCTCGCCGTCCCAGTTCGCCCGCTTGATGCACCAGTAATTGTTGAGCTTGACGCAGCGGGCCACGAAGGCGGGATCGGCCGGCGATGCGAAGGCCACCAGGGCGAGCGAGACCGGCCGCAGCGCCTCGCGCGTCTCCTCGCGCCAGTTCGACACCGCCCGCGCCTCGGCACGGTAGAGGGCCGGCGCCGCGGGCTGCAGGCGGACGATGCTCTGGGCGAGGTCCTGCCCGGCCCGCGCGGCGCCCTCGCGCAGCAGGCTGGCCGCCCGGTCGGCGCCGGGCGCCAGCAACGTGGTGAGGACGAGAAGTGCGGCGATCACGGCATGGCCTCAGGCGGATCGGCGGGGCGGGTCGAGGGGCATGCCGCGGCGGTTCTCCTCTGTGACGGGCGCTGCTGCCGATATAGAGCGCGGCAGGACGGTCTTGGTTGCGCGAAGTGCCCTTCTGCACGCGCCGCGCGACGGGGTCTCGTGCGGCGGCCATCCTGCCCGAAGGTGCAGGGGCGCGACGTGCGGCCCGACATTTGCCTCGGGTGGTCCGCATGCCCGAACTCGCGTCGCCTCCTCCCGTGCCCCTGCCTGAGCAGAACCTCACCATCGCCGTCGTCGATCCGAGCCGGGCCCGCGCGGCGGTGCTGGAGGAGGGCCTGCGCACGGTCGAGGGCGCCCGCGTCGTGGTCATCCCCGACACGGTGGACCTCCTCGACCGGCTCTCGGCGCTCTCGCCGGACGTGGTGGTGATCCATCTGGAGAGCCCCAGCCGCGACCTCCTGGAGCAGATGTTCGGCGTCTCGCGCCTCGTCGAGCGGCCGGTGGCGATGTTCGTGGACCGCAGCGACGCGCCGATGATGCAGGCCGCCGTCGATGCCGGCATCTCCGCCTACGTGGTGGACGGGCTCAAGGCGGAGCGGATCAAGCCGATCATCGACATCGCCATCCTGCGCTTCAATGCCTTCGCGCGGCTGCAGCGCGAACTCACGGAGGCCCGCAGCGAACTCGCCGACCGCAAGCTGATCGACCGGGCCAAGGGCATCCTGATGAGCGCCAAGGGGCTCTCGGAGGACGAGGCCTACCGGCAGATGCGCCGCAAGGCCATGAACGAGAAGCGCAAGATCGTCGACATCGCCCGGGCGATCGTCACCGCCGCGGACCTGCTCGGATGAGGCTGCAGCTCGGCTATGTCCCGCTGACCGATGCCGCCGCGGTGATCGCGATGGTGGAAGGCGGCTTCGCGGCGCGCGAGGGGTTGAGCGTCGACCTCGTGGCCGAGCCCTCCTGGGCGACGCTGCGCGACAAGCTGGCGCTCGGCCTCCTCGACGGGGCGCACCTGCTCGCCCCCCTGGCGCTGGCGAGCCATATCGGCCTCAGCGGACCGCCGGCCCGGCTGATCGCGCCGGCGGCGCTGGCGCGCAACGGCAACGCCGTCACCGTGTCGCTGCCGCTCTGGGAGGCGATGGCGCCGGCCTCCGACGCGCTGCCGGACGTGGCGCGGGCGCTCGCGGCGCTGGCCGAAACCCGCTTCGCCGCGGGCCGGCCGCTGTGCTTCGCGACCGTGCACCCCTTCTCCAGCCACACCTACCAGCTCGGCCGGTTGCTCGCCCTCGGCGGCGGCCGGCTCGACCTCCTGCGCCTCGTCGTCGTGCCGCCGCCACGCACGGTGGAATCCCTGCGGCGCGGCCTGATCGACGGCTTCTGCGTCGGCGCCCCCTGGAGCAGCGTCGCGGTGGCTGCAGGCGTCGGCCGCGTCGCCGCGCTCGGCGTCGCCATCGCGCCCGGCTGCCCCGAGAAGGTGCTGGCCCTGCCCGCCGAGATGGCGGACCGCGCCGCCCCGCTCCTGCGGGCGCTCAAGGCGGCGGCCCGCTGGTGCGGCACGCCGGAGCACTGGCCTGATCTCGCGCGCCTGCTCGGCGCCCGGCGCCATCTCGACGTCGATCCCGACCTGATCCTGCGCGGGTTGCGGGGCGAGTTGCTGGTCGCGCCCGGCGGCCACCTCCGTCAAGCCCCCGATTATCTTGTCCTCGGCGAGGAGGCGCTCACGCCCGCGCCCGACGCCGTGGCCTGGATGCTGGAGGAGATGGCGGCGGCCGGCCAGCCCGTCGATGCGGCGCAGGCAGAGCGCGCCGCCGGCTTCCTCCGGCCCGACCTCCTCGCTGCCTGCGATTGAGGCAGCCGACGCAGCTGCCCGGACGGCGATCAGCCCGCCCACGTTTTGTGCAGCGCAGCAGAGCGTGGCCGTCGCGGCCCGGGCGATCGCCGCCCCTTCGAACACCTCCAGATTCAGGGCACGGGGCATCGTCCGAGAGTTGGCACAGAACCTGCTGGGGATGGGCCGATCCGCCAGCGCCGACGGATCGATGCCGTCAGCAGAGCCGCTGACCCGAGTCCCCGCAAGGCCCGCATGCGCGCGGCCGCGGTCGAGCTTGGGCAGCGGTTTTTTCGTTCGAGCCGGGCGGGATCGTCCGGCGGCCAGAGGAGCAGCCAGGGTGTCGATCACCAAGAGTGAGCAGGCCAAGGGTGAGCGGAATGCGCGGGCCCACACCACGCGGCGCGGGATCCTGAAGGGCGCCGCGGGCGCCTTCTCGCTCGCCGCGGCGGCCAGGGCCGCGTTGCCGGGCGGGGCCTTCGCGCAGGGGGCCGGGCCGGAGGTGAAGGGCGCCAAGCTCGGCTTCATCGCGCTCACCGACGCGGGGCCCCTGTTCGTCGC
Source organism: Methylobacterium oryzisoli (assembly GCF_046557895.1). Lineage (NCBI taxonomy): Bacteria > Pseudomonadati > Pseudomonadota > Alphaproteobacteria > Hyphomicrobiales > Methylobacteriaceae > Methylobacterium > Methylobacterium oryzisoli. The sequence goes on along the minus strand of NZ_JBKIBX010000014.1, from coordinate 105,936 downwards.
CAGGGAGAAGGGCTTTTTCGCCAAGCACGGCATGCCGGATGTCGAGGTGCTGAAACAGGCCTCCTGGGGCACCACCCGCGACAACCTCGTGCTCGGCTCAGGGGGCAACGGCATCGACGGCGCGCACATCCTCTCGCCGATGCCCTACCTGATCAGCGCCGGCCGCGTGACGCAGAACAACGTCCCGGTGCCGATGCAGATCCTCGCCCGGCTCAACACCAACGGCCAGTGCATCTCGGTCGCCAAGGAGTACCTCGACCACAAGGTCGCCCTCGACGCCAAGGTCTTCCGCGCCGCCACCGAGAAGAAGAAGGCCGCCGGCAAGTCCGTGAAGGCCGCCATGACCTTCCCGGGCGGCACCCACGACCTCTGGCTCCGCTACTGGCTGGCCGCCGGCGGGATCGACCCGGACAGGGACATCGAGACGATCGTGGTGCCGCCGCCCCAGATGGTGGCGAACATGAAGGTCGGCACGATGGATTGCTTCTGCGTCGGCGAGCCGTGGAACGCACAGCTCGTCCAGCAGGGCCTCGGCTACACCGCGCTCACCACCGGCGAGTTGTGGAAGGACCATCCCGAAAAAGCCTTCGCGATGCGGGCCGACTGGGTCGAGAAGCACCCGAACGCCACCCGCGCGCTGCTGATGGCGGTGATCGAGGCGCAGCAATGGTGCGACAGGCCCGAGAATCGGGACGAGTTCGCCGCCATCGTGGCCAAGCGCCAGTGGATCAACATCCCGGTCGGCGACGTCGCCGGGCGCATGAAGGGCACGATCGACTACGGCGACGGCCGCGTCGTCCAAGACAGCCCCTTCGTGATGAAGTTCTTCCGCGATCACGCCTCCTATCCGTTCGCCTCGCACGACCTCTGGTTCCTCACCGAGGACATCCGCTGGGGCAAGTTCGACCCGCAGACCGACATCAAGGCGCTGGTCGCCAAGGTGAACCGCGAGGATCTCTGGCGCGAGGCCGCCAAGGCGCTGGGCGTCACCGAGATCCCGGCCTCGACCTCGCGCGGCAAGGAGACCTTCTTCGACGGCAAGGTCTTCGATCCGGCGGATCCGGCCGCCTACCTCGCCAACCTCGCGATCAAGAAGGTGGCGTGATGGCCCTCGGCTTCTCGCTGGGCGGGTTCGCCGCCGTTCGTCCCCGGGGCGAGGCCGCGCGCCGCCCCCTGATCACCGCCGCGATGCTGCGGGGCGCGGCGTCGCGCATCGTGCCGCCCCTCGTGGTGCTCGGCCTCTTCCTGCTCCTGTGGGAGGTGCTCTGCGCCCGGCCCGGCGCCGGCCTGCCGTCGCCCTCCCGGGTGCTCGCCGAGGCGTGGCCGATCATCGTCGACCCGTTCTTCGACAACGGCGGCACCGACAAGGGGCTCTTCTGGCACATCGCCGCGAGCCTGCAGCGGGTCGCGCTCGGCTTCGCCCTCGCGGCCGTCGCCGGCATCCTGCTCGGCACGCTGGTCGGCCAGTCCGCATGGGCGATGCGCGGGCTCGATCCGATCTTCCAAGTGCTGCGCACCATCCCGCCGCTCGCGTGGCTCCCGCTCTCGCTCGCGGCCTTCCGGGACGGGCAGCCCTCGGCGATCTTCGTGATCTTCATCACCTCGATCTGGCCGATCATCATCAACACGGCGGTCGGAATCCGCAACATCCCGCAGGATTACCGCAACGTCGCGGCGGTGCTGCGCCTCAACGCTTTCGAGTTCTTCGCCAAGGTGATGCTGCCCTCGGCCGCCCCCTACATCTTCACGGGGCTGCGCATCGGCGTCGGCCTGTCGTGGCTCGCCATCGTGGCGGCCGAGATGCTGATCGGCGGCGTCGGCATCGGCTTCTTCATCTGGGACGCGTGGAACTCCTCGCACATCAGCGAGATCATCGTGGCCCTCGTCTATGTCGGCGTGATCGGCTTCGTCCTCGACCGCGTGGTCGCCGGGATCGGCGCGCTCGTCACCCGCGGCACCGCGGCCGCCTGAGGAGCCTCGCCCATGTCCCACCTCGTCCTCTCGAACGTCGGCATCAGCTTCACCCGGGGCGGGCGCACCACCGAGGTGCTGCGCGACGTCGACCTCACCATCGCCAAGGGGGAGTTCGTCTCCCTGATCGGGCATTCGGGCTGCGGCAAGTCCACGGTGCTGAATATCGTGGCGGGCCTGCTGCGCGCCTCCACCGGGGGAATCCTGCTCGACGACCGCGAGGTCAACAGCCCCGGCCCCGAGCGGGCCGTGGTCTTCCAGAACCACTCGCTCCTGCCCTGGCTCACGGTCCGCGAGAACGTGGCGCTCGCCGTCGACAAGGTGCTGAAGGCCAAGAAGAGCCGGGCCGAGCGCCGTGACTGGATCGCGCACAACCTCGCCCTCGTGAACATGACCCACGCGGCCGAGAAGCGCCCGCACGAGATCTCGGGCGGCATGAAGCAGCGCGTCGGCATCGCCCGGGCGCTCGCCATGGAGCCGAAGGTGCTGCTGATGGACGAGCCGTTCGGCGCGCTCGACGCCCTCACCCGCGCCCATCTGCAGGACCAGCTCATGGAGATCCACCTGCGGCTGAAGAACACCGTCATCATGATCACCCACGACGTGGACGAGGCGGTGCTGCTCTCCGACCGCATCGTGATGATGACGAACGGCCCGGCGGCGACGATCGGCGAGATCCTGACGGTGCCGCTCGCCCGGCCGCGCCGGCGCCTCGACCTCGTCGAGGACCCGACCTACACGCATGCCCGGGCCGAGGTGCTGGAGTTCCTCTACGCCCGCCACGCCAAGCCGGCGCTCGCCGCGTGAGGAGCGGGGCGATGCGGGACGATTCCGCCGAACGCCTCGTCGTGGTGGGCAACGGCATGGCCTCGCTGCGCTTCCTCGAGCGGCTGACCGAGGCGGCGCCGGGCCGCTACGCGGTGACGGTCGTCGGGGCCGAGCCGGTGGCGGCCTACAACCGCGTGCTGCTCTCCTCGCTGCTGGGCGGGGAGGTCGACGAGGCCGCCTGCACCTTCCGCGGCCTCGACTGGTATGCCGGGCACGGCATCACACTGGTGACGGGGGCGCCCGTCACCGCCATCGACCGGGCCGCCCGCACCGTCGCGGTGGGAGGCGACCTGACGCTGCCCTACGACAGGCTCGTCCTGGCGGTGGGCTCGGTGCCGATCCGGCTGCCGAAGCCCGGCATGGACCTGCCCGGCGTCATCACCTTCCGCGACCTCGCCGACGTGGCGGCGATCCGCCGGGCCGCCGTGGCGGGCGCGCGCGCGGTCGTCATCGGCGGCGGATTGCTGGGCGTGGAGGCCGCCATCGGGCTCGCCCGGCTCGGCGTCGACACGACGCTCCTGCACGTCATGGACCGGCTGATGGAGCGCCAGCTCGATCACGCGGCTGCCGAACTTGTGAAGAGTGCCATGGAGGCGCGCGGGGTGCGGGTGCGCCTGCTGGCGGACACCGCCTGCGTCGAGGGCGACGGCCGGGTCGAGGCTTTGCGCCTCGCCGACGGCACGGTGCTGCCCGCCGACCTCGTCGTTCTGTCGGTCGGCGTGCGCCCCTCCGTCGCGCTGGCGCAAGGGGCGGGCCTCGATGTCGGCCGCGGCATCCGGGTGGATGATCGCCTCGCCACCTCCGACCCGGCCGTCTTCGCCCTCGGCGAGTGCGCCGAGCACCGCGGCCAGACCTACGGCCTCGTCGAGCCCGCCTACGAGCAGGCCGAGGTGCTGGCCCGCCACCTCGCCGGCGAAGCGGCCGCCTACGTGGGCACGGCGCTCGCCACCAGCCTCAAGGTCTCGGGCCTGCCGGTCTTTTCCGCGGGCGTGGTCGACGTGCCGGAGGGCGCCGAGGCCGTGATCTGGAGCGACCCGGGCGCGGGCCTCTACCGCAAGCTCGTTATCGCGGAGAACCGGCTCCTCGGGGCCGTCTTCGTCGGCGACGTCGCCGAGCAGGGCTGGTGCAAGGCCCTGATCCGCTCCGGCGCCCCCCTCGCCCGCACCGACCGGGACGACCTGATGTTCGGGCGCCCCGACCCCCGACCCCTCGCAGCGTGAAGGAGCGCGCAATGGCCGACGACTTCGACGCCGAGCAGAAACGGTACCTCGAAGGATTCGCGGGCGGCATCCAGGCCGTCCGGATGACCGGCGGGCTCGGCCTCGGCGGAGCCGCCGCCGCGGCCCCGGCGTCCGAGCCGAACGGGCCGGACGCGATCCACATCAAGGCCCAGGACAAGGTCACGAAGGCGGGCGGCAAGCTCTGCGATCAGGAGAAGTGGAAGCGCGCCGAAAACCCCTTCGACGGCCACAACCGCCTGATCACCGAAGCGGAGACCGGCAAGGCGCCCAAGCCCGAGGACAATTTCCGCTGGCGCTACCACGGCCTGTTCTGGGTCGCGCCCACCCAGACCTCCTACATGTGCCGCCTGCGCATCCCCAACGGCATCCTGCAGCACTGGCAGTTCGCCGGGATCGCCGATCTCGCGGACGCGCATGGCGGCGGCTACGCCCACGTGACCACGCGGGCCAACCTGCAGGTGCGCGAGATCGCGCCCGAGCACGGCCAGCCCTTCCTCGACGGGCTGGTGGATCTCGGCCTCACCGCGCGGGGCGCGGGCGCGGACAACATCCGCAACGTCACGGGCTCGCCCACCGCCGGTATCGACGCGCAGGAGATCCTCGACACGCGTCCGCTCGCCAGATCCTGGCACAACTGGATCCTCAACGACCGCTCGCTCTACGGCCTGCCGCGCAAGTTCAACGTCGCCTTCGACGGCGGCGGCGTGCTGCCGGTGCTGGAGGAGACGAACGACATCGGCTTCCAGGCGGTCGAGGTGATGGAGGGCGCGGGCGTCGCGCCCGGCCTCTGGATGCGGCTCGTGCTCGGCGGCATCTCCGGTCACCGCGACCTCGCCCGCGACACCGGCGTGGTGCTGCGCCCGCAGGAGTGCAACCGCGTCGCGGACGCGATCCTGCGCGTCTTCATCGAGAACGGCGACCGCACCAACCGCAACAAGGCGCGGATGAAGTACGTCCTCGATGCCTGGGGCTTCGACAAGTACCTCGCCGCCGTCGAGGACAAACTCGGGCGCAAGCTCGACCGGGTCGATCCCGCCCACATCAAGCCCCGCGGCGGCTTCGACCGCTTCGCCCATGTGGGCGTGCACGCCCAGAAGCAGGCGGGCCTGAACTGGATCGGCGTCGTGCTGCCGGTCGGCCGGATGACCACAGACCAGATGCGGGCGCTCGCCGCGATCGCGCAGGAATGCGGCGACGGGCAGATCCGCCTGACCGTCTGGCAGAACTTCCTGTTCTCCGGCGTGCCGGACGCGAAGGTGGCGGAGGTGGAGGCGCGGGTGGCATCCCTTGGCCTGACCACCCGGGCGTCGAGCATCCGCGCAGGCCTCGTCGCCTGCACGGGCAGCCGCGGCTGCAAGTTCGCCGCCGCCGACACCAAGGGCCATGCCCTGATGATCGCCGACCACGTCGAGGCCCGGGTGACGGATCTCGACGTGCCGGTGAACCTGCACCTGACCGGCTGCCACCATTCCTGCGCCCAGCACTACATCGGCGACATCGGCCTGATCGGCGCCAAGGTGCCGGTGAACGAGGAGGGCGACACCGTCGAGGGCTACGACATCGTGGTCGGCGGCGGCTTCGCCGACAACCCGAAGATCGGCACCGAGATCTGGAAGGCCGTGCGGGCCGAGGATTGCCCCGCGCGGGTGGAACTGCTGCTGCGCGACTACCTCGCCCACCGCACCGGCCCGCAGGAGAGCTTCCAGGCCTTCACGGCCCGCCGCGGCCCCGAGGCCCTGAAGGGCCTGACCGAGGCGCGGATGCTGGAGGCGGCGGAGTGAACGGCGCCTCTCACGCCCCCGAGCTAGGCGCAGGCAGCACCCCCTCTTCCGTGCGGGAGATGGGTTCCCGCGCTCCTCGCGGCACCGCGGTCTTCACGGAATCTGCACGGCACCGCTCATGACCCAGCACGTCACCCCTCCCCTGGTCCTGATCCCCGAGAGCGCCCCCTTCAATCCCGACCAGCGGGCGTGGCTCTCGGGCTATTTCGCGGCCCTGCTCGGGCCGGCGATGACGGGCGCGACCGCGCTCGGCGGGGCGGAGGTCCCGACCGGCCCGGCCCTGGCGGACAACGGCGACGCGCCCTGGCACGATCCGTCGCTGCCCCTCGACGAGCGCATGGGCATGGCCCAGGACCGCTCCGCGCCGCAGAAGCTGATGGCGGCGATGGCCCAGCAGGATTGCGGCCAGTGCGGCTACAACTGCGCCGACTATGCCAATGCGATCTTCCTCAAGACGGAGGAGCGCCTGAACCTCTGCCAGCCCGGCGGCAAGGACACGCTCCGGATGCTGAAGAAGCTGGAGGCGGAGCTGGGCACCGCCGCCCCCGCGGGGGCTGCCGCGCCGGCGGCGGAGGCCCCCACGGCGGAGGCGCCGCTCGGTCCCTACGGCCTGTGCCGCGAGAACCCGGCCGAGGCCGTCTTCCTCTCGCGGCGGCGCCTCAACGCTCCGGGCGGCGAGAAGGAGACGTGGCACGTCGAGATCGACCTCAAGGGCACCGGCATCGACTACGTGGTCGGCGACTCGCTCGGCCTGTTCCCGGCCAATGCCCCGGCCCTCGTCGACACGGTGATCGCGGAGCTGGGCGCCCGTCCCGAGCGGGTAATCGCCACCAAGTTCGGCGAGAAGACGCTGCGCGAGCACCTGCTCACCGCCTACGCGCTCGGCGCCGCGCCCGACAGCCTGTTCCAGCTCCTGTCGCTGCTCACCTCGGGGGCGCAGCGCCGCAAGGCGCAGAGCCTCGCGGCGGGCGAGGATCCGGACGGCGACCTCGCCTACCTCGACGTGCTCGCCGCCCTGCACAAGTTTCCGGGCGCGCGGCCCGACGCGGAGGTCTTCCTGGAAGCCCTCGACGAGCTGCAGCCGCGCCTCTACTCGATCTCGTCCTCGCCCAAGGCCGATCCGGGCCGGGTCTCGCTCACGGTGGACGCGGTGCGCTACAGCCACCGCTCGCGCCTGCGCCTCGGCGTCGCCTCGACCCATCTCGGCGAGCGGCTGGCCGAGACCGCGACCGTGCGGATCTACCTGCAGAAGGCGCACGGCTTCGGCCTGCCCGCCTCGCCCGAGACGCCGATCATCATGTGCGGCCCCGGCACCGGCATCGCGCCCTTCCGCGCCTTCCTCCGCGAGCGCGCCGCCACCGGAGCCCCGGGCCGCAACTGGCTCTTCTTCGGCCACCAGCGGCAGGCGTCCGACTTCTTCTACCGGGAGGAGCTGAACGCCCTGAAGGACCAGGGCGTGCTCACCCGCCTGTCGCTCGCGTGGTCGCGCGACGGCTCGGAAAAGACCTACGTCCAGGACCGGATGCGCGAGAACGGCCGCGAGCTGTGGCGCTGGCTCGAAGAGGGCGCGCATTTCTACGTCTGCGGCGATGCCAAGCGCATGGCCAAGGACGTCGAGCGCGCGATCATCGACGTCGCCGCCAAGGAGGGCGGGCGCAGCCCGGAGGACGCGGTCGCCTACTTGGCCGCCCTCAAGAAGGCCGGCCGGTATCAGGCCGACGTGTACTGACACGCGCGGGGTTTCCCCTCTCCCGGATGGGAGAGGGGGATCCCGCGCGCTTCCGGCAGCCGCCGGCCCGCCTCTTGCGTCACCGAGATTCCATCCCGTTCGGAGCGGGTTTTCCATGAACCTCCACGTCCCGGACCTCGCCCCCCTTCCCGAGCCGGTGCGCACCACCTGCCCCTATTGCGGCGTCGGTTGCGGCGTGCTCGCGCGGCCGGACGGGGCCGGGGGCGCCGCCATCGCGGGTGATCCCGAGCATCCGGCGAATTTCGGCCGGCTCTGCTCCAAGGGCTCGGCGCTCGGCGAGACGCTCGGCCTCGACGACCGGGTGCTGCACCCGACGATCGCGGGCGCGCGCGTCACCTGGGACCACGCCCTCGACACGGTGGCGGAGCGGTTCCGGCGCGTCGCGGAGGAGCACGGGCCGGAATCTGTGGCCTTCTACCTGTCGGGCCAGATCCTCACCGAGGATTACTACGTCGCCAACAAACTCGCGAAGGGCTTCATCGGCACGCCGCACGTCGACACCAACTCGCGCCTGTGCATGTCCTCCTCGGTGGCGGCGCACCGGCGCGCCTTCGGGTCGGACACGGTGCCGGGCTGCTACGAGGATCTCGACCAAGCCGACCTCCTCGTGCTGGTCGGCTCCAACGCCGCGTGGTGCCACCCGGTCCTGTTTCGCCGCATGCTCGACGCGCGGGGCAAGCGCGGCACGAGGATCGTGGCGATCGATCCCCGGCGCACAGAGACCGGCGAGGAGGCCGACCTCTTCCTCGGGCTCAGGCCCGGGTCCGACGCGGCCCTGTTCTCCGGCCTCCTCGTCCACCTCGCCGAGACCGGCGCCGTCGATGAGCGCTACGTCGCCGCCCACACCGCCGGGTTCGAGGCCGCGCTGGACCGCGCCCGCGCGATCGCGCCCGACATCGCCGCCACCGCCGCCCTCACGGGGCTCGCGGAGGCCGACGTGCGGCGCTTCTTCGAGCTGGTGCGCACGACGCCGCGCGTGGTCACGGCCTTCTCGCAGGGGGTCAATCAATCCGCGCAGGGGACCGACAAGGCGAACGCGATCATCAACTGCCACCTCGCCACCGGCCGCATCGGCAAGCCCGGCATGGGGCCGTTCTCGCTCACCGGCCAGCCCAACGCGATGGGCGGGCGGGAGGTCGGCGGGCTCGCCAACATGCTGGCCGCCCACATGCACTTCACCCCCGAGGAGGTGGACCTCGTCCGCCGCTTCTGGGGGGCGCCGCGCATCATCACGGGCGAGGGGCTGAAGGCGGTCTCGCTGTTCGAGGCGATCGAGCGCGGCCGGATCAAGGCCCTGTGGGTGATGGGCACCAACCCGGCCGTGTCGATGCCCCGCGCCGACCGCGTGCGGGCGGCGATGCGGAGCCTCGACACCCTGGTGATCTCCGAGGCGGTCGCCTCCACCGACACGGTGCAGGTGCGCGCGGACGCGATCGTGCTGCCGGCGCTCGCCTGGGGCGAGAAGGACGGGACGGTCACCAACTCCGAGCGGCGCATCTCGCGCCAGCGCGCCTTCCTCAAAGCTCCGGGCGAGGCGCGGGCCGATTGGTGGATGCTGGCCCAGGTCGGGCGGCGCCTCGGCTACCCTCGTCAGTTCGCGTGGCCGAACGCGGCGGCGGTCTTCCGCGAGCACGCGGCGCTCTCGGGCTTCGAGAATGCGGGCAGCCGCGACTTCGATCTGTCCGGCCTCGCCGACATCACGGATGCCGCCTACGCGGCGCAGCGCCCGGTGCAATGGCCCCTGACCCGCAAGTCCCGCACCGGTGAGGCGCGGCTGTTCGGAAACGGCGGCTTCTTCACCCGCGACCGGCGCGCCCGCTTCGTCGCGGTGCAGAAGCCCGCGCTGGCCGACCCGACGAGCGCGGAATTTCCCTTCCGCCTGAACACCGGCCGGGTGCGCGACCACTGGCACACGCTCACCCGCACGGGGAAGAGCCCGCGCCTCTCGGCCCACCGCGCCGTGCCCTTCGTGGAGGTCCATCCCGACGATGCGGACCGGCTGGGCCTCGCGGAGGGCGACCTCGCCCGGGTGCGCACGCCCCACGGTGCGGCGGTGCTGGAGGTGATGGTGACGCCCGGCGTGCAGCCCGGCGCGCTGTTCGCCCCGATGCACTGGAGTGCGGCGACCGCGTCGGCCGGCCGCGTCGGCGCGCTGGCCCAGGGGGCGGTCGACCCGGTTTCGGGCCAGCCCGAACTGAAGGCGACGCCGGCCAGCATCGCGCCGGAGCCGATGCGCTCGCGCGGCTTCCTCATCACCCGCGCGCCCGCCTCCGCGCCGGAGGGCTGGTGGTGGGCGCGGGCGGCCATCGAGGGCGGCTCGGGGCTGATCGTGGCGACGGACGACGGGCCGGCCGAGGCCGCCGCCCTGATGCGGGCGCGCTTTCCCGGCGCAATCCTCAGCGAGTACGCGGATCCGGCCTGCGGCATCTACCGCGCGGCGGCCTTCGCGGAGGGGCGCCTCGTCGGGGCGCTCGCGCTGGCGCCCGCGGCCGAGCGTCCGTCCTTCGAGGCCGCCAAGGCCTTCTTCCGCACTCAGGAACTGCTGGAGCCGACGGCCCGCCGCGCCCTGATCTCGGGCCGGGCCGAGAGCGGCGGCAGCGGTCCGCTGGTCTGTGCCTGCCACACGGTCGGCCGCGACGCCATCGCGGAGGCGATCGAGGCCGGCGCGGGGAGCGTCGAGGCGGTGGGCGCGGCCTGCCGGGCCGGCACGAATTGCGGCTCGTGCATCCCTGAGATCCGCAAGCTGCTGGGGGCGGCGCTTGCGCCGAGCCCGGCGTGAGCGCATCGTCCGCGCAACTCCCCCACCTGTCGATGATCATGCGTAGCCCCCGCTCCCCGCGCGAGACGCGCTCCCCCGGCCTCGAACCCCTCGCGGTCCTGCCGGTCTTCGTGACCCTCCAGGGCAAGCGCGCGGTGCTGGCCGGCGCCAACGGCGGCGCGGCCTGGAAGGTGAAGCTCCTGGCGGCGGCCGGGGCAGAGGTCGACGTCTACGCCCCCGAGCCCACCGAGGAGATGCGGCTCGCCCCCGCCGAGGCGGTGGCCGGGCGCGTCACCCTGCACGAGCGCGACTGGAGCCCGGCCGATCTGGAGGGCGCCGCCTTCGCGATCGCCGCGCACGAGGACGAGGGCGAATGCGCCTGCTTCGTCGCGGCGGCGCGCCGAGCCGGCGCCATCGTCAACGCCATCGACCGGCCGCATCTCTGCGACGTGTCCTTCGGGGCGATCGTCAACCGCTCGCCCCTCGTGGTCGGCATCTCGACCGAGGGCGCCGCCCCGGTCTTCGGCCAGACCGTGCGGGCGCGGATCGAGGCCCTGCTGCCCGCCGGCTTCAAGGCCTGGGTGGCGGCGGCCCGCGACTGGCGCGCGGCGGTGGGCGCGCGCTACCACGCCTTCGCGGAGCGGCGCGCCTTCTGGGAGCGCTTCACCGACAGGGCTTTCGCGGAGCCAGACCGCGCGCCGGTGCAGGCCGACCTCGACGCCCTGATCGCCGAGACCGATGCCGGCCCGCGCGGCGGCGCCGTCACCCTGGTGGGCGCCGGCCCGGGCGATGCCGAACTCCTGACCCTCAAGGCCCTGCGGGCGCTGCGCGGCGCCGACGTGATCCTGTACGACGACCTCGTGGCGCCGGAGATCCTCGACTACGCCCGGCGCGAGGCCCGCACGATGCTCGTCGGCAAGACCGGCCACGGGCCGTCGTGCCGCCAGGACGACATCAACGCCCTGATGGTGAGCCTCGCCAGGTCCGGCAAGCAGGTGGTGCGGCTGAAATCCGGCGATCCCCTGGTCTTCGGCCGCGCCGGCGAAGAGATCGATGCCTGCCGGGCCGCCGGCATCCCGGTGACGGTGGTGCCGGGCGTCACGGCGGCGCAGGGCGCGGCGGCCTCGCTCGGCCTGTCGCTGACCCACCGGGACGCGGCGCGCCGCCTGCAATACGTCACCGGCCACGACCGCCGCGGCGCCCTGCCGGACGACCTCAACTGGGCCGCGCTCGGCGACGCCTCGGTCACGACCGTGGTCTACATGCCCAAGCGCACCCTGCCCGCGCTCCTCGACCGGGCGGTGGCCGAGGGCCTGCACCCCGACACCCCGGCGCTGGCGGTGTTCAACGCCACCCGCGCCGATCAGGCGGTAGTGCGCGGCACCGCCACGACGCTGCCCGGGCTCGTCTCCGCGGCGGGCCTCGACGGCCCGGCGATCGTCATGGTGGGCGACGCGCTCGGGCGCGGCGCGCAGACCGCCGCGGCGGATCTGGAGCGGGCGGCGGTCTAGAGCATTTTCCGACGAAGTGGATGCCGGTTCGTCGCAGAAAATGCATCGAATCAAAGACCTATAGCAGCGCCCGGTCGCAAAGCGATTGGGCGCTGCTATAGGGGTGAGATCAGGCCAGCTGGAGCAGCGCACCGAGCTTGGCGCCGACCTCATCCAGGAGTTCTTGCAGCGGCTCTTGCGGGGCTCGGCAGAGGAGCACCGCGCCGCGCGCGTGCACGACACGCTCTTGGCCTGATCGGCCAGAACCACGCCGCGCAAGGCGCCGTCGCGGGCGGCCTCGGCGTCCACGAGGGCGAGACCACCCGGGAGCGCGAGCCCGCCCGGCACCGCGACCTCGAACGGATAGCCCTTCACCCGGCTGCTGATCGGGCAGAGGATGCACAGGCGCGTGGCCTGGTTGTAGCGGCGCGGGGTGAGGACCAGGGCCGGCCGCTGGCCCGCCTGCTCGTGCCCGGCCTGCGGGTCGAAATCGACCGCGACCACCTCGCCGCGATCCGGGCAGTAGGGCGGATCAGAGGAGTTCCGGGCCGCGCGGAGAATCCGCGAGATCGTCGTCATGGCGGTTCTCGTCGGTGATGCCGGCCAGGAGATCGTCGAGCGCGTAGCGCGGCCGATCCACGACCGGCGTCACCACCAACCGGCCGGCCTCGACGCTCAGCTCCGCGGAGGTTCCTTCCGCCGCGCCGAGTTCACGCAGCGCTCCGCTCGGAATGCGGAGGGCGACGCTGTTGCCCCATCTGGCGAACTGAACCCGCATGCGCGGCCTCGCTTCCTCTCGCGCATCCTCTGTAGATACAAAGTGTATCCGTCCGTTCGTGGAGCGGCAAGTCGCTGCCTCACCGGCTCCAGCCGTACTCCGCCGCCGCGTGCACCCGGCGGTGGAAGGCGAGCTTGCGGTCGTATTCCAGCGGGTCCTTGGGCTTCACCAGCGCGCCGGGAGGCACGTTGAGCCAGTCGACGAGGCGCGTGAGCATGAAGCGCAGGGCCGCGCCGCGGCACAGCACCGGCAGGGCCTCGACCTCGGCCGGCTCCAGCGGGCGCAGCGCCTCGTAGGCGGCGATCATCGCCTGCCCCTTGGTGCGGTTGAACGACCCGTCCGCCTCGAAGCACCACGCGTTGAGGCAGATCGCGAGGTCGTACGCGAAGGCGTCCGTGCAGGCGAAGTAGAAGTCGATGAGGCCGGAGACCCGCTCGCCGATGAAGAAGACGTTGTCAGTGAACAGGTCGGCGTGGATGACGCCGCCCGGCAGCCCGCGGGGCCACGCCTCCTCCAGACCGGCGAGGTCCCGGCGAGTGCGCTCGGCGAGGTTCGGGGCGACGCGGTCCGCCTCGGCCTCGGCGGCGGAGAAGAGCGGGCGCCACGCCTCCACCGAGAGCGCGTTCGGCCGCCGCAGGGCGAAGTCGGCCCCGGCCGCGTGCAGGCCGGCGAGCGCGCTGCCCAGCGCCCGGCAGTGGCGCACGCCGGGGCGGCGCACCGAGACCCCGTCGAGGAAGGAGACGATCACCGCCGGACGGCCGCAGAGCCGGCCGAGCGCCGTGCCCGCCCGGGTGCGGATCGGCTGCGGGCAGGCGAGCCCGCGCGAGGCCAGATGCTCCATCAGCCCGAGGAAGAACGGCAGGTCGGCCTCCGCCACCCGCTTCTCGTAGAGCGTGAGGATGAAGTTGCCGGTCGTGGTGTGCAGGAAGAAGTTGGTGTTCTCGACGCCCTCGGCGATGCCCTTGTAGGAGAGCAGATCGCCGATCTCGTACTCGGCCAGGAAGGCGCCGAGCGCCTCGTCGGGAACCTCGGTGTAGACCGCCACGGTCCGGTGTCCGTCTTGCGTGGGAGGAAGGCGCCGGAATGCGAGAGGCGCCGCCCCGGTTGATGGAGCGGCGCCTCGCGCTTGTCAAAGCCGTCGGGCGGTGGCTGCGTTCGCCGGGCTACTCGGCGGCCTCGCTGCGCAACTCGCGCGGCAGCGGGAAGACCATGTCCTCGGTGGTGGTCGAGACCGTGTCCACCGTGACCGTGTAGCGGGTCGCGAAGGCGTCGATGATCTCCTCGACCAGCACCTCCGGGGCCGAGGCGCCGGCGGTGAGGCCGAGCCGGCGGATGTTCGCGAAGGCGTCCCAATCCACGTCCCCGGCCCGGTTGACGAGCCGGGTGATCGGGCAGCCGGCGCGCTCGGCGACCTCGCGCAGGCGCTGCGAGTTCGAGGAGTTGGACGAGCCCACGACGATCAGCGCGTCGACCAGCGGCGCCACCTGCTTGACCGCCTCCTGGCGGTTGGTGGTGGCGTAGCAGATGTCGTCCTTGTGCGGGCCGACGATCGCCGGAAATTTTTTCTTGAGCGCCTCGACGATGTGGTGCGTGTCGTCCACCGAGAGGGTGGTCTGCGTCACCCAGGCGAGATTGTCGCGGTTGGCGGGCTCCAGCGCCGCGATCTGCTCCAGATCCTCCACGAGGGTGATCGAGCCCGTGGGCAATTGCCCCATCGTGCCGACCACCTCCGGGTGCCCGGAATGGCCGACGAGGAGCACGTGGCGCCCGCGCTTGTGGTGGATCTCCGCCTCGCGGTGGACCTTGGTGACCAGCGGACAGGTCGCGTCGATCGTGGTCAGGCCGCGGCTCGCCGCGGTCTGGGGCACGGTCTTGGCGACGCCGTGCGCCGAGAAGATCACCGGCTTGCCGCCGTCCGGCACCTCGTCGAGCTCGGCGACGAACACCGCCCCTTTGCGCTTCAGGCTCTCGACCACGTACTTGTTGTGGACGATCTCGTGCCGGACGTAGACCGGCGGTCCGTAGATCGCGAGCGCCCGTTCCACCACGTCGATGGCGCGCACCACGCCCGCGCAGAACCCGCGGGGGGCGCAGAGCAGGATCTCGAGCGGGGGTTTTTCGGGCGCGGGGGCGCCGGGTTCGTTCTGATTCACGGGAGCGGTCATGATAGCCGGGATGTGGCGAGGCGGGGCGGCCTCTGTCAACCTATCATGGCATCGAATCGCCGTGATCAACAGTGCGCTGACGCAGATCACCTCTGCCTGCTCACCTCCGCCCGTGCGGCCCGGCCGGCGTCTCGCTTGCGCCACGTCCCCGGGGTAAGGAGGCCGATCCTCTTGCCCAACGATCCTCTTGCCCACCGGGAGCCCGTCCGCGATGGCGAGTGCCGCCGACCACGCCAGCTTCCTGCCGCCGGTCCTGACCTTCCTGTCGGCGGCGGTGATCGGCGTGCCGATCTTCCGCCTGCTCGGGCAGAGCGCAGTGCTCGGCTACCTCGTCGCCGGCGTGGTGATCGGCCCGTCCGGGCTCTCGCTCATCACCGAGGCCGAGACGGCCCGCAGCGTCTCCGAACTCGGGGTCGTCCTGCTCCTGTTCATCGTCGGGCTCGAACTCGAATTGTCGCGCCTGATCTCGATGCGGCGGGACATCCTCGGGTTGGGCACGCTGCAGCTCACCCTGTGCGCCGTCGCGCTCGGGGGGCTGGCCATGCTGGGCGGCCTGTCGGCGGCGGCCGCCACGGTGGTGGGCATCGCGCTCGCCCTGTCGGCGACCGCGGTGGCGCTGCAGCTCCTCGAAGAGCGGCGCGACCTCGGCACGCCCTACGGCCAGCGCGCCTTCGCGATCCTGCTGTTCCAGGACCTGTCGATCGTCGCGATCCTGGCGCTCCTGCCGCTGCTCGCCTCCACGGGCACGACCTCGGGCGGCAACTGGCTCGGGGAGGCGCTGCACGCGACCGGCTCGGCGGTGGCCGCCGTGGTGGCCGCCGTGCTGGTGGGGCGCTACGGCCTCAACCCGTTCTTCCGGATGCTGGCCGCGAGCGGCGCGCGCGAGGTGATGACGGCCGCCGCCCTCCTGGTGGTGCTCGGCACCGCGCTGATCATGGAGCATGTCGGGCTCTCGATGGCGATGGGGGCGTTCCTGGCCGGGCTGCTGCTCGCCGAATCGAACTTCCGCCACCAGCTGGAGGCCGACATCGAGCCCTTCCGCGGCATGCTGCTCGGCCTGTTCTTCATGAGCGTGGGCATGTCGATCGACCTCGCGCTGGTGCGCGAGCACTGGCTCGGGCTGTCCGTCGCCACCGTCCTGGCGATCCTGCTCAAGACCGCGATCGTGGTCGGGCTCTTCCGCCTGTTCGGCTCGCCCTGGATCGATTCCCTGCGCGGCGCGGCGGTTCTGGCGCCCGCGGGCGAGTTCGCCTTCGTGCTCCTGCCCGTCGGCGGCGAACTCGGGATCGTGGACGGGAATGCCGGGCGCCTCGCCATCGCGCTCGCGGCGCTCACCATGCTGATCGGCCCGGTCGCCGCCAAGGGCCTCGACGCCCTGCTGGCCGCCCGCCGCACCGGCGCCCTCGAACCGGCCTACGACGTGATCGAATCCGCCGAGGCGCGGGTGCTGGTGATCGGCTTCGGCCGCTTCGGCCAGATCCTCAACCAAGTGCTGCTGGCGCAGGGCGTCAGCGTGACGGTGATCGACAAGGACGTGGAGCAGATCCGCAGCGCCGCCCGCTTCGGCTTCCGGGTCTATTACGGCGACGGCACCCGTCTCGACGTGCTGCGGGCGGCGGGCGGCGGGCGGGCCGAACTCGTCTGCATCTGCATCGACGACCCCGAGGAGACGCTCAAGATCATCGACCTCGTCCATGCGGAGTTCCCCTCCGCGCGCACCTACGTGCGGGTGTTCGACCGGGTGCAGGCGATCGAGGCGATGAACCGCGACGTGGACTATCTCATGCGCGAGACGGTGGAATCCGCCCTCGCCTTCGGCCGCGCCACCCTGGAGGCGCTCGGCGTGCCGGCCGCGGAGGCCGCGGGCGTGGCCGACGACGTGCGCAAGCGCGACGTCGCGCGGCTGGTGCTGCAGCAGGCGGGCGAGCCCGTCGACCGGGCCGATCCCGTGCGCGGCCTCGTGCGCATCAAGCCCGAGCCGCTGACCACGCCGGTGCGCTCCTCCCGGGCGCTCACCGCCGAGACCCAGGACATCATCGCCAAGGAGCGGCCGGCGGCGCCCGACGCCGCCCGCCCGGATGGCCTGCCTCCGGACACGCTCCGCCCGGACGACGTCCGCCCCGAGCCCGTGTCCGACGATGCCTGACGCGCCCGCCGCCTTCGTCACCGGGTCGACCCTGCGGCACGTGGTCGTGATGGGCGCGACCGGCTCGGTCGGCCTGATGGCGATCTTCGCGGTCGACCTCCTGTCGCTCCTCTACGTCTCCTGGCTCGGCGACCCGAACCTGACCGCGGCGGTAGGCTTCGCCACCATCGTCCAGGTCTTCGCCATCGCCATCAACATCGGCATGATGATCGCGGTCGGCGCGCTCGTGGCGCGCGCCCTCGGGGCCGGCGACCGGGAGGCGGCCCGGCGCATCGCCGCCTCCGCGATGGTGCTGACGGTGGCGGCGGCGATCGCGGTGACGGGGCTCCTCCTCCCCCTCCTCGACCGGGTCCTGGCACTCATCGGCGCCGCGCCCGAGACGGTGCCGGTCGCCCGGCGCTTCCTCCACATCTCCCTGCCGTCGATCGCCGCGATGGCGCTCGGCATGGGCTTCTCGGGAGTGTTGCGGGCGGTCGGCGATGCGCGCCGCGCCATGATCGTCACGGTCGGAGGCGCCCTCGTGACGGCGGCGCTCGACCCGCTCCTGATCTTCGGCCTCGGCCTCGGCGTCGACGGGGCGGCCTGGAGCGTGGTGGCGGCCCGCCTCGCCTTCGCGGCCATCGGCTGGCACGGGGCCGTGATGGTCCACCGCATGGTGGCCCGGCCCGCGCCCGCTTCCGTGCGGGCCGACGCGCCCGAGGTGCTGGGCATCGCCCTGCCGGCGGTGGCGACGAACCTCGCCCCGCCGGTGGTGAGCGCTTTTCTGGCCCACGTCGTGGCCGGGTTCGGCACGACGGCCATCGCCGCCAATGCGGTGATCGAGCGCCTGATCCCGGTCGCCTTCGGCGGCCTCTTCGCCCTCTCGGGCGCGATCGGCCCGATCCTCGGCCAGAACTGGGGCGCGGGCCGCTTCGACCGCATGCGGCGGATCCTGCGCGACGCCGCCCTGGTGACCGCCTTCTACGTGATCGTGGTCTGGCTCGCGCTGGTGCTCGGGCGCGGCGCCATCGTCCAGGCCTTCGCGCTCCGCGGGGAGGCCGCCGACCTCGTGGCGTTCTTCTGCCTCGTGGCGGGGGTGGCGTGGTTCTTCAACGGGCTCCTGTTTCTGGCGAACGCCTCGTTCAACAACCTCGGCTTCCCGCTCCTCTCCACCGCCTTCAACTGGGGCCGGGCGACCCTCGGCACGATGCCGTTCGCGCTCGTGGGCGCGCGGTGGGGCGGGCCGGAGGGCGTGCTCGTCGCCATCGCGCTCGGCTCCGCCCTGTTCGGGACGGCGGCCCTGCTCGCGGCCTTCCGGGTCGTCGGGATCCTGGAAGGCCGCGCTGCCGCCGCCGTCAGGGCCATCGCCTCAGCAGGCGAGGCCGCGCTCCACGCGCCGGCCGTCGCGGGCCACGACCCTCACCACCCGATGCGCGGATCCCCGCCAAGCCTTGACCCCTCGTCGACCCGCCAGGTGCACGGTCGGGTCGTCCCGCCACGAGAGCGCGAGGGCGCCGACCACCTCGGTGCGCGTGAGGCCGAGATCCTTCAGCATCCGGTCGTCGAGGTGAGCCAGGCGGTGGGCGGCACGCCGGTGCTGCCACAGGCGGATGGCCTGCGCCACGATCCGGCCGCCCACGCGACCGGCCCGCAGGACCAGCGAGAGAACACCGAAGGGAGCAAAGCCGATCGTCATCGTGACCTCCAGCGGCGCCCGTCGAAGGGAGCGGCCGCACCGCCGTCATAGCCCCGCTCGACCGATCCGTTGAGCGAATGATTGAGATGTGTCACATCACGAAGGCTGATGAGAGGCCGCCGTGGTCCACCCCCTCGACATCGACCAGCTGCGCACCCTGGTGGCGATCGCCGACAGCGGCTCCTTCACGCGGGCGGCGGACCTCGTCCACAAGACCCAGTCGGCGGTGTCGATGCAGATGCGGCGGCTGGAGGAGCGCGTCGGCCGCGAGGTTTTTTCGCGGGCGGGACGGGGCGTGCGGCTCACCGACGACGGCGAGCGGCTGCTCGACTACGCGCGCCGGATCGTGCGGCTCCAGACCGAGTGCCTCGCCACCTTCGACGAGGGCGACCTCGCCGGCCGGGTGCGGCTCGGCCTGCCGGACGATTACGCCGAGCGCTACCTGCCGGAGATCCTGGCCCGCTTCTCCCGCGTCCATCCGCGGGCCGAGGTGACGGTGGTGTGCGAGCCCACCGACATGCTGGTCTCGCGCATCGCGCAGGGGGATATCGACCTCGCCATCGTCACCGAGACCCGCCAGCACGGCGCCATCGAGACCATCCGCACCGAGGCGCTGCTCTGGGTCGCGTCGAGCCGCCACCGGGTCCACGCGCAGACGCCGCTTCCCCTCGCGCTCGGCCGCCCGCACTGCGTCTGGCGCAGCGCCGCGACCGCCGCGCTGGAGCGCGCCGGCCGGGCGAGCCGCGTCCTGTTCGTGAGCTGGAGTTCGACGGCGGTCGGGGCCGCGGTCCTGGCGGGCCTTGCCGTCTCGGTCCTGCCCGAGAGCGCGCTCCGCCCGGGCATGCGCACGCTCAGCCCCGCCGAGGGCTTTCCCGCCCTGCCCGCCTGCCGCATCGGGCTGATGCGCCACCGCGCGGCCGAGCCGCTGCCGCTCGCCGACGCGCTCGCCACCCAGATCCGGCAGAGCCTGAGCAATCTCGGCGCCGCGGCCGAGTAGAGGAAAGCCCTGGCGTCAGGATCCGCTGAGGACGGCCACGACCTTCGTGCTGAGGTTCGTGTAGAGGTTCCGGGCGGAATCGCCGTAGAGCCCGATGCCGACGATGATCACCAGGAAGATCAGCGCGACGATGAGGCTGTACTCGAGCGCCGTCGCTCCCGATTCGTCGTTCAGGAAGCGGCGTGGCGAAAGGGCGCTCCGCCAAAAGCTGACCACGACGCTCTCCTGCTCCGACCAGCGGTAATCTACGGCGCAACCTCCTCACCATCCGTTAAGACGATGGCCGAAACGACCGGGTGCGCAGGCCCGGGGACATGCCAGATCCGCCCGATCCCCAAAGGGAGGGCGGATCTGGTCTTGGCTCACGTGTGCGCAGCCTCGGCTCAGCCCTTGCCGGTTGCTTTGCGCAGGGCGTCGATGCGCTCGGACGCCTCGGCCTTGTCGAGATCCGGGTCGAACGCCTTCCCGTCCCCCGCCTCTTCCGAAAGCGTCTTGAGGTAGGAGGCCTGGGCGCCGGTCATCGGCTCGTCGCCCGTGGTCCAGTCCTTCGGATCCTTGATGCGGTTCGACGCGTCGGTGCCCTTCGGGTCCGCATGATCGTGGCGTTCGGTCTTCCTGGCCGACATGACGGCTCCTCTGTGTTCACGCATTGTTCTCGATGCGGTCAACGCCGGAGACGCGCCACGGGTTCCGGAACGCGGGGGCGGGGCCCCGCGCTCCGGTGTCGCTCAGGCCGCCCGGGCCCGGGGCTGCACCTCGGCGCTGTAATCGTCCATCAGCGTGCGGGTCATGGCGGCGGGCTGGAACCGGTAGGGGCCGATCTCCGACACCGGCGTCACCTCGGCGGCGGAGCCGGTGATGAAGCACTCGGAGAACTCCGCCATCTCCTCGGGCCGGATGCGGCGCTCGATGACCTCGTAGCCGCGGCGGCGGGCGAGTTCGATCACCGTCTGCCGGGTGATGCCGTTGAGGAACCGGTCGGCGAGCGGCGTGTGGATCGCCCCGTCGCGGATGAAGAACACGTTCGCACCGGTGCACTCGGCGACGTTGTCCTCCCAGTCGAGCATCAGGGCGTCGGCGTAGCCCTTGTTCTCGGCCCGGTGCTTCGAGATGGTGCAGATCATATAGAGCCCCGCCGCCTTCGAGGAGGCGGGCGCGGTGCGCGGATCGGGCCGGCGATACTCGGCGAGGTCCAGGCGGATGCCCTTCATCTTGGTGGCCGGGTCGAAGTAGCTCGGCCATTCCCAGGCCGCGATGGCGAGGTGGATGGTGTTGGCCTGAGCCGAGACGCCCATCATCTCCGAACCGCGCCACGCCACCGGGCGCAGATAGGCGTCCGCGAGCCCGCTCTCCTTGAGCACGAGCTTCTTGGCGGCGTCGATCTCGGCCACCGAGAAGGGGATCTCGAAATCGAGCAGTTCGGCCGAGCGGCGCAGGCGCGCGGAATGCTCCGTGCACTTGAAGATCTCGCCGCCATAGGCGCGCTCGCCCTCGAACACGCAGGAGCCGTAGTGCAGCCCGTGGCTGAGTACGTGAATCTTCGCGTCCGCCCACGGCACCATGCGGCCGTCGAACCAGATGTGACCCTCACGCTGGTCGAAGGGGATGACGGACATGACGATGATCCTCGTATGCGGTTCGTTTCCGCTCAGGCGGCCGGCTCGCAACCTTCGGTCTTCGCAGCCGCGACAGACGTTCATTCGTTGCGTCGGCGGGGTTGACGCGTATCAACGGGGCTGAGATATGTCAACAAGGCTGACGTAAATGCGAGGGCCGTGCGCGGCTCTCGTCGGACCAGAGGGGACGACGGTGAAGCAGGCTGCCCGGACGCGACCCATCTCGCCTGAGCCACCCGACGCCGCCAACGAGGACACGCCGAACGAGACCCTGCCCGAGACCGGGCAAGCCCACGACCTGATCGAACTCCTGTTCTTCGCCTACCGCGACTTCGTTTCCGATCCCGACCGCATCCTGGAGGAGTACGGCTTCGGCCGCGCCCATCACCGCGTCCTGCACTTCGTGGAGCGCAACCCCGGCCTCACGATCGCCGAACTCCTCGATATCCTGCGCATCACGAAGCAGAGCCTGAACCGCGTGCTCAAGGAATTGATCGAGACCGGCTACATCGAGCAGCGCGCGGGCACGAGCGACCGTCGCCACCGCCTCCTGACCTGCACGCCCCGTGGGCGCCGACTCGCCGAGCAGCTCGCCGGGGTGCAGGGCGAGCGGGTCCGCCGGGCCCTGGCCGAGGCCGGCCCGGCCGCCCGCGACCCGGCGAGCCGCTTCCTCCTGGCGATGATCGATGCCGCGGACCGCCCCGGGGTGAGCCGGCTCATCGCCGCCGCGCCGCCGCGCGCGGCGGACGAGGCCTGAGCCGATGGCGGCGCTCGCCGCGCAGGCGGACCTGCCCGACCACGCTCCCCACATCCTCGTCGTCGACGACGACCGCCGGCTGCGCGACCTGCTCTCGCGCTTCCTCTTTGAGCACGGCTACCGGGTGACGTCGGCGGCGAGCGCCGCCGAGGCCCGGGCCAAGGGCGCCAACCTCGTGTTCGACGCCCTCGTCCTCGACGTGATGATGCCGGGCGAGACCGGGTTCGACTACGCCCGCCAGATCCGCCTGACCTCCCAGGTGCCGATCCTGATGCTCACCGCCCGCTCCAACCCGAGCGACCGGGTGACCGGGCTGGAGATCGGCGCGGACGACTACCTGCCCAAGCCCTTCGAGCCGCGCGAGCTGATCCTGCGGCTCGCCAACATCCTGCGGCGGCGCCACGGCGGCGGCGCGTCCGCCGAGCCCTCCGCGCCGCTCGATGCGGTGCGCTTCGGGCCGTTCCTGTTCCGGGTCGAGCGGGGGGAGCTCACCCGCGACGACGAGCTGATCCGCCTGAGCGAACGCGAGCGCGAGATCCTCACCATCCTGGCGCTCGCCAAGGGCGGCAACGTCGCGCGCGAGGCGCTCGCGGGCGGCAGCGAGGCCGGCAACGAGCGCACCATCGACGTGCAGATGAACCGCCTGCGCCGCAAGGTCGAGGACGACCCGGCCAATCCCCGCTACGTCCAGACCGTGCGCGGCGTGGGCTACCGCCTCGTGCTGGACTAGGCCCGTGGCGGCGTCGCCCGGGCCGATCGCGGGGGCGCGGGAGCCGCCCGGGCTCGACGCCCGTCCGCCCGTCGCGGCCCGCCTCGATCCGCGGCGGCTGTGGCGCCGCATCGGCCGGGTGCTGGCCGACCGGCTGCCGAAGGGCCTCTACGCCCGCTCGCTCATCATCATCATCGCCCCGGTGGTGCTGCTGCAATCGGTGATCGCCTACACGTTCATGGAGCGCCACTGGCAGCTCGTGACGAAGCGGCTCTCGGCGGCGGTGACGGCGGACGTCGCGGCCCTGATCGACATCTACGAGAGCTACCCGCAGGACCGGGACGCGGCCACGCTGCAGCGGATCGCGGGCGAGCGCCTGAACCTCGACATCGACATCCTGGAGGGCGCCAAGGTGCCGTCGGCGGGGCCGCGGCCGTTCTTCTCGCTCCTCGACGAGGCCCTCTCGGACGAGATCCGCCGCCAGATCAACCGGCCCTTCTGGATCGACACCGTCGGACGCTCCAGCCTGATCGAGATCCGGGTCGAGATCCCGGGCGGGGTGATGCGGGTGATCGCCCGGCGCAGCCAGGCCTACGCGTCGAACTCGCACATCTTCCTGCTCTGGATGGGCGGCACCTCGCTGGTGCTGCTCGGCGTCGCGATCCTTTTCCTGCGCAACCAGATCCGCCCGATCCTGCGGCTGGCCGACGTGGCCGAGAGCTTCGGCAAGGGCCGCGAGGTCGAGTTCCGCCCCCGAGGCGCCCGCGAGGTGCGCAAGGCCGGCCACGCCTTCATCGAGATGAAGCGGCGCATCGAAAAGGCGATGGAGCAGCGCACCACGATGCTGAACGGGGTCAGCCACGACCTGCGCACCATCATCACCCGCTTCCGCCTCTCGCTCGCGCTGCTCGAACAGACCGCCGAGATCGACGACCTGCGCCGGGACGTCGACGAGATGAGCCGGATGCTGGAGGCCTACCTGGCCTTCGCGCGGGGCGATTCCGGGGAGCAGGCCTCCCCGGTCGACCTCCGGGCGCTGCTGGAGGACCTGCGCACCGACGTCGAGCGGCTCGGCGGCCACGTCAGCGAGGTCGCGGTGGCGGCCCCCCCGACCGTGACGGTGCGGCCGGACGCCTTCCGCCGCTGCCTGTTCAACCTCGCGGCCAATGCCGCCCGCTACGGCGAGACCATCGCGATCACCGCCCGGCAGGAGCGCAGCTGGCTCGCCGTCTCGATCGACGACGACGGCCCGGGCATCCCGCCCGAGCAGCGCGAGGAGGTGTTCAAGCCCTTCGTGCGCCTGGACGACGCCCGCCAGGACGCGGGCGGCTCCGGCCTCGGTCTCGCCATCGCCCTCGACATCGCCCGCACCCACGGCGGCGACGTCTCGCTGCACGACAGCCCGCTCGGGGGCCTGAGGGCCACGGTGCGGATTCCGGCGTGAGCGATGCGGGCCGGCCCCGCGCCCGTCGGGCGCCTCATCGTTTGACGGCCGTCGCCTTGAAGAACGTGTAGCAGAACACCCCGTCCGGCTCCGCCGTGCGCAGCAGCGCCCGGATGCCCGCGTCGAAGGCGCCGGCATCGCTCAGCCCGGCCCGGATCGCATCGCTCCGCACGCCGGCCACCATGGCGGTGAAGGTCCGGCGGATGAAGCCGATCCGCCAGATCGGGCCGGCCGGCATCCACGTAGACCTGACGGGGCGAGACGCGCAGGTTCCGGAAGCCCGCCGCGGCGAGCAGCGGATGGAGGCGGCGCCCGATCTCCGCATCTCCGCCGGCCGCCCGCTGCAGGGCCACCTGACAGCGGATGGCGTGGCGGGCGGCCGGATCCTCGGGATGGAACAGGGCGGAGCCGTGGTCGCCCTCGATGACGGTCAGGCTCCCGCCCGGCCGCAGCACCCGCAGCAACTCCTCCAGGACCGCCGCCGGATCGCGCACGTGCTCCAGCACGAAGCAGACGAAGACGTGGTCGAAGCTGGCCTGCGGGAAGGGCAAGGCCCCGACATCGCCGTGCCGTAACTCCGGCAGGGGCAGGCCCTCCGCCCGCAGGCGGGCTTCGGCGCCGGCCAGCGAGGCCGGCGCGATGTCCAGGCAGGTGATCCGCGCCCCGGGGCTGTTGCGGACCAGGGGCACCGTCTGCGCGCCGACCCCGCATCCCGCCTCCAGGACCGCACTGCCGGCCGGATAGGCGGTGTCGTGGTGAAGCAGGGCCTCCAACGACAGGGCCTGGTGGTTCAGACGCGCGCGCTCCGCGTCCTCGTAGCCGTGGATGTAGCCCGACCGCATGGATGCTTCCCTCCGTGAGATGGCCGCCATCCTGGCGCCGTTCCGGGGGAGCGGTCTTGAACGCGATTGCGGCGCTATCCGCGGGCTACGGCGGCGCGGTAGCGGGCCGGCGTGACGCCGAACTGGCGAACGAAGGCCCGGGTGAGGTGACTCTGATCCGCGAAGCCGGCCTCGGCCGCCGCCTCGGCGGGGCGCCGGCCGGCGGCGAGCAGCCGCCGGGCCGCGCGCACCCTCTGCTGAAGCAGGTAGGCGTGCGGCGTGACGCCGACGGTCCGGGCGAAGCCCCGCAGGAGCTGGAAGCGGCTCACCCCCGAGAGGGCGGCGAGGTCCGCGAGCGTGATCGGCTGCTCGGGGGCTTCGGTCAGGCGCCGCAGGGCGCGGGTCACCGAGGGCGGCGGGCCGGGGTTCGGCAGTGGGCGGCCGCCGTAGCGGGCCAGGAGATGGGACAGCGTCCGCACGAGGCCCTCCTCCACGCCGAGGGCATCGGGCCTCGGCGCGGTCAGAGCGGCGAAGAGCTGCGCGAAGCGGTCCGCCAGGACGGAATCGCTCAGGACCGGGCGGGTGATCGCCACCTCGCCCCGCAGGTCCTCGCGCGCGGCCTGATCGACGACGGCGGGGTCGAGGTAGAGCATCCGCCAGGACCGCGCGCGGCCCCGGATGGGATCGCCGTCGTGCATCTCGCCGGGATTGACCGTGATGACGTCGCCTGGGCCAGCCTCGACGTGGCCGATCCCGCTCCACGAGCGATGGGCGCCGCCGATCAGGAGGCCGATGCCGAACTGGTCGTGGGCGTGCCGAGGAAACGACCGGTCGGAGATGATCGAGACGATCTCGATGCCGGGCATGGCGGAGCGGTGCTGCGCTGCCCGGTGCTGCCTGTCCGCCACGTCTCCCCTCCCTCCCGATCCCGTCACGACGGCCGCAGGATCGGGCGGGCCTGGAGCACCGGCGCCGCGGCGGCGAGGATCGCGGCGCGGTCGCCCCGCGGGGGGACGATCCGCGCCCGGTTGATGGTGCGCTTGGTCGCCTTCGCCTCCGGGCCGGAGGCCACCAGCGTGTCCCGGTCCCACCCCGCCGTGTAGGCCGCGCCCCAATCCCCGAGATCGAGGACCGTGACGTAGTCCGGCGCCGTGAAGGCGACGCGCGCCTCGGGGCAGCCGAGGAGGTCGCAGGCGGCGTTGTGCCCGGCGAGCCGGCCCATCGGACGCGCGTGCTGGCAGGACATCACGGTGGCGTGGCCGGCCTCGTCCGCCGTCGCCCACGCCACGTCCCCGGCGGCGTAGAGGCCGGCCAGACCCTCGACCTGCAGGAAGGCGTCGACCGGAACCCGGCCGAGGGCGTCGTGTGCGACCGGCAGCGCCGCGGCGAGCCGGCTCGCCCGCTGGCCCGTCGCGCACAGGACCGTGGCGGCGGCGATCCGGGACCCGTCCGCGAGACGCACGCCGTCGGGCTCCACGGCGGCCACGGCGGCGTGCGGGCGCACCTCCACGCCCGCCGCAGCGAGCGCTTGCCCGATCGCCGGCCGGGCCGCGCCCATGTCGGCGCCGGGCTCCGCGCCGCGCTCGATGAGCACGACCCGCACGGGGTCGCCGGGCGAGGCGAGATTCCGCAGCCGGGCGGGCAACTCGCAGGCGGCCTCGATCCCGACGAGACCCGCTCCGATCACCAGTGCGGTGGCGCGGCCGGGCCGCGGCTCGCTTGCGGCGAGGTCGCGCAGGTGCCGGTCGAGCCGCGCGGCGCCCTCGAAGGTGTCGACGTCGAGCATCGTCTCGGCGCTGGGGCATTGCGGCCGGGCGAGCGCGCTCCCAGTCGCCAGCACGAGGCGGTCGTAGGGAAGATCGTCGGCGCCGGCGAGCGCGACCGTGCGGCGGGCCGGATCGATGTCTTCCGCCCGCGCCTGCACCCGTGCAACGCCGATCGGCCCGAGCACGTCGTCGAGCGGGACGCGCAGGCCGTCGAGGTCCGGCTCGTAGCAGCGCACCCGGATGGTGTGGAACGGATCGGGTGCCACGAGGGTGATCGCGAGGCTGCCGCCTCGCTCGTCCGCCAAGCGCGCGGCAGCGGCGGCGGCCCACAGGCCCGCGAAGCCGCCGCCCAGGACCACGAGCCGTCCCGCCATCGTGCCCTCCCCTGTCGCGCCGGCCCGGCCGGGCGCGCCCAAGGGTCACCCGGATCGCGCCGCATCGCAACCTCGGCGTGAGCCCGGCAGGGCGGTCGCCCAAAAGGGAAGTGAGCCCGGCAGGGCGGTCGCCCAAAAGGGAAGTGAGCCCGGCAGGGTGGTCACCCGAGGTCGCGGGCGTCAGGCGGCGATGCGCCCGCCCAGCTCGTCCTCGATATGGGCCTGGATGATGCTCTCGAAATCGGGCTCCGCCGTGAAGCCGAGTTCGGTGGCCCGGCGCGCATCGAAGGCGCGGGGCCAGCCGGCCACGATGCGCTCGATGGTCGGGTCCGGCTCGCGGCGGATGCGGGCGACCACGGCCTCGCCCGCGATGCGGCGCAGGGCCTCGATCTGCTCGGCCACCGTCACGGCGACGCCCGGCATGGTGAGGTTGCGCCGGTCGCCCAGGCGCGCGCCGTCGATCGTCGCGGCGTGGATGAGGAAGCCCACCGCGGCGCGCGGCGAGGCGTGCCAGTGGCGGACCGTATCGGAGACCGGCAGCACCGCCTCCTGCCCGGCCAGGGGCTCGCGGATGATGCCGGAGAAGAAGCCCGACGCCGCCTTGTTGGGCTTGCCCGGCCGCACGCAGATCGTCGGCAGGCGGATGCCGACGCCGTCGAAGATGCCCCGGCGGGTGTAGTCCGACAGCAGCAGTTCGCCGATCGCCTTCTGGGTGCCGTAGCTGGTGAGCGGCGCCGTCAGGTACTCGTCGCCGATGGGCTCGGGCATGGGTGCGCCGAACACCGCGATCGAGGAGGTGAAGACGAGGCGCGGCCGGTAGCCGTCGCCGATCGCCCGCACGGCGTCGTAGAGCCGGCGGGTGCCGTCGAGGTTGATGCGGTAGCCCTTGTCGAAATCGGCCTCCGCCTCGCCCGACACGATGGCGGCGAGGTGGAAGATCACGTCCGGCCGCCCGGCCACCAGCCGCTCCGCCTCGCCGGGGAGCGAGAAATCCGAGGCCGAGAGCGAGACCGGCACGCGCACCGGCGGGGCCTCGGGAGGCACGACGTCGTGGAGCGTCAGGCGGGTGATCGCCGTGCCGCCGAGCTGTCCGTCCTGCGCCAGCCGGGCCAGGAGCTTGCGGCCGACCATGCCGGCCGCACCGAGAATCAGGATGTGCATCGAAGTCTCCCGAGGGGGCCGCTCAGAGCGCGAAGCCGCCGTCGACGAGGTGGGTGTGGCCGGTGGTGAAGCGCGACTCGTCCGAGGCGAGGTAGACCGCGAGCGCGGCCACCTCCTCGACGGTGCCGAGGCGCCCCATCGGCTGGCGGTCGACGAAGGCTTGGCGCGCCGCCGCCTCGGTCGTGCCGGTGGAGGCGGCGAGCGCCGCGATCCGCTCGTCGAGGGAGGGCGACTGGATCGTGCCGGGGCAGATCGCGTTGGCGCGGATTCCCTGGCGGATGAAGTCGCGCGCCACGGCCATCGTCAGGCCGATCACCGCCGCCTTGGTGGCCCCGTAGACGTAGCGGTTGGGCGCGGTCCCGAGCGTGGAGACCGCCGAGGCGATGTTGACGATCGAGCCGCTGCCGCGCTCCAGCATCCCGGGCAGGGCGTGGCGGATCGTGCGGTGCATCGACTTCACGTTGAGGTCGAAGGCGAAGTCCCAGTCGGCATCCGAGCAGTCGAGCACGGTGTTGTGGTGCACGAAGCCCGCGGCGTTGACGAGGATGTCGACCGCGCCCGCGGCGCGCAGGCAGGCGGCCACGGCCTCGTCCGAGCGCACGTCGAGGGCGGCCGTCTCGGCGCCCGCGAGCCCGTCGAGCTTGGCCCGGTCGAGGTCGGTGGCCAGCACCCGGGCGCCCTCGGCGAGAAAAGCCTCCGCGATCGCGCGCCCGATCCCCTGTCCCGCCGCCGTCACGACGGCGCTCTTGCCCGCGAGACGTCCCACCATGCGCTCACCCTCCCGGTTGGCCCGTCACGCGACGCGCTTGGTCATGTGCACCAGGCGGCGGTCCGGCCGGGCCTCGACCCGCTCCGTCGTCCAGCCGTGGCGCGCATACCAGCCGATGGTGCGCGCGAGCTTCTCCCCCGTGTAGAGGCGCAGATCGGCGAGGTCGAGATGCTTCGCGCGCTCCTCGACCGCGGCGAGCAGGCGGGCGCCGAGCCCCTGCCCCTGCCGGTCCGGCGCCACCGCGATGCTCCAGAGCAGCAGGTGGTCCGGCTCGGGATCGAGGACCAGCGCCCCGGCGAGGCCGCCCCCCTCCTCCAGGAGCCAGACCTCGTGCGCGTCGATCAGGTCCTCGGGGCGCGTGAGGAGCGGCAGCGGCTCGACGCCGAGCAGCGCCCGGTTCGGCGTGTAGGCGGTCTCCTGCAGGGCGCCGAGGACCTTCGCGTCCGCGCGCGTCGCCCGGCGCAGGGTCTCGCCGGGGATGCGCGGCGCGGTGAGGGCGGAGAGGCGCAGGCGCTGGCCGCCATCCGGGCCGTGGTTGCCGGGCGCGAGCCAGCGGTCGTAGGCCTGCCGCACCTGCGGCCATTCCGTATCGAGGAGCGAGAACCACGCGGTGTCGCGGTTGCGCCCCTTCACGATCATCGCCTGCCGGAAGATGCCTTCGAAGGCGAAGCCAAGGCGGCCGGCGGCGATGCGCGAGGGCGTGTTCAGCGCGTTGCACTTCCACTCGTAGCGCCGGTAGCCGAGGGTGTCGAAGACGTAGCCCGCCAGGAGCCGCATCGCCTCCGTGGCCCCGGGGCTGCGCTGGAGCGCCGGCGTGTAGAGGATGTTGCCGACCTCGATCACCCGGTTGGCCGGGTCGATCCGCATGAGGGCCGCGTGCCCGAGCGCGGCGCCCGACTGGGCATCGAGGATGGCGTAGAACAGCGGGTCGGGCGAGGCCGCGCAGGTGTCGAGGTAGGCCGCGAAGGCGGCCGCATCCGGAAAAGGCCCGCGCGGCATGTACTGCCACAGGGCCTCGCTGCCGGGCCCGACGGCGCCGTCCGCGAGGGCGGCATGGGCCGCCGCGTCGAGGGGCGCCAGGGTGACGTGCCGGCCCGCGAGCGCGATGCGCTCCGGTCGCGGCGCCGGATCCGCCGGCACGACGGGGGCGCCGATGGGCAGCCCGGTGGCGGGATCGATCGCCTGGCTCACGGGGTGCCCGCGCCGCCGTCGCGCGCCTCCCTGGCCTCCAGATCCTTGCGGAAGAACCCGTTGAGTTCGGCGAAGCTCACCGAGCCGTCGAACCCCCCGAAGCTGCCCTCCTCGCCGATGCGCTTGGCCGCCCGGATGAAGCCGGTCCAGGCGGCGCGGGCGAGCGAGGAGCCGACGCTGATGCGGCGCACGCCGAGTTCCGCCAGATCCGCGACGCGCAGGCCCGGATTGGTGCTCATCAGGATGTTGACCGGGCGCGGGCTCAAGGCCGCCACGAGGTCGCGGATCTCCTCGCGGCGCTTCGGCCCGGGGGCGTAGAGCACGTCGGCGCCCGCCTCCGCGTAGGCCTGGAGGCGATGGATCGCCTCGCGCAGCGGCTCGGGATGGCCGGTGAGATAAGCCTCGCAGCGCCCGGTGAGCAGCACCTCCGCCCCCGAGGCGTCGATGGCCTGCCGCGCCGCCCGCATGCGCGCCACCGCCTGGTCGAGGTCGTAGAGCGGCCGGTCCTTCGAGCCGGTCGCGTCCTCGATCGACAGGCCGGCGACGCCCGTCCCGACGCACAGGGCGACGTTCTCGGCGACGCCCTCCGGGTCGTGCGCGTAGCCGGACTCGAAGTCGGCGTTGACCGGCAGGTCCGTGGCCGCCGCGATCTCGGCGATGTGGCCCAGCATCGCGTCGCGCGGCACCGCCCAATCGGTGTCCGGCAGCGCACGCGAGAAGGCGAAACCCGAACTCGTGGTGGCGAGCGCCGGGAAGCCCAGGGCGGCGAGGTAGCGGGAGGTGCCGAGGTCCCAGGGATTCGGCATCACGAAGCAGCCCGCGTCGTGCAGCGCCCGGAAGGCGGCCCGGCGGGTGGCGAGATCGGTCATCGGCGTCCTCCTCCCCTGAACCGGTCGCCCCTATGGGCCGGCCGGTTCAGTGTCCCTCGAACTCCAGCAGCGTCCAGACCGGCACGTCGAGGGCGCGCAGCTTGGCGGCGCCGCCGAGGTCGGGCAGGTCGATCACGAAGCAGGCGGCCACCACCTCGGCGCCGATCCGGCGCAGCAGCTCGACCGCCGCCGTGGCGGTGCCGCCCGTGGCGATCAGGTCGTCCACCAGCACCACCCGGTCGCCCGGCTTCACCGCGTCGGAGTGGATCTCCATCTCGTCGGTGCCGTATTCGAGCGCGTAGGCGATCGAGACCGTGCTGTGGGGCAGCTTGCCCTTCTTGCGGATCGGCACGAAGCCCGAGGAGAGCTGGTGGGCCACGGCGCCGCCCAGGATGAAGCCGCGCGCCTCGATCCCCGCCACCTGGTCGATGCGCCCGCCCGCGAAGGGATGCACCAGGGCGTCCACGGCGCGCCGGAAGGCGCGCGCGTCCCCGAGCAGGGTGGTGATGTCCCGGAAGACGATGCCGGGCTTCGGGTAGTCGGGAATCGAGCGGATCGACTCCTTCAGCGCCGTGAGGGTGCGCGGATCCATGCGGTGCCTTCTTCCGTCGCTGCGCGGGCCAAGCGGAGGCGTTAGACCAGATCGCACGCCCCCTTGCCAGAGCCCCCCTTGCCAGAGCCCCCCTTGCCAGAGCCCCCCTTGCCAGAGCCTCCTTGCCAGAGCCTCCTTGCCAGGGCCCCCTTGCAGAGCCCCTTGGCCGGAGCCCGCCTACTGGTTGGCCTTGCGCAGCAGCGCGATGAGGTCGCGGTGCAGCCCCTCGTTGCCGCAGGCGACCGAGCGGGCGGCGAGCGCGTCCGGGCCGCCGTCGGCGCTGCTCGCGAAGCCCCCGGCCTCGCGCACGAGGATCAGGCCCGCCGCGAGGTCCCAGGTCTGGAGGTCGCGCTCCCAGTAGAGGTCGACGCGTCCGCAGGCCACGTAGGCGAGGTCGAGGGCGGCCGAGCCCTGGCGGCGCACGCCCCCCGTCACGGCCATCACGGTGCCGAGTTCCTTGAGGAGGCGCGGATGGTTGCCGCGCCCGAGGTAGGGCGAGCCGTAGGCCACCAGCGCGTCCGCGAGGTCGCTGCGGCCCGAGACCCGCAGGCGGCGGTTGTTCAGGAAGGCGCCCTTGCCGCGCTCGGCGATGAACAGCTCGTCCTTGATCGGGTCGTAGATCACCCCGGCCACGATGTGGCCCTCGCGCTCCAGCCCCACCGAGATGCAGAAGTGCGGGATGCCGTGCAGGAAGTTGGTGGTGCCGTCGAGGGGGTCGACGTGCCAGGTGTGGGTCTTGTCCGGCCCCTCGATGGCGCCGCCCTCCTCCATGACCAAGCTGTAGCCGGGCCGGGCCTTCATCAGCGCCTCGCGCAGCACCGCCTCCGCCCGCTTGTCGGCGGCCGAGACGAAGTTGCCGGGCCCCTTGCGCGAGACCTGAAGGTTCTCGACTTCGCCGAAATCGCGCTTGAGGCCGCGCGCGGCCTTGCGCACGGCGTCGACCATCACGGTCATCAGGGGAGAGTTGATCATGCGGCGCGCCCGGGTTCGGCGGCCGCACGCGACGCGGGCGCGGGAGCGCGCCGTCGCCGGGAAAGGACCGCCCTCTGAAGGTCGTGAGCGGCCTTAAGGCGTCATCCGGTCGGCGGCAAGGCGTTCGGCGCGGGCGCGTTCCTCGGGCGTCAGCCCCGAGAGCGCCTGGGTGAGCCACGCGTCGCTCAGGCCCTGGGCCGCCGCCGCCATGTCCCAGGCCGCCGCCTCGACGAGGTTCTTGGGGACTCCCCGCCCGGCCGCGTAGAGGCGGGCGATGCGGTTCTGCGCCACCGCGTTGCCCCGGCCCGCGGCGTGCCGGAAGTAGCGGGCGGCCCGCGCCTCGTCCCGTGGCACGCCCTCCCCGTTGAAGAGCAGGATCGAGAATTCGACCTCCCCCGCCACGTCGCCGTTGTCGGCCGCGCGCCGGAACAGCTGAGCGGCCTGGGCCGGATCCTTCGGCACGCCCCGCCCCTTGAGGTAGAGGATGCCGAGCGCGTGCTGGGCCGCCGCCAACTCTTGGTCCGCCGCCCGCCGCAGCAGGCCGGTGGCGCGCTTGAGGTCGTCGGGCACGCCGGTCGCGAGCAGGATCAGGGCGAGGTTGTAGCTCGCCCCCGCCTCCCCCTTCGCGGCGGCCTTCTCCAGCCAGGCCCGGCCCGCCGCCGGGTCCTTGGCCATGCCGCGGCCCTCGATCGCCATCATGCCGAGGATCGCGGCGGCGTGCGGGTCGCCGAGATTCGCCGCCAGCCGATACCATTCCGCCGCCTTGGCGGGATCCTGGCGCACGCCGAGGCCCTGGTTGTAGAGCTCGCCGAGCAGCGTCATGGCGGCGGCGTCGGTCTTGGCGCGCTCCAGCCGCTTCGTCGCCTCCCGGAACGCCGTCACGTAGTAGCCGCGCTGATAGGCGCCGTAGGCGATGTCGGCCTTCGGATCGGTGG
Organism: Methylobacterium oryzisoli; assembly: GCF_046557895.1. NCBI lineage: Bacteria > Pseudomonadati > Pseudomonadota > Alphaproteobacteria > Hyphomicrobiales > Methylobacteriaceae > Methylobacterium > Methylobacterium oryzisoli. The sequence continues at coordinate 72,380 of NZ_JBKIBX010000014.1, read as the reverse complement.
AGCCGGTGGCGGGCGGCAGCGTCGAGGAGCCCGGTAGCATCCTGGGCTGTTCGGTCTGCGCGGTCGCCGGGGCGAGGCTCCCGGCCAGCGCCGCGGCCAGGAGGGCCAACCCGGCACCCGGATGCGGTCTGGTCATGCGCGGCCCCCGAACGGCAGGAACGACAGGAGGCCCCGCGGGGTGGTGTCGCGCACGAGGGCGTCCAGCGGCGCCACCGGCAGGGGCAGGCTCAGGAACCGCTCGTAGGGGCAGGCCGCGATGGCGGCCTCGTCGGGCAGCCAGCGGGTGCTGCGGCGGCGCCGGCCCGGCCAGACCACCACGATGCCGTCGCGCATAGGCTCGACGAAGGAGAAGGAATGCGCCGTGCAATCGTGCAGCCAGATCACTGTCCGGTAGACGTCGCCCATCCACGTCAGGTCGTTCGGCGCGCCGCGCTCCCGGCGCCCCGCCAGGCAGGCGTCGAGGTCGGGCAGCGCCGCGAGGTCGTCGGCCGGGAAGCAATCGTCGAGGATCACCGTGCCGCCCCGCTTCAGGCAGGACCACGCGTTCCTGAAGTCGCGCCGGGACTGCGCGTAGGTATGCAGCCCGTCGATGAACACGCAGTCGAAGCGGCGGGTGTTGGTGCGGAAGAAGTCGTCGCTGGTGGTCGAGACGGTCTCGCCGAGGATCTGCTCCTGCGGCACCTTGAAGTGCGGGTCGATCCCGAGCTTGTGCGGGATCGCGACCCGATTGAAGGTGGTGCCGTGATCGACGCCGATCTCCAGGTAATCCCGGTAGCGCCCGCCCGAGAGGGCGTTGATGACCTCGTGCCGTTCCATGTTGCGCCGCCGCTCAGACGCCGTCGGTGAGACGCGCCTGCGCCGCCGCCACCGTTGCGGCGCCGTCCGGCCCGTCCCACAGGGCCGCGTCCAGGGCCACGAACTCCGCTCCGGTCGCGGCGAGATCCGCCACCGCGTCGAGGCTGCGCGCCAGCGCCACGCAGGGCGTCTCGAAGATCTCGGCCCACCACTCGGCGCGCTCCTGTACTGTCCTGGGCGCGGTGTCGGGCAGGTCCCCGAACAGCACGTAGTCGACGCCGGCCTCGCCGGCCTCCATCGCGTCGTGGCGGGCGGCGAGGCCGCCCGTGCCGAGGATGCGGCCGTCGCGCAGGCGCTCGCGCAACGCGGCGAGGTCGCCGCCCTCGGCGTGGATGCCGTCCGCCCCGCCCCGGGCGGCGACCGAGACGAGATCGATCCCCTCCCCCGCACAGGCGACCACCACCGCGGCGCCGACAGCCTGGGCAGCGGGGGCGAGCGCCTTGACCCGGTTGACGAGGCTGCGCTCGTCGGCCGGGGCGAAGTGCAGGATCACCGCCGCGACGTCGCCGGCCGCGCAGGCCGCCGCGAGGCGCGGCGCGAGGTCGGGCGCCGCATCGGGCCCGGAGACGAGGATCAGGCGGGTCGGCGGGGCTTTGGACTCTGCCATGCGGGCGCTGAGGTCTGCTCTCGAACGAAGACGGACGGGCGGTCGCCGGACCGTCCGCCCCGTGGGACGCTCAGGCGGCGCCGCGATTGGCGAGGCCGGGGCGGCGCCCCGGCCGCAGCCCTTACTCCGCCGCCTGCTTGGTGGCGCCGAAGGACGGGTCGAGCTTGCCGGCGGCGTAGCGCTTGGCCATCTCGGACAGCGCGACCGGCCGGACCTTGCCGGCATTGCCCGCGGTCCCGAACTCCTCGAAGCGCTGCTTGCACAGCTTCGTCATCGCCTCCATGGCGGGCTTGAGGTACTTGCGCGGGTCGAACTCGGCCTTGTTCTCGGTCAGGATCTTGCGGATCTGGCCGGTCATCGCCATCCGGTTGTCGGTGTCGATGTTGATCTTGCGCACGCCGTGCTTGATGCCGCGCTGAATCTCTTCGACGGGCACGCCCCAGGTCGGCTTCATCTCGCCGCCGTACTGGTTGATGATGTCCTGCAGGTCCTGCGGCACCGAGGACGAGCCGTGCATCACGAGGTGCGTGTTCGGCAGGCGGCGGTGGATCTCCTCGATCACGTTCATCGCCAGCACGGCGCCGTCGGGCTTGCGGGTGAACTTGTAGGCGCCGTGCGAGGTGCCCATCGCCACCGCGAGCGCGTCGACCTTGGTGGCCGCGACGAACTTTTCCGCCTCGGCCGGGTCGGTGAGGAGCTGGTCGTGGGACAGAGTCCCCTCCGCGCCATGGCCGTCCTCGGCCTCGCCCTGCCCGCTCTCCAGCGAGCCGAGCACCCCGAGCTCGCCCTCCACCGACACGCCGGCCCAGTGCGCCATCTCGGTCACCTTGCGGGTGATCTCGACGTTGTAGGCGTAGTCCGCCGGGGTCTTGCCGTCGGCCTTGAGCGAGCCGTCCATCATCACCGAGGTGAAGCCGTACTGGATCGCCGTGGCGCAGGTCGCCTCGTTGTTCCCGTGGTCGAGATGCATGCAGACCGGGATGTGGGGATAGATCTCCACCAGCCCGTCGATCAGCTTGGCCAGCACGACGTCGTTGGCGTAGGCGCGCGCGCCGCGGCTGGCCTGCAGGATGACGGGCGCGTCGCAGGCGTCCGCCGCCGCCATGATGGCGAGGCCCTGCTCCATGTTGTTGATGTTGAAGGCCGGCACGCCGTAGCCGTGCTCGGCGGCGTGATCCAGAAGCTGCCTCAGCGTGATGCGCGCCATCTTACCCTCCGACGAACTCGTGTGGTTGCGATTATAGGCGAACGGGGCGGCGCCGTCCTGCGCCGCCGGGACGCCTCACGCTTTGATGCGCAGCGCGTCGACGCCCGGCAGCGGCTTGCCTTCCAGCCATTCGAGGAAGGCGCCGCCCGCCGTCGACACGTAGGTGAAGTCGCCCGCGACCCCGGCATGGTTGAGCGCCGCCACCGTGTCGCCGCCGCCCGCCACCGAGACGAGCGTGCCGGCCCGGGTGCGCTCGGCCGCGTGGCGGGCCGCCGCCACCGTGCCCTGGTCGAAGGGCGGGTACTCGAAGGCGCCGACCGGGCCGTTCCAGACCAGCGTCCTGGCGTCGTTGAGCGCCGCGGCGATCCGCTCCACCGACTGGCTGCCGATGTCGAGGATCATCCCGGCCTCGGGGATCGCGTCGATGCCGTAGGTGTGGTGGGGCGCGCCCGCCTTGAACTCCTCCGCCACCACGGCGTCCACCGGCAGGATGATCGCGCAGTTCGTCTCGCGCGCCGCCTCGATGATCCGCAGCGCCGTCCCGGCGAGGTCCTTCTCGCAGAGCGACTTGCCGACCCCGAGCCCGGTGGCGTGCACGAAGGTGTTGGCCATGCCGCCGCCGATCACCAGCGCGTCGACCTTGGCCACGAGGTTCAGCAGCAGGTCGATCTTGGTCGAGACCTTGGAGCCGCCCACGATGGCGAGCACCGGCCGGGCCGGCGCCTCCAGCCCCTTCGAGAGCGCCTCGATCTCCGCCTGCATCAGGCGCCCCGCATAGGCCGGCAGGACGTGGGCGAGACCCTCGGTCGAGGCGTGCGCCCGGTGCGAGGCCGAGAAGGCCTCGTTCACGTAGACGTCGCCGTTGGCGGCGAGCGCCCGCACGAAGTCCGGGTCGTTCTTCTCCTCGCCCGCGTGGAAGCGGGTGTTTTCCAGCATCACCACCTCGCCGTCGCGCAGCCGCGCGACGGCCGCGGCGGCGGTCTCGCCGATGCAGTCCGTCGCGAAGGCGACCGGGCGGCCGAGTTCCCGCTGCACCGCCTCGGCGACCGGGCGCAGCGATTCCGCGTCGTTCGGCTTGCCCTTCGGGCGGCCGAAATGCGCGAGCAGCACCACGCGCCCGCCGGCCTCGGCGACCTCGCGGATCGTCGGCAGCACGCGGGTGATGCGGGTCGCGTCGGTGACGCGGCCGTTGTCCATCGGAACGTTGAGGTCGACGCGCACGAGCACGCGCTTGCCCTGGAGCGCGCCGGCATCGTCGAGGGTGCGGAAACGGGTCATCGGCATCGGCCTTCTGGTCGGGAGGTCAGCGCGGCGGCAGCAGGGAGAGCAGGTTCAGGTGCTGGGCCGCGAGGGTGAGCGCCACCGTCAGCACCGCGGTGATGAGAGCGGTGAGGAGCAGCACGCCGAAGCCGGGCAGGCGCCGGGTGCGCTCGGAGACGGCCCGCACCTCGCTGCGGAGCGCCGCGAGGTCGGATTGCCGCGCCGCCTCGTTCATGCGGGTGCCGGCCTCCTCGACCCGGTCCTCGACGCGGGCGAGCAGCGACTCCGAGCGGGCGTACTTGTCCTCGATGCGCGAGGCCTTGTCCTCGATGCGCGCGAGCTGGTCGATCACGGTCTGGGGCAGGCCCGGAGCGGCGGTCGCGGCGCTCGCCGCCGGGCGGGCCGGCTCGGCGGGGGTCGGCAGCGGAGGCGGGCCCGCGGGCACCGGCATGGTGCCGGAGGTCGTGCCCGTGAGCGAGCCCGCATTGGTGCCCTGCGGGGAGCGGTTGGCGTCCGTCGCGTCGATCATGGCGGCTCCTCGGCCTCGCGCCACGAGCCGGCGCGGGTGTCTGGTGATGGGGGCGCGATCCGTCGGTCGCGGCCGCGGACTCCCTCCCGGGCAGGAGGGGCCGCGGCCGGAAACCGCCTCAGATCAGCTTCGCCATGGCCACCGCCGTGTCGGCCATGCGGTTCGAGAAGCCCCACTCGTTGTCGTACCAGGACAGCACCCGCACGAAGGTCCCGTCCAACACCTTGGTCTGGTCGATGTGGAAGGTCGAGGAATGCGGGTCGTGGTTGAAGTCGATCGAGACGTTGGGGGCCTCGGTGTAGCCGAGCACGCCCTTGAGCGGCCCGTTCGCCGCCGCCTTGATCGCCTCGTTGATCTCGGAGACCGAGGTCGCGCGCTTGGCCACGAACTTGAAGTCCACCACCGAGACGTTCGGGGTCGGCACCCGGATCGCCGTGCCGTCGAGCTTGCCGTTCAGCTCCGGCAGCACGAGGCCCACCGCCTTGGCGGCGCCCGTCGAGGTCGGGATCATCGAGAGCGCGGCGGCGCGCGCCCGGTAGAGATCCTTGTGCATCTGGTCCAGCGACGGCTGGTCGTTGGTGTAGGAGTGGATCGTGGTCATGAAGCCGCGCTCGATGCCGACCGCGTCGTTGAGCACCTTGGCCACCGGCGCGAGGCAGTTGGTGGTGCAGGAGGCGTTCGAGATCACGAGGTGGTCGGCGGTCAGCTTGTCGTGGTTGACGCCGTACACCACCGTGAGGTCGGCCCCGTCGGCCGGCGCCGAGACGATGACGCGCTTGGCGCCCGCGTCGAGATGGGCCTTGGCCTTGTCGCGCGCCGTGAAGATGCCGGTGCATTCCAGCGCGATGTCGACGCCGAGCTCGCGATGGGGCAGTTCCGCCGGGTTCCGGACCGCGGTGACGCGGATGCGCTGGCCGTCGACCACGATGGCGTCGCCCTCGATCGTGACCTCACCGGGGAAGCGGCCGTGCACGGAATCGAAGCGCAGCAGGTGGGCGTTGGTCTCGACCGGGCCGAGATCGTTGATGGCCACCACCTCGATGTCCGTGCGGCCGGCTTCCTTGATGGCCCGCAGCACGTTGCGGCCGATGCGTCCGAAGCCGTTGATGGCGACCTTGACCGTCATGACGATGACTCCCGAGAGGAAGCGGGAGCATCGAACCCCCGGTTCCGGCTGAGGGACGCGCGCGCCGCCGCACGGGCGTGCGCCGTCCTGGATGAAGGATGAGGGGTGATATGAGGCGCCGGGCCCGGGTCGGCCATCCCGCACGCGCCGGTCGGCCCTGACGGGACGGCGCGGGCGAAGGAGGCGGGAGACGTCACGGCAACCCGGGTTCTGCGGCGTGGCGCGGGCCGACATGGCCCGGCGCGAGCGCGGGCTTCCTAAACATGACGGTCTAGCCTGTCAAACCCGCGGGGCGATTGCGGGAGCGGACGGCTGCGGCTACGATTCGGGTTGGCGTATCCGGCGTGGGGGTGGACGATGACGGCAGCGGTGGAGGATGCGCTGCGCCGGCTCGAAGCGACTGTCGCCCTGCTCGAAGCCGCGGTGGCCCGGCGGCTCGATGCCGAGCGCAGCCGCGGCGACCTCGAAGCCGAACTCGACCTGATGCAGCAGGACCGTGCCCGGCTGGCGGCCGAACTCGACGGCACCCGCGTGCGGCTCTCGGAGGCGGAGGCGACGGTCGAGGAGGTCGAGCGGCGGCTGGGCCAGGCCATCGGCACCGTCGAGGGTGTGCTGACCCGCGGCGAACCCGCCGGCCGGGCCGGAGAGTGATCGGCGGACCGTCCGCGGTCCGAGCCGGATCGCCTCGGGCGAGTCGGCTCGGGATCTTGTTCTCGCATCGTTTTCGCCGCCGAGCCGGTCACCACGTCGGCGAATGATGGTGATGTTGCGTCGGGAGTTGGACATGCCTCAGGTGACGGTGAGCATCGCCGGCAAGAGCTATCGGATGGCCTGCGGCGAGGGCGAGGAGCGCCATCTCGAGGATCTGGCGCGCGGCTTCGACGCCCGCATCGACGAGATGCGCAAGGCCTTCGGCGAGATCGGCGACATGCGCCTGCACGTGATGGCGGCGCTCACCCTCTCGGACGAACTCGCCGAGACCCGGCGTCGGATCGAGGCGCTGGAGCGCGAGATCGCGGCGCAGCGCGAGGCCGCGGACGGCGCCGCGCAGGCCCGCCTCGCCGCCGAGAGCCGCCTCGCCGAAGGGCTCGGCCGCGCCGCCGAGCGGGTGGAGCAGATCGCCCGCCGCCTCTCGGGCGCCGCGCCGGGCGAGGGCTGAGTCCGGCGCTCGCCCGTCACCCGCCCGCATCAGTGTGACCCTCGGACAACGGCTCTTCGCAACCGCACAAGCTCGGCCGTTTTAAGCTTGGCTTTGCGACGGTGGCGTTTACGGCTTGGCCATTGGTTCCGCCGCACGATGCGCGGCAGTGCTTCACGCATCGATTCCCACCCCACCGACCGTCTCCCAAGAGGCCTTCATGCGCCGCTTCGCTCCCGCACTCGTCGGGCTCGTCAGCGCCGTCGCAGCGTGGGCGGCTCCCGCCGCCGCCTACGAGATCGACCCGCTCACCCGCCAGCCGCTCTCCCAGGGGCTCACCATGACGGTGCGCCCCTCCTCCGCCGCCACGGCCGCCGATCCGCTCGACGCCACCGTGCCGAAGCTCAGCCCGATCGCCCGCGAGACCGTGGCGTATGCCGGCCCCTACGGCCCCGGCACCATCGTGGTCTCCACGAGCGAGCGGCGGCTCTACTACGTGATGGGCGGCGGCCAGGCGCTGCGCTACGGCATCGGCGTCGGCCGGCCGGGCTTCACCTGGGGCGGCCAGCAGAGCATCACCATGAAGCGCGAGTGGCCGGATTGGCGCCCGCCGTCGCAGATGCTGCGCCGCCGGCCCGACCTGCCGCGCTACATGAAGGGCGGCCCCGAGAACCCGCTCGGCGCCCGCGCCATGTATCTCGGCGGCACGCTCTACCGCATCCACGGCTCGAACGAACCGGAGACGATCGGCACCGCCGTGTCGTCGGGCTGCATCCGCATGACCAACGACGACGTCATCGACCTCTACGCCCGCGCGAAGGTCGGCACCCGGGTGGTGGTGCAGCGCTGAGGCGCCGCGCCATCGCCTGACGGATCCCGGAAGGGCCGGCGCGAGCCGGCCCTTCTCGATTCCGGGCACCCGCGATCGGGGGCGGCTGCTCAGGTGCGGCGCTTGGGATCGCGAGAAAGGCCGCGCTTGGCCAGTTCGTCCTCGTAGCGCGCGAAGCGCTCGGCCTGTTCCGCGCCGAGCTCGCGCAGCAGCTGCCAGGAAAAGATCCCGGTATCGTGCATGTCGTCGAACGCCAGCCGGACCGCGTAGTTGCCGACCGGCTGGACCGACAGGATCTGCACCTCGCGCTTGCCGCCGATCCATTTGCGCTCGGAGGGCGCGTGGCCCTGCACCTCCGCCGACGGGCTCTCCACCCGCAGGTACTCGGCCGGGAGCGCGTGGGCCGCGCCGCTCGCGAAGCTCACGTGCAGAATGCGCTTGTCCTTCGACAGCCGGATCTCGGTCGGCCAGTCCTCGTCCATCTCGGTTCCTCGCCTTGAACGGCCCCGGCCTGAGAGCAACCCGGCACCACGGGCGGCGCGGCTTGCTCGCGGGCCGGCTAACCCTCATATGCAGAACGCGATGCGGCCGCGAGACGCCGCCCCGAGGAATCGATCCGCCATGTGGGGTCCCCCCGACGCTCCGATGCGCCCGGCGCCCGTCCGGCCCGCGCCGCTGATCGACCCGTTCCAGCGGGCGATCACGTATCTGCGCGTCTCGGTGACGGATCGCTGTGACCTGCGCTGCGTCTACTGCATGGCCGAGGACATGGCCTTCCTGCCCAAGCGCGACCTGCTCACGCTGGAGGAGCTGGACCGGGTCTGCACCGTGTTCGTGGAGCGCGGGGTGCGCAAGCTGCGCATCACCGGGGGCGAGCCGCTGGTGCGGCGCGACATCATGCACCTTTTTCGCGGCCTCTCGCGCCACCTCGCGAGCGGCGCGCTCGACGAATTGACCCTCACTACGAACGGCACCCGGCTCAAGCACTACGCCGCCGAGCTGGCCGATCTCGGGGTGCGCCGCATCAACGTCTCCCTCGACACCCTCGATCCGGACAAGTTCCGGGCCATCACCCGGCGGGGCGACCTGCCGGTGGTCCTCGACGGGATCGCGGCGGCGCGGGCGGCGGGCCTCAAGGTCAAGATCAACGCCGTGGCCCTCAAGGGCGTGAACGAGGACGAGATCGCCCCGATGCTCGCCTGGGCGCACGGCGAGGGCATGGACCTGACGCTGATCGAGGTCATGCCGCTCGGCGAGGTCGAGCCCGACCGCACCGACCAGTTCCTGCCCCTCTCGGTGGTGCGCGAGCGGCTGGAGGCGAACCACACGCTCACCCCCCTGCCCGACCGCACCGGCGGGCCGGCGCGCTACGTGCGCGTCGAGGAGACCGGCGGGCGCCTCGGCTTCATCACGCCGCTCACCCACAATTTCTGCGAGAGCTGCAACCGCGTGCGCCTCACCTGCACGGGCCGGCTCTACCTATGCCTGGGCCAGGAGGATGCGGCGGATCTGCGCGCGCCCTTGCGCGCCTCGCCCGACAACGCCCTGGTGGCCGACGCCATCGCGGAGGCGATCACCCGCAAGCCCAAGGGCCACGACTTCGTCATCGAGCGCGCCGCCCGCCCGGCCGTGCCGCGCCACATGAGCACGACGGGCGGCTGAGCCGCCCCGCGCGGCACGGCGACGGATTCGCCGGCCGCGATCCGGCGCCGGGCCGGCCATCCACCGCCCTCTGCGACCCCCGTTAACCGATTATTTACTCCCGCGTTGCTGCGGCCCCGCTTCCGTGTCACGACTTCTTAACGGAAGCTTAACGGGGCGGGCAGATGCGGCAGGGCAGCGGGATCCGGAGGCTCGTTCAGTCGGGCATCGCGGTGCTGGCGCTCGGGGCCGGTGCCCTCCTGCCGGCGGCCGGCCAGGCCGTCGCCCAGACCCTGGCCTCCCTCGGCACCGTGGCCCAGCCGGCGGCGATCACCGGCGAGGCCAAGCCCGTCATCGCCTGGACCGAGTTCTGCCGCCGCTACCCGGCCGAATGCGCGGTGGACGCCTCCGAGCCGGAAGTGGTCACGCTGACGCCCCGCCTCTGGCAGACGGTCGTCTCGGTCAACCGCGCGGTGAACGGCAGCAAGCGCCCGGTCACCGACCAGGAGCATTGGGGCGTGCCGGACCGCTGGGACCTCGCGGAGGACGGCTCGGGCGATTGCGAGGACTTCCAGCTGCTCAAGCGCAAGCTGCTGGCCCAGAGCGGGCTGCCGCGACGGGCGATGCGCATGACGGTGGTGATCGACGAGAAGGGCGAGGGCCACGCCGTGCTGATGCTGCGCACCGACCGCGGCGACCTGATCCTCGACAACAAGACCTCGGCCGTCCTGCCCTGGCAGCGCACCGGCTACGTCTTTATCAAGCGTGAGGCGCAGGATGCCGGCCCCTGGGTGTCGCTCGGCCGCGCGATCGGCCCCGCCGTCACCGCCAACCGCTGAACCCGGCACCGCCGGTCACGGCCGCGGCCCGCGTTGCGGCCTCCCTGGCCGCCTCGTCGGCGAGCGTCCGGCTGGCGTGGGTCCAGGGGGTGTCGAGGATCACCCGCACCGCCGGACGCGCCGGCGGCGGCGGCTCTTCCGGCCCCTCGGCGGCCGGTTCGAGGCCGGGGCGCAGCACCACCGCGTCCGCCGGGCGCCCGCCCGCCACGATCATCACGCCCACGCAGCCGGCCGCCAGCGCGCCGCCGCGCACGGCCGCCCTCCACCACGCCCACTTCATCGCTCGCACGTCCCTGTCGGCGGCCCCGGTCTGATGCCGGGGCTCGCGTGAGGTCGAGCATCGCCGCGCCCGCTTAACGGCCCGCGCGCATCGCCCGGCCGCGCGCGGCCGAGCCGCCGGATTCCTCCGCCGTGCTGAATCGATCGTCAGCGCCGTGCGGGGCGCCCTCGCTCAGTCCGAGTCCCCGTGGCGCACGCGCAGGCGCTTGACCGCGCCGCGGTTCTTCTTGGCATCGAGGCGGCGGGTCTTGGAGGCGAGCGTCGGGCGCGTCGGGCGCCGGACCTTCGGCGGCACCGCCGCCTCGCGCACGAGGTCGGCCAGACGCTCGCGCGCCTCCGCCCGGTTGCGCTCCTGGGTGCGGTGGGCCTGGGCCGTGATGACGAGGACGCCGTCGGCCGTGAGCCGCCGCCCGGCGAGCGCCATCAGCCGGATGGCGACGGCGTTCGGCAGCGAGGGCGAGCGGCGCACGTCGAAGCGCAGCTGCACCGCCGTCGCGACCTTGTTGACGTTCTGGCCGCCCGGCCCCGAGGCGCGCACGAAGCTCTCCTCCAGCTCCGCATCGTCGATCGTGATGGATGGCGTGCATTCGAGGGCCACGGGACGCGTCTCCTCGCCGGTCGGGCGGTCCGACAAGTCGGCCCGAGTGTGATGACGTCTCGCCGCGCGGCGCACAACCGGTAAGGGCCCGTCGGCGCACAGCGAGGGCGGACCGGCGTCCTCTTCCCGGCCGAGCGCGCTAAGTAGGGGACCGTGCCCGCGTCCTCCCCCGCCTTGCCGCCCACCTTGCCGCCCGCCTTCCTCGACTGGTTCGCCTCGCGCGGCTGGGAGCCCCGCCGGCACCAACTCGACCTGCTCGGTGCCGCGCAGGCGGGGCGCTCGGCGCTCCTCGTGGCGCCCACCGGCGCCGGCAAGACCCTGGCGGGCTTCCTGCCGACCCTGGTCGACCTGGCCGGCCGGAAGACATCCGCCAAGGGCGGCCTGCACACGCTCTACATCTCGCCCCTGAAGGCGCTCGCGGTCGACATCGCCCGCAACCTCGACGCGCCGGTGAGCGGCCTCGGGCTGCCCATCCGCATCGAGACCCGCACCGGCGACACCCCGGCGCACAAGCGCAGCCGCCAGATCGAGCGCCCGCCGGACATCCTGCTCACCACCCCCGAGCAATTGGCCCTGCTGCTCGCGCATCGCGAGGCCGAGACCGTCTTCGCCGGGCTCCGGCGCGTGGTGCTGGACGAACTCCACGCCCTCGTCACCTCGAAGCGCGGCGATCTCCTGGCGCTCGGTCTCGCCCGGCTGCACCGGCTGGCCCCGGGGCTCGCCGCCACCGGCCTCTCGGCCACGGTGCGCGAGCCCGAGGCCCTGCTGCGCTATCTCGTCCCGGGCGCGGCCTCGAAGGCGGATCTGATCGTCGCGGCGGGCGGGGCCAGGCCGGATCTGCGCCTCCTCGAAGCGAGCCGGCGCCTGCCGCTCGCGGGCCACACGGCGTGGCAGGCGATGCCGGCGATCTACGACCTGATCCGGCAGCACCGCACGGTGCTGGTCTTCGTCAACACCCGGCTCCAGGCCGAGTACACTTTTCAGGAATTGTGGAAGCTCAACGAGGACGCGCTGCCGATCGCGCTCCATCACGGCTCGCTCGACGCCACCCAGCGCCGTCGGGTCGAGGCCGCGATGGCGGAAGGGCGGCTGCGGGCGGTGGTCTGCACCGCCACCCTCGATCTCGGCATCGACTGGGGCGACGTCGACCTCGTGGTGAATGTCGGGGCGCCCAAGGGCGCGAGCCGGATCATGCAGCGCATCGGCCGCGCCAACCACCGCATGGACGAGCCGTCCAAGGCCTACCTCGTCCCGGCCAACCGCTTCGAGATCCTCGAATGCCGCGCGGCCCTCGACGCCGTCGAGGAGGCCGCGCAGGACACGCCGGATGCGCGCCTGGGCGCGCCCGATGTCCTCGCCCAGCACGTGCTCGGCATGGCCTGCGCGGGCGGCTTCGCGCTGGAGGATCTCTACGACGAGGTGCGCACCGCCGCGCCCTACGCGGATCTGCCCTACGAGGAGTTCGAGCAGGTCGTGGATTTCGTCGCGACCGGTGGCTACGCGCTGCGCGCCTACGAGCGCTTCGCCAAGATCCTGCGCGGGCCGGACGGGCTCTGGCGCGTGCGCGACGCCCGCACCGCCCAGCAGTACCGGATGAACATCGGCACCATCATCGAGGCGACCAAGGTCAAGGTGCGGCTCGCCCGCTCCGTGCGGGGCAAGCCCGGCACGATCCTGCCCGCGGGCGGGCGGGTGCTGGGCGAGATCGAGGAGGATTTCGCCGAGACGCTGACGGCCGGCGACACCTTCCTGTTCGCCGGCGAGGTGCTGCGCTTCGAAGGGCTGCACGAGGACGAGGCCCTGGTCACCCGCGGGCCGCCCGGCACCGACCCGGCGATCCCGAGCTATGCCGGCTCGAAATTTCCGCTCTCGACCTTCCTGGCCGCCCGCGTGCGCGACCTGATCGCCGATCCGTTCGCGTGGGACCGGCTGCCCGCGCAGGTCTCCGACTACCTGCTGCAGCAGCGCCGCCGCTCGATCCTGCCCGGCCCGCGCGACCTCCTGGTCGAAACGTTTCCGCGGGCCAAGCGCCACTACCTCACCTGCTTCCCGTTCGAGGGCCGGCTCGCCCACCAGACGCTCGGCATGCTGCTCACCCGCCGCCTGGAGCGGGCGGGCCTGCGCCCGCTCGGCTTCGCGGCGAACGATTACGGGCTCGCGATCTTCGGCACCCGCGACGTGGCCGAGCGGATCGGTCGGGAGCCGGCCTTCCTCGACCGGCTCTTCGCCGAGGACATGCTGGGCGACGATCTGGAGGCGTGGCTCGACGAATCCGCCATGATGAAGCGCACCTTCCGGCAATGCGCGGTGATCGCCGGACTGATCGAGCGCCGTCATCCGGGGCTGCGCAAGACCGGGCGGCAGGTCACGATCTCCACCGACCTGATCTACGACGTGCTGCGCAAGCACCAGCCGGACCACATGCTGCTGCGCGCCGCGCGCCAGGATGCGGCAACCGGACTCCTCGACGTGCGCCGCCTCGGCATGATGCTGTCGCGCATTCAGGGGCGAATCATCCACAAGGCGCTCGACCGCGTCTCGCCGCTCTCCGTGAACGTCATGCTCGAGATCGGGCGTGAGCGCGTCTACGGCGAGGGCGCCGACGAGATTCTGGCCGAAGCCGAGGCGGCGCTGCTCGACGAGGCGCTCGCCTGACGAAACCAAGAGCCAGCGCGCCCGGGCTCGCGAGGACGACACCACCGTGACGCCGGCCCTGAAGCTCGACAAGACCCGGAAGACCCCCGCCCTGTTCCTCGCCGGCGAAGCCCTCACCCTCGACCTGAGCGGCGCGCTGTGGCTCGAGGCCCATCGCACCCTCGTGGTCTCGGACCTGCACTTGGAGAAGGGCTCCGCCTTCGCGGCCCGCTCGGGCCAGTTCCTGCCGCCCTACGACACCCGCGAGACCCTGGCCTGCATGCACGAGGCGGTGGCCCGCTTTGACCCGGCCTGCGTGGTGGCGCTCGGCGATTCCTTCCACGATGCCGGCGGACCCGACCGGATGGATCCGGGCGACCGCGCGCTGATCGCCGCCCTGCAGGAGGGGCGCGACTGGGTCTGGATCAGCGGCAACCACGACCGCGCGGTGCAGGACGGGGTCGGCGGGCGCTTCGCGGACACGCTCGCGGTCGGCGGGCTGACGCTGCGCCACGAGCCCTCGCCGGGCGCCGCCCCCGGCGAGGTCGCGGGCCACCTGCACCCGGTCGGCAAGGTGGCGATGCGCGGGCGCGCCGTGCGCCGCCGCTGCTTCGTCACGGACGGGAGCCGCCTCGTGATGCCGGCCTTCGGCGCCTATACGGGCGGCCTCAACGTGCGAAGCCCGGCCTTCGACGCGCTGTTTTCGGATGGGCTGACCGCCCATCTCCTCGGCGACGGCCGCCTGTTCGCCATCGGCCGGGCGATGCTGGCGCGGGATTAGGACGCACGTCCGGGCGCGGGCGTCTTGTCCGGGTAGCGGCACAGATCCGCGATCGCGCAGCGCCAGCACTCGGGCTTGCGCGCCTTGCAGACGTAGCGGCCGTGCAGGATCAGCCAGTGGTGGGCGTTGAGCCGGTAGGGCTCCGGCACGATCGCCTCCAGGCCCGCCTGCACCGCGTCGGTGGTGCGGCCGGGGGCGAGCGGGATGCGGTTCGAGACCCGGAAGATGTGGGTGTCGACCGCGATGGTCGGCTCGCCGAAGGCGACGTTGAGCACCACGCTCGCGGTCTTGCGGCCGACGCCGGGCAGCACCTCCAGGGCGGCGCGCTCGCGCGGCACTGCGCCGCCGTGGCGCTCGATCAGCAGGCGCGAGAGCGCGATGACGTTCTTCGCCTTGGTGTTGAACAGCCCGATGGTGCGGATGTGGGTCCGCACCGTCTCCTCGCCGAGCGCCAGCATCGCGGCCGGGTGGTCGGCCATCGCGAAAAGGTCGCGCGTGGCGAGGTTCACGCTGCGGTCGGTGGCCTGCGCGGACAGCACCACCGCGACGAGCAGCGTGTAGGGGTTGATGTAGTCGAGGTCCGAGCGCGGCGCCGGGTTGGCGGCGGCGAGCCGCGCGAAGATCTCGGCGAGCGTCGCCGCATCGACCGGATCGGGGATCGGCTGCACCGCGGTGGGGCGCAGGGGCGCGACGAGCTCGCCCCCGGCACGGGTGGTCACGTTCGCGGGAGCCGCCGGCTTTCGTCGCTTCATAGGCGCCTTATATTGTGCGCATGCAGAGCGACAAGGCACCGGACGATCCTCCCGCGCGCCATCCCTACGGGCGCGACCCGGATGCCATCGAGCGCCCGGTTTTTTCGGCGGTGATCCGGCCGCACTGCTCGCTCGGCCGCACCGGGTTCCGGGTGGTGATGGGCTTCTGCTGCCTCGTCTCCCTGGTGACGAGCCTCGTCTTCCTGCAGAAGGGCTTTTGGCCGGTCGCCGGCTTCTTCGGCCTCGACATGCTGGCACTGTGGCTGGCGCTGCGCGTCAGCTTCCGGCGCGGGCGCTCCTTCGAGGAGGTGATGATCAGCCAGATCGAGATCCTGCTCGCCCGCGTGAGCCCCAAGGGCGAGCGGGCGGAATGGCGCTTCAACCCGCTGTGGAGCCGGCTGCACACGGTCGAGGACGACGAGTACGGGCTGCAATCGCTCGCCATCGTCTCCCGCGGGCAGCGCGTGCTCGTGGCCCGCGATGCCTCGCCGCCGGAGCGCCAGACCATCGCGGAGGGTATGACCCGCGCGCTGGCGGAGGTGAAGAAGGGGTTCTGAGGGCGTCCGCCCGGCCCTCGCGGCCGCATCGCCCGGAGGGACGCGCCAGGCCCTAGCCCAGCCACTCCCGCAGCTTGGTGAACCGGGGCCGCATCGCGCCGCCGCGCACCGCGATCCCGACCGCGCGGCGCTGCGCCACCAGCACGACGAGGCGCTTGCCCCGGGTCACGCCCGTGTAGAGCAGGTTGCGCGCCAGCATCGTGTAGTGCTGGAGCGCCACCGGGATCACCACGGCCGGGTATTCCGAGCCTTGCGCCTTGTGGATGGTGATCGCGTAGGCCGGCGAGAGGGCGTCGAGTTGGTCGAAGGGCCACGTCACCTCGCGTCCGTCGAAGCCGGCGACCAAAGTCCCCTCCTCCGGGTCGATGCGCAGCACCAGGCCGAGGTCGCCGTTGAAGACCTCGCGGTCGTAGTCGTTCTGGCCCACCATCACCCGATCGCCCGGCGCGAAGCGCCAGCCGAAGCGCTCGACGGAGGCCGCGGGCTGCGGGTTGAGCACCTGCTGGAGCGCGTGGTTGAGGTGGCGGCTGCCGAGCGCCCCGCGGGTCATCGGGCAGAGCACCTGCACGTCGCGCACCGGATCGAGGCCGAAGCGGCGCGGGATGCGCCGCGTCACGATCTCGACGAGCTTCTCCGCCCCGATCTCGGGGTCGTCGATCTCGACCACGAAGAAGTCGCCGGACGGGTCCGGGCTGCCTTGCGGCATCCGCCCCTCCTTGATCCGGTGGGCGTTGACGATGATCCGGCTCTCGGCGGCCTGGCGAAACACCTCGGTCAGGCGGGCCACCGCCACGCGCCCCGACGCGATGACGTCGGCGAGCACCTGTCCCGGGCCGACCGAGGGCAACTGGTCGACGTCGCCGACGAGCCAGAGCGCGGCGTGGCGCGGCAGGGCGCGCGTCAGGGCGTTCATCAGCGGCACGTCGATCATCGAGGCCTCGTCCACCACGAGGAGGTCGCAGCTGAGCGGGTCGTGCTCGCCGCGCTGGAAGCCGCCCCGCGACGGGTCGACTTCGAGCAGGCGGTGGAGCGTCTTCGCCTCGCGCCCGGTCTGCTCGCTCATCCGCTTGGCGGCCCGGCCGGTGGGCGCGGCGAGGAGCACGCGCGCCCCGACGGTGTCGAGCACCCGCAGCAGCGCGTCGAGGGTGCTGGTCTTGCCGACGCCGGGCCCGCCGGTGATGACCGCGACCTTGGCGGCGAGCACGCTCCGCACGGCCTCGGCCTGCGAGGGCGACAGCGTCCTGGCCGTCTGCGCCTCGACGGCGGCGAGCGCCGGCCCGGCCGCGACCTCCCCCCAGGGGAGCGGCGCCTCGTCCAGCGCGGTCAGCCGCTCGGCGATGGCCCGCTCGGCCGCGTGGAGGCCGCGCAGGAAGACGTGGGTCTCGCCCCCGATCGCGTCCGCCACCACCGCGTCGCCGCCGAGTTCCTCCACCAGCGCCGTGCGGGCGAGCGCCGGCTCGACGCCGAGAAGGTCGGCCGCCCGCGTCACGAGGTCGGGCACCGGCAGGGCGCAGTGGCCGTCATCCATGGCCGCCTGGAGCGCGTAGGCGATGCCCGCCCGCAGCCGCGCGGGCGCGGTCGGCGGCAGGCCGAGCTTGGCGGCGATGGCGTCCGCCGTGCGGAAGCCGATGCCGCGCACGTCGCGGGCGAGGCGGTAGGGGTCCTCCGTCATCACGGCGACCGACTCCGCCCCGTAGGTCTTGTAGATCCGCACCGCCCGGGCCGTGCCGACCCCGTGCGCGTGCAGGAAGATCATGATCTCGCGCACCACCTTGTGCTCGGCCCAGGCCGCCACGAGGCGCGCGGCCCGGGTCGGGCCGATGCCGGCGACCTCGATGAGGCGGTGGGGCTCGGCCTCGATCATCGCGAAGGTCTCGGCCCCGAAGGCGCGCACGATGCGCCGGGCCATCTCCGGGCCGATGCCGCGCATCTGGCCAGAGGCGAGGTAGCGCGCGATGCCCTCCTCGCCCGTGGGCGGCGTGCAGGCCAGCGTGTCGGCGCGGAATTGCAGGCCGTGGGTGCGGTCGCTCACCCAGGCACCGGTGGCGGTGATCCACTCGCCGGCCGCGACCGCGGGCGCGTGCCCGACCACGGCCACGAGGTCGCGCTTGCCCCGCGCCTTGACCTTCAGGACGCAGAAGCCGGTCTCGGAGCTGTGGAAGGTGACGCGCTCGATCGAGCCCGCGAGCGCGTCGCGCGGGGGCGCGCCGGTTTCGTGTCCGGCGGGGCGGCGTGTGGCGGCGGCGGGCATCGGGCGACGGGGGAGAGATTGGCACTTCGGCCCGCCGCCGCAAGGCCGCGCCTACCAGCCGTCCGGGATGTCCGCGGGGGGCAGCGGCGGTCCGAGGCGGCGGCGCGGCGGACCTTCCTCGTCCGGGCCCCAGTCGGGGCCGCGCCAGCCGGGGCCGCGCCAGCGCGGCGGGCCGTCGAGGGCCGGTCCCTCGTCGCAGACCCGGACCCGTCGAACCACCTCGTCGCCGTAGGGGTCGATCCGCCGCTTCACGAAGACCCGGCAGGTCTCAGTCGGGGGCACGACGCGCGGCGGCGGCACCCAGCCGGGACGGGACTCGAACCGCGGCGGAGGCGGCGGCTCCTCGTAATCCGCGGCGAGGACCGGCGCGGTCAGGATGAGCGCGGCGGCCGTCGCGGCGGCCAGGCGAACGACGCGTGACATCGGATCGATGCTCCCGGGCGGGCACCGGCCCGCCGATGCCCGATCCTCGATCCGCTCGCTTGAACCGCGACTGAAGCCGGCGTTGCCGGCCGTACAGGATCCACGGGATCAGCTCAGCTCCGCCATCTCCGGATCGATCCCGAGCTCGCCCGCCAGCCAGCGCGCGAAGGTGCGCAGCGGCGCGCGCGGCCGGTTCCCCGCCGGGAAGACGAGGTGGTGGCCGACATAGGTCACGTCGCGCGCGAGCCCCCGCAGCGGGGCGACCAGGCGGCCGCTCGCGATCTCGCGCTCGGCGAGCAGCGTCGATTCGAGAGCGACGCCGAGCCCGTCCGCGGCCGCCGCGATGGCGAGGAAGCTGCGGTCGAAGCGCACCCCGAGCGGCCGGGGCGCCGGCAGGTCGTTCTGCGCGAACCAGAGCGGCCAGCGCACGAGCTTGTTGTCGCTCTGGATCAGCACGTGGGTGAGGAGGTCTTCCGGCGCGCGGATGCGGGCCGCCCGCACGGGGTCGCAGAGCGGCGTCACGGTCTCGGTGCAGAGCGGCACCACCACCAGCCCTTCCCCGCGCGGCGGGCCGTAGACGATGTCGGCGTCGAACTCGTCGGTGGTGAAGCGCGCGTAGTCCATGCCGGCGGCGAGCCGCACCTCGAAGCCCGGATGGTCGGCGAGGAAGCGGGCGAGCCGCGGGGTGAGCCACTGCGCCGCGAAGCTCGGGGCGCAGTGCAGGCGCAGGAGCTGCGGCCCGCGCGCCGCCACGAGGTCGAGGCCGCGGTGCAGCTCCTCGAAGGCCCGCCCGACATGCTCCAGCAGCGCCTCGCCGGCGGCGGTGAGCGCCACCCCCTGCCCGGCCCGCTCGAACAGCGCGACGCCGAGGGCCTCCTCCATCTTGCGGATCGCGTGGCTCACCGCGCTCGCGGTCAGGTTCAGCTCGGCCGCCGCGGCCTTGAACGAGCGCCGCCGCGCAGCGGCCTCGAAGGACCGGACGGCGGAGAGGGGCACCCGGAGCGACATGCGCCACGATGCCGCCGACCACCCCGGATTGGCAACGGTTGGACCCCGCGAGGGGCGGGACAAGCCGGGCAGATCGCGCTATGCGGACGGCAGAGACCCGAGGAGCCCGATGAGCACCGACACCGCGCGCCCCGACGCCATCCGGCACGATTGGACCGTCGCCGAGATCCAGGCGATCCACGACCTGCCGCTCCTCGACCTCGTGCACCGGGCGGCCGGCGTGCATCGCGCCCATCACGACCCGGCCGACATCCAGCGCGCGAGCCTGCTCTCGATCAAGACCGGCGGCTGCCCGGAGGATTGCGCCTACTGCCCGCAATCGGCCCACCACAAGGAGGCGGGTCTCGGCCGCCAGCGCCTGATGCCGGTGGAGACCGTGCTGCGCGAGGCCGCCGCCGCCAAGGCGGCGGGCGCGACCCGCTTCTGCATGGGCGCCGCGTGGCGCCAGCCGAAGGACGGGCCCGAATTCGACGCAGTGCTGGCGATGGTGCGCGGCGTGCGCGGGCTCGGGATGGAGGCCTGCGTGACGCTGGGCATGCTCACGCCCTCGCAGGCCGAGCGCCTCGCCGCGGCCGGCCTCACCGCCTACAACCACAACCTCGATACCGGGCCGGATTTCTACGGCGACATCATCTCGACGCGCACCTACGCGGACCGGCTCGACACCCTGCAGGCGGTGCGCGATGCCGGGATCGGCGTCTGCTGCGGCGGCATCATCGGCATGGGCGAGGGCGTGCAGGACCGCGCCGCGATGCTGCAGGTGCTGGCCAACCACGCGCCGCACCCCGAGAGCGTACCGATCAACGCCCTCGTGGCGGTGGAGGGCACCCCGCTCCAGGACCGCCCCCCGGTCGACCCCCTCGACCTCGTGCGCATGTGCGCCACCGCCCGCATCGTGATGCCCAAGGCCCGGGTGCGCCTGAGCGCGGGCCGCCGGGCGCTCACCCGCGAGGCGCAGGTGCTGTGCTTCCTCGCCGGCGCCAACTCGATCTTCTACGGCGAGCGGCTGCTCACCACCGCCAACAACGAGGCCGACGCGGACGCCCAGCTCCTGCGCGACATCGGCGTGCCGGTGCCGGAGGTGGTGGGCCTGGAGGCGGCCGAGTAGCGCCCGCCTCCTGCCCCGGGGTGCGCTTCGGGCCGCCGCGCGTTATCCTGGCGCGGCGTTCAGGAGCGAGCAGCGGATGACGGGGCCGAGACATCCAGGATTGACGATCGGGCTCGTCGGCGCGCTCTTCGTCATGGCCGCCTCGTCGGCCTCGGCGCAGTGGTGGGGCGGAGAGGACGCCGCCCAGCCGCCGCGCCGCCAGGACCCCTACGGGTACGGCTCCCGCAGCCGCGGCTACGGTGAGGATCCGTACGGCCGGCAGGGCTACCGGCGCGCCCCCGCGCCCGAGCCGCAGCGCGACGGGTTCCGCTGGCCCTGGGAGCCGCAGCAGCCGCAGCAGGCCCAGCCGGCTCCGGCCCCGGCCCCGAGCTACGGCGGCGGTTACCGTACGCCGCGCCCGCGGCTGCGCGAGGCCCCGGTCCGCGAATCCTATCGCAGCCACGAGGGACGCTCGGTGCAGCGGCCGAAGCCCCGCCCGGCGGCGCCGGTGGCGGCCGCGCCGGCCGCCAAGCCCAAGACCAACCCGACGACGCAGATCGCGGTCTTTGGCGATTCGCTCGCCGACCTCCTCGGCAAGGGGCTGGAATCCGCCTACGAGGCGAACGGCGACGTGCTGGTGATCCGCCGCGCCCGCGGCGACAGCGGCCTCGTGCGCAAGGACGTGGTCGACTGGCCGAAGGCCGCCGAGGAGTACCTGGCCGCCAACCCCAAGCTGACCTACGCGGTCGTGATGATCGGCGCCAACGACCGCCAGTCCCTGCGCGACGGCGACCAGTCGCTGGAGGCGCTCGGCGACCGCTGGCGCACCCTCTACCGCGACCGGGTCGACGCGCTCCTCAAGGTGTTCACGGACGCCAAGGTGCCGGTGATCTGGGTCGGCGTGCCGCCGATGAAGAGCGAGTCCTTCTCGGCCGACCTCAGCTCGATCAACGAGATCTACCGCGACCGGGTGCAGCGCGCGGGCGGCATCTACGTCGACATCTGGCCGGCCTTCGCGGACGAGCAGAACCGCTACGCGGCGACCGGCCCGGACCTCGAAGGCCAGTCGGCGCGGCTGCGCACCGCCGACGGGGTGCACTTCACCCAGGCGGGCGCCCGCAAGGCCGCGCACTTCGCGGATGTCGAGATCAAGCGGCTGATGGAGGCGCGCGGCGTCCTGCCGAGCGTGCCGGACGCCGTGGCGGCCACCCCGCCGCCCGCCTCCGGCGAGGCCGGGCAGCCGCGCCTCGACGACGATGCGGCCATCGACCGGCTCATCACCGCGATGCTGCCGAGCCTGCCGGAGCCGCCCGGCATCCCGGCGCTGCCGGTCAAGCCGGCGGCCGGACCGGTGGTGCCGCTCACCCGCAACGAGGTGTCGCCGAACGGCCAGCTCCTCAGCGGCCGTCCGCGGGTCGACGGCGATGCGGGCTACACCGTCGAGCGCAGCCTCACCCGCGGCGCCCCCGCCACCCCGCAGCCGGGCCGGGCCGACGATTTCCGCTGGCCGCGGAGCTGAGACGCCTCCCCTGGCCGCCTCCCCTTGCCGCCTCAGAGCGGCAGGGTCGTCGCGCCCATCAGGGCCTCGTCGATGGCGCGGGCCGCCTGACGCCCCTCGCGGATCGCCCAGACCACCAGCGACTGGCCGCGGCGCATGTCGCCCGCCACCCAGACCTTGTCGTTCGAGGTGCGGTAGGAGACCTCGTCCGCCTGGACGTTGCCGCGGCGGTCGCGCGCGACGCCCGATTCCTCCAGCAGGCCCGGCGAGACCGGACCGGAGAAGCCGAGCGCCACGAAGACGAGGTCGGCCGGGAGCAGGAACTCGGTGCCGGCCAGCGGCTGGCGCTTCTCGTCCACGCGGGCGCAGATGACGCCCTTCACCTTGCCCTTCTTGCCCTCGATGCGCAGGGTCGCGGCCTGGAACTCGCGCTCGGCGCCCTCCGCCTGGCTCGACGACACGCGCATCTTGGTCGCCCAGTAGGGCCACACGGCGAGCTTGTCCTCGCGCTCCGGCGGACGCGGGCGGATGTCGAGCTGCGTCACCGAGAGGGCGCCCTGCCGGAAGGCCGTGCCGATGCAGTCCGAGGCGGTGTCGCCGCCGCCGATCACCACCACGTTCTTGCCGGCCGCCAGGATCGGCGTCTCGCCCGCCAACACCTCGTCCTCCGATCCGACCCGGCGGTTCGACTGCACGAGGTAGGGCATGGCGTAGTGCACGCCCTCGAGGTCCTGGCCCGGCAGCTTCGGGTCGCGCGGGTCCTCGGCGCCGCCCGCGAACAGCACCGCGTCGAACTCGTTGTGCAGGCTCGCGAAGGAGCGGGTGACGCCGACATTGACCCCGTAGTGGAACTGCACGCCTTCGGCCTCCATCTGCCGCACGCGGCGGTCGATGTGGCGCTTCTCCATCTTGAAGTCCGGGATGCCGTAGCGGAGCAGGCCGCCGGCCCGCGGCTCGCGCTCGAACACGTGGACGTCGTGGCCGACCCGGGCGAGCTGCTGGGCGGCGGCGAGGCCCGCCGGCCCGGAGCCGATGATCGCCACCGTCTTGCCTGTCTTCGCCTGCGGCGGTTCGGGCACCACCCAGCCCATGCTCCAGGCCTTGTCGGCGATCGCCTGCTCGATGGTCTTGATGGTGACCGGCTGGTTCTCGAGGTTGAGCGTACAGGCCTCCTCGCAGGGCGCCGGACAGATGCGGCCGGTGAACTCCGGAAAATTGTTCGTGGAGTGGAGATTGCGCGAGGCTTCTTCCCAATCCGCGTTGAAGACGAGGTCGTTCCAGTCCGGGATCTGGTTGTGGACCGGGCAGCCGGTCGGCCCGTGGCAGAACGGGATGCCGCAATCCATGCAGCGCGCCGCCTGCTTCTTCAGGTCGTGCTCGTCGAGCGGCAGCGTGAATTCGAGGAAGTGCCGCACGCGATCGCCGGCGAGCTGATACTTCTGCTCCTGGCGGTCGTATTCGAGGAAGCCTGTGACCTTGCCCATCGGAAGAACTCGAAGTCTGGAACGAAGAACGGGCCGGTGCGAACCTTGAGGGAGCCCGGCGCGGCGATTTAGGTCGCGCGCGGCAGGCCGAGGGCCTGCATGCAACGCGTGAGCCAGCCCCGCACGGCCGGCCTTGTGTCGAGGCTGAACCCGCCCTCGTCGGCGAATTGCGTATAGGCGAACAGGGCGACGTCCGCGATGGTGAAGCCGTCGCCCGCGAACCACTCCGCGGCGACCAAGCGTCGCTCCATCAGGTCGAGGGCCGCCTCTCCGCCCGCCACCTTCCGCGGGTCGCGGGTCTCGGCCGGCTCGCCCCGGTAGCGCATGTGGAAGCGGCAGACCGCGATCGTCGGCTCGTGGCTGTACTGCTCCCAAAAAAGCCACTCGTCGATCTTGGCCTGGGTCCACGGATCCTCGGGCAGCAGCGCGCTGCCGCGGGCGAGGTGGCGGATGATCGCGTTCGACTGCGCGAGGCAGCGCCCGTCCGCGAATTCCACCCCGGGCACCTGCCCGGCGGGAAAGCGGGCGAGGTACTCGGGCGTGCGGCTCTCCCCCCGCATGATGTCGATCGGCACCCAGGTGTAGGACAGGCCGAGATGATCGGCGACGTACTTCACCTTCAGGCAATTGCCCGACTTGTCGTCGCCGTAGATCTGCACCGCCGGAATCTCCCTGCTTCGCAAGCGTTGCCACATCGAGCGCGGGAACCCCTCTCCCGAGTGGGAGAGGGGTTCCCGTGCCAATCTCCGAACCGTCGGCCTACTCCGCCGCCACCGGCATCCGGGCCCGCTCCATCTCGCGCAGCGCCCGCCGGTACTCGACCGGCATCACCTTCACGAACTTGGTGCGGTAGGTGTCCCAGTTGTCGATGATCGCCTTGGCGCGCACCGAGCCGGTGTACTTGAGGTGGTTGTTGATCAGGCCGACGAGGCGCTCCTC
This sequence comes from Methylobacterium oryzisoli, assembly GCF_046557895.1. NCBI lineage: Bacteria > Pseudomonadati > Pseudomonadota > Alphaproteobacteria > Hyphomicrobiales > Methylobacteriaceae > Methylobacterium > Methylobacterium oryzisoli. The sequence goes on along the minus strand of NZ_JBKIBX010000014.1, from coordinate 48,058 downwards.
GTCGTGGCCCGACATGTTGGCCAGGATGTCGATGCGCCCCTTGGTCTCCAGGTCGCCGTCCTGGTGGAAGCGGCGCATGAACTCGTCCTCCTCCTCGACGGGTTCGAGATCCACCATCGAGAGGTTGCAGCGCTTGGCGAACGTGCCGTCCTCGTCCAGCACGTAGGCGATGCCGCCCGACATGCCGGCCGCGAAGTTGCGCCCGGTCTCGCCGATCGACACCACGACGCCGCCGGTCATGTACTCGCAGCCGTGGTCGCCCATGCCCTCGACCACCGCGATGGCGCCCGAGTTGCGCACCGCGAAGCGCTCGCCCGCCGCGCCCCGGATGTAGGCCTCGCCCGCGATCGCGCCGTACAGCACCGTGTTGCCCACCATGATGGTGCGCTCGGCCGGCGAGCCCAAGGCCTCGGAGGGCCGCAGGATCAGCTTGCCGCCCGACAGGCCCTTGCCGACGTAGTCGTTGCCGTGGCCTTCGAGGATGAGCGTCACGCCCGCGGCGAGCCACGCGCCGAAGCTCTGGCCGGCGGTGCCGGTCAGGTGCACGGTGAGCGTGTCGTCGGGCAGCCCCTCGTGCCCGTGCGCCTTGGCGACCTCGCCCGAGAGCATCGCGCCCGCGGCCCGGTCGGAGTTGCGGATGACGTCCGAGACGCTGGCCGGCTCGCCGGAGGCGATCGCACCTTTCAGCGCCGCGATCAGGCGGCGGTCCAGCACGGTGTCGATCGGGTGGTTCTGCGCCTCCACGTGGCGGATCGCGACGTGATCGGGCACGTCGGGCTTGTGGAAGAGCTTCGTGAAGTCGAGGCCCTTGGCCTTCCAGTGCGAGATGGCCGCGAGCTTGTCGAGGTAGTCCGAGCGCCCGATCAGGTCGTCGAGCCGCGTCACGCCCATCGACGCCATCAGCTCGCGCACCTCCTCGGCCACGAAGAAGAAGTAGTTGATGACGTGCTCGGGCGTGCCCTTGAAGCGCTTGCGCAGCACCGGGTCCTGGGTGGCGACCCCGACCGGGCAGGTGTTGAGGTGGCACTTGCGCATCATGATGCAGCCGGCCGCGATCAGCGGCGCGGTGGAGAAGCCGAACTGGTCGGCCCCGAGCAGGGCCGCGATCAGCACGTCCCGGCCGGTGCGGATGCCGCCGTCCGCCTGCAGGGCCACGCGGCCGCGCAGGTGATTGAGGACGAGGGTCTGCTGCGTCTCGGCGAGCCCGGTCTCCCAAGGGCCGCCCGCATGCTTGATCGAGGTGAGCGGGGCCGCGCCGGTGCCGCCGTCGTAGCCCGAGATGGTGATGTGGTCGGCGCGCGCCTTGGCGACGCCGGCCGCCACCGTGCCGACGCCGACCTCCGAGACCAGCTTCACCGAGACGTCGGCGGCCGGGTTCACGTTCTTGAGGTCGAAGATCAGCTGGGCCAGATCCTCGATCGAGTAGATGTCGTGGTGGGGCGGCGGCGAGATCAGGCCGACGCCGGGGGTCGAGTGCCGCACCTTCGCGATCTTGGCGTCGACCTTGTGGCCGGGCAGCTGGCCGCCCTCGCCGGGCTTGGCACCCTGCGCCACCTTGATCTGCATCATGTCGGCGTTGACGAGGTACTCGGTGGTCACGCCGAAGCGGCCCGAGGCCACCTGCTTGATCGCCGAGCGGCGCGAGCGGCCGTCCGGCAGCGGGCGGTAGCGCTCGCGCTCCTCGCCGCCCTCCCCCGAGTTCGAGCGCCCGCCGAAGGAGTTGAGGGCGATCGCCAGCGTCTCGTGCGCCTCCTTGGAGATGGAGCCGTACGACATCGCGCCCGTGGCGAAGCGCCGGACGATCTCGGCGGCCGGCTCGACGGCGTCGAGCTCCACCGGCGCCCGGCCGATCTCGGCCGCGCTCTTGATCCGGAACAGGCCCCGGATGGTCTTGAGGTGGTTCTCCTGCTCGTTCACGAGGCGCGCGTACTCGCGGTAGCGCTCGGGCAGTGCGAGGCGCACCGCGTGCTGGAGCGTCGCCACCGTGTCGGGCGTCCAGGTATGGGCCTCGCCGCGCAGCCGGTAGGCGTACTCGCCGCCGACATCGAGGGCGTTGCGGTAGACCGGCGCGTCACCGAAGGCGTCCTGGTGGCGGCGGATCGTCTCCTCGGCCACCTCGGCCATGCCGATGCCCTCGATCGTCGTCGCCGTGCCGAAGAAGTCGCGCTCGACGAAGGACGAGTTGAGGCCGACGGCGTCGAAGATCTGCGCGCCGCAATAGGACTGGTAGGTGGAGATGCCCATCTTGGACATCACCTTGAGCAGGCCCTTGTCGATCGACTTGATGTAGCGGGTGACGATCTCGTCCTCGGAGACGTCGGGCGGCAGCTCGTCCTTCATGGCGAGCAGCGTCTCGAAGGCGAGGTAGGGGTTGATCGCCTCGGCGCCGTAGCCGGCGAGGCACGCGAAGTGGTGCACCTCCCGCGGCTCGCCCGATTCCACCACGAGCCCCACCGAGGTGCGCAGACCCTTGCGGATCAGGTAGTTGTGCACCGAGGCGGTGGCCAGCAGCGCCGGGATCGGCACCCGGTCCGGCCCGACCGCGCGGTCGGAGAGCACGATGATGTTGTAGCCGCCGCGCACCGCCGCCTCGGCGCGGTCGCAGAGCCGGTCCACCGCCCCGTCCATGCCGGCCGCGCCGAGTTCGGACGGGTAGGTGATGTCGAGGGTCTTGGTGTCGAAGCGGTCCTCGAAATGGCCGATGCAGCGGATCTTCTCCAGGTCCGCGTTGGTCAGGATCGGCTGGCGCACCTCCAGGCGCTTCTTGCGCGAGGTGCCCTCCAGGTCGAGGATGTTCGGCCGCGGCCCGATGAACGAGACGAGGCTCATCACGGCCTCCTCGCGGATCGGGTCGATCGGCGGGTTGGTCACCTGCGCGAAGTTCTGCTTGAAGTAGGTGTAGAGGAGCTTCGGCTTGTCGGAGAGCGCCGAGAGCGGCGTGTCCGAGCCCATCGAGCCGACCGCCTCCTGGCCGGTGACGGCCATGGGCTGCATCAGGAGCTTCAGGTCCTCCTGGGTGTAGCCGAAGGCCTGCTGGCGATCGAGGAGCGACACGTCGGTGCGCGACTCGCGCGGCTGCACCGGGCGCAGCTCCTCCAGCACGATCTGGGTGCGCTTCAGCCAGTCCTTGTAGGGGTTGGCGACCGCGAGCTCGCTCTTGATCTCCTCGTCGGAGACGATCCGGCCCTTCTCCAAATCGATGAGCAGCATCCGGCCCGGCTGCAGGCGCCAGGACTCGACGATGTCCTCGTCGCGGATCGGCAGCACGCCCATCTCGGAGGCGAGCACCACGAGGCCGTCGCGGGTCACGACGTAGCGCGCGGGCCGCAGGCCGTTGCGGTCGAGGGTGGCGCCGATCTGGCGCCCGTCCGTGAAGGCGACCGCGGCCGGCCCGTCCCACGGCTCCATCAGCGCCGCGTGGTACTCGTAGAAGGCGCGCCGCTCCTCGCTCATCAGCGGGTTGCCGGCCCAGGCCTCCGGGATGAGCATCATCATCGCGTGCGCGAGCGGGTAGCCGCCCTGCACGAGGAATTCGAGCGCGTTGTCGAAGCAGGCGGTGTCGGACTGGCCCTCGTAGGAGATCGGCCAGAGCTTCGAGATGTCGTTGCCGAACAGCTCCGAATCCACGCTCGCCTGGCGCGCCGCCATCCAGTTGACGTTGCCGCGCAGCGTGTTGATCTCGCCGTTATGCGCCACCATCCGGTAGGGGTGGGACAGGCGCCAGGTCGGGAAGGTGTTGGTGGCGAAGCGCTGGTGCACGAGGGCCAGCGCCGAGGCGAAGCGCTCGTCCTTGAGGTCGAGGTAGTACTGGCCGAGCTGATGGACCAGCACCATGCCCTTGTACACGATGGTGCGTGAGGACAGGGAGACCGGATAGAACTCCTTGAGCTTGGGATCCTTCAGGTCGTAGACCGAGTTCGAGATGACCTTGCGGCAGAGATAGAGCCGGCGGTCGAAGGTGTCCTGGTCGGGGCTCGACGCGGGCCGGCCGATGAAGACCTGCCGGTGGCGCGGCTCACTCAGCTTCACGCTCTCGCCGAGGTCGCTGCCGTCCACCGGGACGTCGCGCCAGCCGAGCAGCGTCAGGCCCTCGTCGGCGATTGCCTTCTCGACGATGCCGACCACCTGCGCGAAGCCGGCCTCGTCGCGCGGCATGTAGAGCTGGCCGACACCGTAATGGCCGGCCTCCGGCAGGTCGATGCCGAGGCGCGCCGCCTCCGCGGCGAAGAAGTCGTGCGGGATCTGCACGAGGATGCCGCAGCCGTCGCCCATCTTGGGGTCGGCGCCCACCGCCCCGCGGTGGTCGAGGTTCTCCAGGATCTGCAGGCCCTGCTGGACGATGGCGTGGCTGCGCCGGTCGTGCATGTCGGCGACGAAGCCGACGCCGCAGGCGTCCTTTTCGCGGGCCGGGTCGTAGAGGCCTTGCGCCGCCGGCAGCGCCGGATCGCGCACGACGAGGGCCGGTGCCGCCTGCCCGCGGGGAGGGTGCTGGGTCTTGTCCAGGCCGCTCATCGTCTCAAGTCTCCCTCACGCCCGTGCCGGGCTCGCGCCCGCGGACGACCGCTCGATGGCAACGCCTCCGCCCGTCCGGGCGTGCCGCTGGTCCGGTGATCCGCCGGACCCCGGCGGGGCCGGGACGGCGGGCAGGAACGGCCGGACCCGGGAGGGTCCGCCGTCTGGTCTCTCGTCTGGAGGTCCGGTCGCGTCTCGCGTCAGGGAGCGCCCGCACCTCGCGGGCACCCGGCGGCTTTGTCAGCCGGCGCGCACCCGCATCGCCTCGGCGGCGATGCATGTCGTATCTCGTTTGGCCGTCGTGCAAGCCACAAGCCAGCGCCCTTCGCGACCCGGATGCAGGAATCCGGGAAAATGGGACAGCCCTGCTGTCCTAAGTCCGGAAGCTGCCAGATTTCAATCGGTCCAGCAAGGGCCGAGACGGCCGACGATTGTGCTTTTCTTGCGCATTGCGGCGCGGCGCCGCAACGAACGACCGCGGCGGCATGATCTCGCGCAGCTTTCGCGTCCCGGCGCATGCCCGTCATGATTCCGCCGCGGGGACATGGCCGCGCCGGCCTGCCATGGCGACCGGTAGACCGAATCGGCCCGGGAGGGAGAGCGCATGAACTTCGCGAGCGACAACGTGACCGGCGCGAGCGCGCCGATCCTCGACGCGCTGGTGCGGGCGAACGCGGGCGCGATGCCCGCCTACGGCGAGGATCCGCTCACCGCGAGCCTCACGGCCCGCTTCCGCGAGGTGTTCGAGCATCCCGATCTCGTCGTGTTTCCCGTCGCCACCGGCACGGCGGCCAACGCGCTCGCGCTCGCCGCGATGGTGCCGCCCTTCGGATCCTGCCTCTGCCACGCGGAGGCGCACGTCACGACCGACGAGTGCGGCGCGCCGGAATTCTACACCCACGGCGCCAAGCTCAGCCCCCTGCCCGGGACCGGCGGGCGGATCGACCCCGAGGCGTTGGCGGCGGCGCTGGCGGGCCGCCCTCTCTCCGTCCACCGGATGCCGGCCCGCGCCCTGTCGCTGTCGCAGGCCACCGAGGCCGGCCTCGTCTATGCGCCGGAGGCGCTGGCGCGGCTGTGCGGGATCGCCCATCGGCACGGGCTCTCCGTCCACATGGACGGGGCGCGCCTCGCGAACGCGGTCGCGAGGCTCGGCTGCCGCCCGGCCGAGATCACGTGGCGGGCCGGCATCGACATCCTCTCCTTCGGGGCGAGCAAGAACGGGGCGCTCGCCGCCGAAGCGATCGTGGTCTTCCGTCCCGACCTCGCCGAGACGATCGCCCATCGCCGCAAGCGGGCCGGGCACCTGCTCGCGAAGGGGCGCCTGCTCGCCGCGCAGCTCCACGCCTATCTGGCGGACGATCACTGGCTCGCCAACGCCGCTTGGGCGAATCGCATGGCCGCCCGCCTCGGCACCGGCCTCGCGGCGCTCCCGGGCGTGCGGCTCGCGTGGCCCGTGGAGGCGAACGAGGTCTTCCCGATCCTGCCCGGCCCGCTGGCGCGGCGGCTGCGGGAGGGCGGCGGGGCCTTCTACGACTGGAGCAGCACCTCTCTGCCCGAGGGCGAGCGCGTGCGAGAGGACGAGACCCTCGCGCGCCTCGTCACCTCCTTCGCCACGCAGGAATCGGAGGTGGAGGCTCTCCTCGACCTCGCGCGGCAGGCGGGATGACCCGCTGCGGCGCAGCCCCCGCATTCCCGCCCCAATCGGGCGGTCTAACGGGCGCGTCCAAGCACAAGGGGATGCGGGGAGTTCGCTCCCGGCGGAACCCGAGAACAAGGGAATGCGGGACATGATCGCGGTGCGATCCAAGAGGAGCGGGGCCGCTGCGGCCGCGCTCGCCCTCGCGGGCCTCCTCGCCTGCGCGGGGGGCGGCGTCTCCACGCCGGCCGCCGCGCAGGCGTTCTACGGGGTCGAGGAGGTCGACGCCGTGCTCGCGCCGCGCGCCGTGCTCGGGCGCCTCAGCCGCGACGGCTACCGGGCCTTCTCCCATCCCCGCTTCGACGGCGAGGCCTACACGGTCGATGCCGACAGTCCCTGGGGCAACCGGGTGCGGCTCATCGTGGATGCCCGCAGCGGCCGTCTGATCGACCGCGAGCGCATCGAGGCGCCGCTCTACCCGCCGGGCGCGATCCCGGGCGGCCGCCGCGCCGGCTATGGCTGGACCGAGGCGGATGTCCGCGTTCCGCCGGCCGAATCCTCCCGCGATCCGGCGCTGCGCGCGCCCTATCGCGGCGAACTGACCTACGGCCGCGAGGAGCCGATGGAGGAGCGGCGGGTCGCGACCCGGCCGGGTCCGCTGCCGTCCGACCGTCCGGCCGTGTCGCGGGCCGCACCCGGCGTGCCGCCCGCGGCGGCCGCGGCACCGGCCGCGCCGGGCGTCAATCCGCTCGGCCTGAACCCGGACAGCCCGGAGGCGCGCGCCGTCCGCCGCCCGGAGACGCCGCGCAGGATCGCGAAACCGGCCAAGCCCGTCGAGAGCCCGGCCGCCCTGATCGAGCCGAAGCCCGCCGCCAAGGCGGCCCCCGCGCCGGAGGCCAAGCCCGCCGAGACCGTCGCGGACGCGAGCCCGCCGCCGGCCCCGAAGGCGGCGGAACCGGGCTGGAAGTCGCCCCCCGACGGCGGGCGTCCGGTGCGCGTCATCGGCGGCGTCACCCCGGTTCCCGCCAAGGACGAGGCCAAGAACGAGGCGAAGTAGCCGGCAGGCGGCACCCCGGGTCTCTCGATCCGGAGCTGGCGAAGGGCTGGACCGACGCCCGCCGGCAGCCCGTGCGATGGAGCGCCCGCGCTCACGCCAGGGAATTGTCAGACGAACCGGCCGGTGCTCGCCGTTCGCAGTGTAGAGCGGGCGGCGCCGTCGAACTTCCACAAGCACCTGCCGGCCGCGATCGGGTGACGGCGCGCTTGTCATCCCCAACCCTCTAGATCTAAAGACGCGCTCGACAAGGGCCGGCGGCTTGGGTTTCATCCGCCGCTCCTGGGCCGATCCCTGCGGGTCGGCAAAAGAAACGTTCTCGGAGGAGATACCCGATGCGATTGCCCTTCACCGCCCTTGCGGCGGCGCTCGTCTGCGCGACGGCGCTCACCGGCAGCGCCCAGGCGGCCGATCCGATCAAGATCGGCGTCTCGGGCCCCTTCACGGGCGGTTCGTCGTCGATGGGCGTGTCGATGCGCGACGGCGTGCGCCTCGCGGTGCAGGAGATCAACAAGAAGGGCGGCGTGCTCGGCCGCCAGCTCCAGATCGTCGAGCGCGACGACGAGGCCAAGAACGAGGTCGGCGCCCAGGTCGCGCAGGAGCTGATCAACAAGGAGAAGGTCGTCGCGACCCTCGGCTTCATCAACACCGGCGTCGCGCTCGCCGCGCAGCGCTTCTACCAGGAAGCCGAGATCCCGGTGATCAACAACGTCGCCACCGGGACGATCATCACCAACCAGTTCAATCCGCCGGACTACGACGCCAACTACGTCTTCCGCACCTCGGCCTACGACGTGCTGCAGGCCGGCATGATGGCCGACGAGGCGATCGCCCGCGGCTTCAAGAAGATCGCGATCCTGGCCGACTCGACCAATTACGGCCAGCTCGGCCGCGAGGACCTTGAGAAGTACCTCAAGGACAAGGGCGTGAAGCCCGTCGCGGTGGAAAAGTTCAACATCAAGGACGTCGACATGACGCCCCAGCTGCTGAAGTCGCAGGCGGCGGGCGCGGACGTGATCCTGGCCTACGGCATCGGGCCGGAGCTCGGGCAGGTCGCCAACGGCATGGCCAAGCTCGGCTGGAAGGTGCCGATGATCACCTCGTGGCCGGCCTCGATGCAGAGCTTCATCGATATCGCGGGCACGAACGGCAACGGCGTGACGATGCCTCAGACCTTCATCGAGGACCAGACCCTGCCCAAGCGCAAGGCGTTCCTGGAAGGCTACTACTCCACCTTCAAGGTCAACAAGATCCCGACCCCGGTGGCCGGCGCGCAGGGCTACGACTCGGTCTTCCTCCTGGCGGCCGCGATCCAGCAGGCCGGCAGCACCAACGGGCCGAAGATCCGCGCGGCGCTCGAAGACCTCAAGGAGAAGGTCGAGGGCGTGGTGACGACCTACGACAAGCCCTTCACCAAGACCGACCACAACGCCATCACCCGCAACATGGTGGTGTTCGGCAAGGTGCAGGACGGCCGGATCGTCTACGCCAAGGAAGAGGACGCCAAGAATGCCGGCGTCGTCCGCGTGAAGGAGAAGGCGTCGAACTGACGCCGCTCACCCGGGCGTGAGGCCCGGGTCCCCGCCTGAGCCCGAGCCCGCGCGGTCCCCCGCGCGGGCCTCGTCCCATCCACGGCCTCCCTCCGGGTCTCTTCGATGACCATCTTCCTGCAACTCGTGGCGAGCGGCGTCGCGGTCGGCATGATCTACGCCGCCATCGCGTTCGGCTATCAGCTCACCTTCGCCACCTCGAAGACCCTGAACTTCGGCCAGGGCGAAGCCCTGGCGCTCGGCGCGCTGTTCGGCCTGACGCTGGTGCCCTTCACCGGCTACTGGCTGATGCTGCCCCTCGTGCTGATCTTCGGCTTCGCCCTCGGCGCGGTCGTCGAGCGGCTCGGCGTGCGCCCGGCCGTGAAGATCAAGTCCGAGTACGGGTGGATCATGGCCACCATCGCGCTCGGCATCATTTTTCGCAATGTCGCCGAGAACATCTGGGGCCGTGACGACCTCAAGTTCCCCTCGCCGCTGCCCGAGGCCGCGCTGACCTTCGAGGGCATCCGCGTCCTGCCGATGGAACTGCTGATCGTCGCCGGCGCGCTCCTGATGATGCTCGCGGTCGAGATCTTCAACCGCAAGTCGATCTGGGGCAAGGCGGTGGTCGCCACCTCGAACGACATCGACGCGGCCGGCCTGATGGGCATCAACACCCGCAAGGTCATCACCCTCTCCTACTCGATCAGCGCCATGACGGCGGCCTTCGCGGGCGTGCTCGTCGCCCCCGTGACGCTCACGGGCGCCACCATGGGCGCCGTGCTGGCGCTCAAGGCCTTCGCGGTGGCGATCATCGGCGGCCTCGAATCGGGCCTCGGCGTGATCGTGGGCGGCCTGATCCTCGGCATCGTCGAGACGCTGACCGGCTTCTACATCTCGACCGGCTACAAGGACGTGCCGGGATTGATCCTGCTCCTCCTCGTCCTCGCGGTCAGGCCGGTGGGCCTGTTCGGCAAGGCCGTGATCAAGAAGGTCTGATCGGGAACATCAGATCCGGGCGCCGCGCCCTCGTCCCGCTCCAACTCTGCCTCAAGGTTTCCTCATCATGGCGCAGTCCGCCCAAGCGCTCGCCCGCGAGACCGTCCCGCCCGCCGCCCCGGCGGCGGCCGGGCTCGGCCGCTACACCAGCCTGATCGGCGCGGCCCTCCTGGTCCTGTTCCTGGCGGCCTTTCCCCACGTCGTCACGAGCCAGTACTACATCCACCTCCTGATGGTGATCGCGATCTACGCGATCCTGATCCTCGGCCTCGACATCGTGGTCGGCTACACCGGGCAGGTGAGCCTCGGGCATGCGGGCCTGTTCGGAGTCGGCGCCTATTCGGCGGCCGTGCTCTTCCTGCACTTCAAGCTCGGCCTGTGGTGGGGGATCCTGGCCGGCATCGGGGTCACGGCGGGCTTCGGCCTGCTGCTCGCCATCCCGGCGCTGCGGGTGAGCGGTCCCTACCTCGCGATGGTGACGCTCGCCTTCGGCACCATCATCCAGATCTTCATCAACGAGATGACGCCGCTGACGAACGGCCCGCTCGGCATCACCCTGCCGCCGGCCCGCGTCATCGACTTCTCCCTCGTCGGCATGCAGGCCCCCTGGGGGGCGGCCGGGCGCAAGCTCGAATTCTACTACCTCGTCTGCGCCTGCCTGCTGCTCACCATCGTGGTGGTGAACCGGATCGTGCGCTCGCCGTTCGGGCGCGCCTTCGAGGCGTTGCGCGACTCGCCCATCGCCTGCGACTGCATGGGCGTGAGCGTCTACCGCTACAAGGTCTACGCCTTCGTGGTCTCGGCGGGGCTCGCCGGCCTCGCGGGCGCGCTGTTCGCGTGGTCGGAGCGCTACGTCGCGCCGAACTCCTACGGCTTCGAACTCACGGTGCTCTTCCTCCTCGCCGTCACGATGGGCGGGCGCAAGTCGCGCTCCGGCCCGCTGATCGGCGCGGCCATCATCGTGATGATGCCCAACATCCTGGCCGACATCGCGCTCGTGCGCATCATGGCGGGCATCATCGCGGCGCTGGCGCTGGTGATCCTGGCGGTGGCCTTCCTGCGCCGCCAGGAGAACCGCATGGCGATCCTGGTCCCGGCGCTGCTGTGCATCGCCTTCTTCCCGGCGACGCTCGCCCTGCAGTCGGTGACGGATTTCCGCCTCACCGTCTTCGGCCTGATGATCCTGTTCGTGGTCTACTACCTGCCGGAGGGGATCGTCGGATACCTCCGCGAAAAACTGCCCTTCCTGCGCCCGGCCCATACGGGCGAGGGCAAGGCGCTCGCCTCCTCGGGCGAGGCGCTGATCCAGCAGGGCGGGCGCGCGGGCGCCGATCCGCTCCTCAAGGTCGACGCTGCGGTGATGCAGTTCGGCGGCCTCAAGGCGCTGGCGGGCGTGACCCTCGACGTGCGCCCCGGCACGATCCACGGCCTGATCGGGCCGAACGGCTCGGGCAAGAGCACGATGATGAACGTGCTCACGGGCATCTACAAACCCACCGACGGCGCCGTGACGCTGGCGGCGGGGGCCGGCGCGGGCAAGCGCCTCGACGGCCTCACGCCTTCCGACATCGCGCTCTCGGGCGTGGCGCGCACCTTCCAGAACGTGCAGCTCTTCCGGGAGATGACCGCGCTGGAGAACGTGCTCGTCGGGCTCCACCACGCCTTCCACGGCACGATCTTCGACGCGATCCTCGGCACGCCGCGGCGGCGGCGCGAGGAGCGCGAGGCCCGCGCCCGCGCCATGGCGATCCTCGACTTCGTGGGCCTGGGCAGCCTCGCGCAGGTCGAGGCGCGCAACCTGCCCTACGGCAAGCAGCGCCTCCTCGAGATCGGCCGCGCGCTCGCGCTCGATCCGGTGCTCCTCCTCCTCGACGAGCCGGCGGCGGGCCTCACCGCCCCCGACATCGCGGAACTCATCACCATCATCCGCAAGATCCGGGACGCGGGCATCACCGTCATCCTGATCGAGCACCACATGGACGTGGTGATGGGGCTGTGCGACCGCGTCAGCGTGCTCGATTTCGGCCACAAGATCGCGGAGGGCAGCGCCCGCGAGGTCCAGGCCGATCCCAAGGTCATCGAAGCCTATCTCGGCAGCCCGGTTGCCGACGCCGCGGAGTAGCCCGATGCTCGACGTCACCGGATTGGCCGCCGGCTACGGCCAGGTGGAGGTGCTGCACGGCCTCACCTTCGCGGTGCCGAAGGGGCAGGTCGTCACCCTCATCGGCTCGAACGGCGCCGGCAAGACCACGACGATGCGGGCCCTCTCGGGCATGATCAAGCCGAAGGCCGGCTCGATCCGCCTCAACGGCCGCGAGATCGCCGGTCTCGACAGCCACGAGGTCGCCCGCACCGGCCTCGCCCACTCGCCCGAGGGGCGCCGGGTGTTTCCGACGCTCACCGTCGAGGACAACCTGACGCTCGGCGCCTTCCCGCGGCTGACCGGCTCGCGCCCCAAGGGCGACGTCTCGGCCGACCGCGAGCGCGTCTACGTGCTCTTCCCGCGTCTCAAGGAGCGGCGCGCGCAGCTCGCCGGCACCCTGTCGGGCGGCGAGCAGCAGATGCTGGCGATGGGCCGCGCGCTCATGCTGCGCCCGGACATCCTGCTCCTCGACGAGCCCTCGATGGGCCTCGCGCCGAAGCTGGTGGAGGAAGTCTTCCGCACCATCCGCCGGCTGAAGGAGGAGGCGGTGACGATGCTGCTCGTCGAGCAGTTCGCCATGGCGGCGCTGGGCGTCGCCGACCACGCCTACGTGCTGGAGAACGGCCGCATCCGCTTCCAGGGCCCGGCCGCGCAGCTGCGCAACGACCCGGCGGTGCGCGCGGCCTATCTCGGCGGCAGCCACTGATCCGCGCCCCGGCGACCGGTCGCGCCGCGACCGGACGCCGCTCCCGGCCTCGTTTCGCGGCCGAGCGTCAGCGCAGCCGCCGCCAGCCGATCACGAGTCCGGACACCGAGATGACCAGGCCGGCGGCCGAGAGCAGCCAGACCACCGCGTCCCAGGCCGGTCGCCGCCTCAGCAGGAACAGGAAGTCGAGGCTGTGCGGCGCGTGGAACAGCCACCGGTAGGCGCGTGAGGAGCGGTCCGCCCTCCCCAGGATCTCTCCCGTGGCGGGATCGATGTGGAACCACGTCGCGTCGGGATCAGCGAACGTCACGCGCAGCACCGGCAGGCGGCGCGGCTGGTGATGCGAGTACCAGTAGGCGTCCTCCTCGGTCAGCAGCACCGCCCCGGTGAGCGCGGCCTCCGGCAGCAGCCGTCGCGCCGCCTCCACGATCCTGGCCCCCTCCCCCTCCGAGGCACCCGATGACGGCGCGCAGCAGACCACCGGTGGTCCCTCCCGGCAGGTGAGGAGGGCGCGCGGCTCTCCCGCCAGCCAGCCGAAGCGCACCTCGGCGAGGTCGGGGCAGGCGGCAGCGCGGACCCGAGCCAGATCCAGGCCGGAGCGCGGCTCGACCGCCCCCGCGTAGCGCTCCAGCATCGCCTGCGTCGGCGCGCGCGGACCGAACCAGCGGTTCGGGTTCATCGATAGCCAGCCGCTGGCGACGAAGGTCAGGAGGGTCAGGCCGCCGACCAGTCCGCCGAGATGGTGCCATGCGGCCCAGCCGCGATACGGGGAGATCGATCCCGACGCGTAGCGACGGCGAACCCGCACCCGCAGCAGCCCGACCCACAACCCGGTGATCGCCCCCACGATCGCGATCCCGGAGACCCACAGCACCACGTCCCGCCACAGCTCCGCCTGCGCCCGCAGCGGCGTGAGGTAGATCCAGTGCGGGATGGCGCCGAGCCAGTTCCAGAACCGCTCCGTCCCGGAGGTATCGAGGGCGATCTGGCCGGTCCGGGCGGACACGTAGAGCCGCGTGTTCTCTCGGTCGCCCAGGGCGACGAGGTGGAACGGCCGCAGCGCATTGTAGCGCGCCGTCACCGACCATTGGTCGCGCTCGACCTCGCCGGCGAGCCGGGGCTGCACCGTCCGCGGATCATGTGCGGCCACGGCGAGCGCCACATCTGCCTCGATGCCGCTGATCAGCCGGCCATCGGCGGCCGAGACGGTGTGCTGTCCACCATCCCAGGCCACCATCCGGTAGACCGGCTCCCGGTCGAGCATCGCCAGGCGCAGCTCGCGCGGGAAGCGGGTCAGTCCCGCCGTGGCGAGCGCGGCGTCGGGGGAGATCGCGACGCGGTCCCATGCGAGCCCCGGCAGGGCCGCGCGCCGCTCCGCCTCGGTCAGGCCCGGAAAGCCGACATCCATCATCACGATGCCGGACACGAACCAGATCACGAACAGCTGGCAGGTGGCGATGCCGAGCCAGCGGTGGCCGAGATACAGCCACCGCTTCAGGCGCTTCACGAGCGGGCGCATCGCGGCTCAGAACGCGACGTTGTAGGCCACCTCGACCGAGCGCGGTCGGCCGAGCAGCCAGTAGGTGGACCCGCCCGTCACCGGGTAGATCCTGTCGAGCAGGTTGTAGACCCGCACGCTGAGACGCGAAGTGTCCGTGATGCGGTAGTCGAGGCTCGCGTTCACCACCTCGTAGGCCGGCCGTCGCACGGTGTTGGCGAAGTCGCTGTAGGTCTCGCCGACGAACTGGACGCCGGCCCGCGCCTCCCAGCGCGGCGCGAAGGCCCAGGACAGCCAGAGATTGGCCACGCGCTCCGGCACGTTGATCGGCTGCTTGCCCGCGAAGTTGACGGCGACGCCGCCGACGGATTGCTGGAAGTCGTCGTACTGCGCGTGCAGCAGGGCGAGGTTGCCCTCGATGCGCCAGTTCTCCCACAGGCCGAGCGAGACGAAGGCCTCGACCCCGTGCGAGGACTGGCTGCCGACCTGGATCGCCACGGTCGGGCGCTGCGGATCGACGGTGAGCAGGTTGTCCTTCCGGATCCGGTAGCCGGCGAGCGTGAACTCGCCCCGGCCGCCCCAGAACACCTGCTTGTAGCCGACCTCGACCTGCTCGCCGGTCGAGAGTTCGAAGTCCTTCTGCGCCAGCGACAGCGTGATCAGCGAGTTCACCGGATCGACCGCCGTGGCGTAGCTCGCGTAGAGCGAAGAATCGGGCGTCGGGTTGAAGACGGCGCCGAACCGGTAGCTGACCGCGCTGAAATCCTTGGAGAAATCATTGGCCGGATTGCGCAGGTCCTCGCGGCGGACGGTCGGCGCATCGTAGCGCACGCCCGCGATCAGGGAGAGCTGATCCGTGACGATCAGCCGGTCCTCCGCGAACAGCGCGTACTGGTCGGAGCGGGTGGCGTAGCCGGGGCTGGTTCCGTTCACCCGCAGGAACGTGCCGGGCGAGAAGACGTAAGGATTGACGAAGCTCGTTCCGCCATAGGGCGAGTTGTTGGTGTGCAGGAAGTCGATGTGGTTGACGTCGAAGCCGACCACGACCTCGTTCCTGAGCCCGAACAGGCTGCCCCGGAACGTGGCGTCGAAGCGATTGCCGATCTGCTCCTGGTCGTGGAAGATCTCGATGTAGTCGGAGCGCCGGATCAGGCCGCTGGCCGGCACGAAGGCGTAGATCTCGGCGTTGCGCCAGCGCCGCTCCGAGGTGAGGTGATAGGCCGTGTTGCGGATGGTCACGTCCGCGCTGGGGGTCCACTCGGTCTTGAGCTGGGTCCAGTTGTCCTTGAAGATGATCCGGCTGTCGTCGACGTTGTAGTTGCTGAACCGGGTGCGCGGATCGATGCGCCCGCCGATGAGCGGGGTGCCGAAGTAGCGCAGCGGCTCCTGATAGCCGTAATCGTGCGAGAGCGTGAAGGCGAGGTCCGGCGTGGCCTGGAACAGCAGCGCGCCGGAGATCGCGAGGTTCGAGAAATCGCCGTTCTGCCGCAGCCAGCCGTCGGCCTGGTTGCCGCTGACGTTGAGGCGGTAGAACAGGCTCTCGCCCAGGGGACCGCCCGAATCGAAGGCGAGGCGCTTGACGCCGTCCGAGCCCAGCGCGGCGCGCGCCGCGTTGATCGGGACGAGGGTCGGCTTCTTGGGCACCACGTTGATGATGCCGCCGATGGCGCCGTCGCCGGAGAGCACGGAGGCGGGACCGCGCAGCACCTCGATGCGGTCGACGTTCCAGGTGTCGAACGGGTAGGTGATGGTGCCCGCCCCGACGTAGAGGCGGGTGCCGTCGTAGAGCTGCATCACCGAGTTGACGCCCGCGAAGCCGCGGGAGGTGTAGGAGTTGAAGCCGTTGCCGGGAGCGCCGAGCGTGGTGATGCCGGTGGCGTTCTGGGTGATGGCCTCCTGCACCGTCTCCTGCCCGCGCTCGCGGATCTTCTGCCCGGAGATGATCTCGATGCTGGCCGGCGTCTCCAGCGGCGAGAGGTCGAGGCGGCTGCCGCTGCGGTTCGGCGTCGCGAGGTTGAGCCCGGCCGGCGCAGCCGTGTAGGGCGTGGGCGCCAGCAGGGTCACGCCCGAGCGCTGCCCCGCCACGGTGATCTGGTCGAGTGCCACGACGCTCCCACTGGGCGCCTGTTCCTGGGCCTGCGGGGTCGCCGGCGCGAGCATCGCGGCGGTCGACAGGAGCAGCGCGGCCCGCAGGCGCGGGCGCGGCGGAAAAACCGCCGGGGGGAAGAGGGAGAACACGGGTGAGCCTCGGGAGACGGCAGTGGCACGTCACCGCGAGCGAGGTCGGGCCGGCGCGAGCGCCCGCTTCGACACGCATCGGGACACCCCGCCCGGCGCGTTTCGCGTGTGACCACGGCTGACGGCAGGTCTCCTGGCTCGCGGGTCAGGGCCCGCCACCGTCTTCCCGGGTGAGGCACCCAGTGACGTCGGTGGTGGCAGGCTCGCCGCTCACAGTTGCGGGGACAGCCGCGGCCTCGGGCCGGAGCCCTCACCGCGTTCCCTTTTGATCCCCGAAGGGAACCGTCACAGCTTGTGTTGCAGGCCCCTGTCCGGCGGTCAAGGCGCACGGCGCAGGATCCGAGAACCCGTGTCCCGTGAAGCACGGGCCATCCACACCCGCGTCGCGCGGGGCAGCGGGCAGAAAAAAAGGCCGTTCGCGAGGAACGGCCCGAAGTCTAGGGAGGAAACGCCCAAGGAGGGCAGCGAGACCGCGACGCCATCGCGATCTCGCAATGCACAATTTAAGGCGCGGCGCACAAACCGCAAGCGGAATTTAACGCCCGGCCCCGCATCGCGTGCATGCCCGCCTCACGCCCCACGCATCAGCTCGGCTATTTCGCGCTTCAGGTCGTCGCGCAGGTCCTCGCGCTCCAGCGCGTAGGCGAGGTTGGCGACGAGGAAGCCGAGCTTCGAGCCCGTGTCGTAGGTCTTGCCGCGGTAGCGCATGCCGTAGAAGGCCTGGGTCTCGGCCAGCCGCTTCATCGCGTCGGTGAGCTGGATCTCGCCGCCCGCGCCCTTCTCGCCCTTCTCCAGGATGCCGAAGACCTCGGGCTGCAGGATGTAGCGGCCGGAAATGATGAAGTTCGACGGCGCGGTGCCCTTCGGCGGCTTCTCGACCATCCCGGTGATCCGGAAGGTGTCGCCGTACTCCTCGCCGACGCTGACGATGCCGTACTGGTGGGTCTGGTCGGGAGCGACCTCCTCGACCGCGATGATGTTGCCGCCGTGGCGCTCGTAGGCGGCGAGCATCTGCTTCATGCTGCCCCGGCTCAGCATGTCGGGCAGGATCACCGCGAAGGGCTCGTCGCCGACGATCTCGCGCGCGCACCACACCGCGTGGCCGAGGCCGAGCGGCGCCTGCTGGCGGGTGAAGCTGGTCTGGCCCGCCTGCGGCAGGTCGCGCTTCAGCTCCTCATAGGCCGCCTGCTTGCCGCGCTCCTGAAGCGTGCGGTCGAGTTCGAAGGCAATGTCGAAATGGTCCTCGATCACGCCCTTGCCGCGGCCGGTGACGAAGATGAAGTGCTCGATGCCGGCCTCCCGGGCCTCGTCGACCACGTGCTGCACCACCGGCCGGTCCACGACCGTCAGCATCTCCTTGGGCACCGCCTTGGTGGCCGGGAGGAAGCGGGTGCCAAGGCCCGCGACGGGCAGGACGGCTTTGCGAATCGGCTTCATCGTGCGTGATCCGGTGGAACGAGTGGGGGACGGGATGACCCGCCGCTGCCCCAGCCATACCCTGCCGCATCGCAGCGGGACAGGTCATTGACGCCAGGGCGAGGCCGGCTAGTGATCGGAGCGCACAAGCGCGGGAGCGGGGCATGGCGGTACTGGTGACGGGTGGGGCCGGGTACATCGGCAGCCACATGGTTCTGGCGCTGCTCGATGCGGGCCAGGACGAGGTGGTGGTGATCGACGATCTCTCCACCGGCTTCGCCTGGGCGCTGCCGCCGGAGGTCACCCTGGTACACGGCGACATGGGCGACCAAGCCCTCGTCGCCGAGACGATCCGCCGCCACGAGGTCGATGCGATCGCGCATTTCGCGGCCAAGATCGTGGTGCCGGATTCGGTCACCGACCCGCTCGGCTATTATTTGAACAACACGGTCAAGTCGCGCGCCCTGATCGAGACCGCGGTGCGCGAGGGCGTGCGCCACGTGATCTTTTCCTCCACCGCCGCCGTCTACGGCGAGCCTGCCGTGGTGCCGGTGCCCGAGGACCTGCCGACGAACCCGATCAACCCCTACGGCCGCTCGAAGCTGATGACCGAGTGGATGCTGGCGGATGCGGCGCGCGCCCACGGCCTCGCCACGGTGGTGCTGCGCTACTTCAACGTGGCGGGCGCCGATCCGCGCGGGCGCTCCGGCCAGTCGACCCCGAACGCCACGCACCTCATCAAGGTGGCGACGCAGGCCGCGCTCGGCACCCGCAGCCACATGGAAGTCTTCGGCACGGACTACCCGACGCCGGACGGCTCGTGCCTGCGCGACTACATCCAGGTCTCCGACCTCGCCGACGCCCATCTGGTCGCCCTCAACCACCTGCGCGGCGGCGGGGAGAGCCTGACGCTCAACTGCGGCTACGGCCAGGGCTATTCGGTGCTGGAGGTGATCCAGGTGGTCAAGGAGGTGTCGGGCCGCGATTTCGAGGTCCGCCTCTCGCCGCGCCGCCCCGGCGACCCGTCGCAGATCGTCGCCGAGGCGCAGCGCATCCGGGATCTCGGCTGGACGCCGAAGAACGACGATTTGCGCGCCATCGTCTCGCAGGCGCTCGCTTGGGAGGCCTCCCTCGCCACGCGCAACCAGCGCTGAGGCGATGCGCCGGCTGCTGTTCGCGCCGCTCCTGCTCGTCGCCGTCCTCTCCGGGGCCGCCGCCCAGCCGGACGCCTTCCGGGCCTGGATCGAGGGGCTGTGGCCGCTGGCGCGCGAGCGCGGCGTGTCGCGGGCGACCTTCGACGCGGCGTTTCGGGACGTGCCGGGCCCGGACCCCGCCGTCCTCGCGCGGATCCGCCGCCAGGGCGAGTTCGGCCGGCCGGTCTGGGAGTATCTCGCGGGCGCGGTCTCGACCGGGCGGATCGCCCGTGGCCGGGCCGAGGCGGCGCGCCGGGCCGAGACGCTCGCGGCCATCGAGGCGACCTACGGGGTGCCCGGGCCGGTGCTGCTGGCCTTCTGGGGCATGGAATCGGATTTCGGCGGCGGGACCGGCGGCACCTCGGTGATCCGGGCCTTGGCCACGCTCGCCCAGGCCGGCCACCGCGGCGACCTGTTTCGCGACGAACTCCTCGCTGCGCTCACCATCCTCGAGCGGGGCGAGGCCAGCCCCGCGACCCTGCGCGGCTCCTGGGCCGGCGCGATGGGCCAGACCCAGTTCCTGCCCTCGGCCTACCTGCGGGCGGCGGTGGATTTCGACCGCGACGGCCGGCGCGACATCTGGGCCTCGGCCCCCGACGCGCTCGCCTCGATCGCGAATTTCCTGCGACAGGCCGGCTGGCAGCCGGGCCTGCCCTGGGGGGCGGAGGTGCGCCTGCCGGCGGAGTTCGACCTGTCGCGCTACCGCGGCCCCTATCCGGATTTCGCGGCCCGCGGCGTGGTGCGGACGGACGGCGCGCCCCTGCCGCGGACGGGCGAGGCGAGCCTCTTCCTGCCGGGCGGCGCGGGCGGGCCCGTCTTCCTGATCGGCGACAACTTCGAGGCGATCCGCGCCTACAACACCTCGGACGCCTACGCGCTCGCGGTGGGGCATCTCGCCGACCGCATCGCCGGCGGCCCGGCGCTGGCCGCCCCCTGGCCCGTGACGGCGCCGCGCCTCGATCAGGCCGGCCTCAAGGCCCTGCAGCAGGGCCTCGCCGCGCGCGGCCACTACGCCGGCCCCCTCGACGGCCGGGCCGGCCCGAAGCTGCGCGAGGCGGTGCGCCGCTACCAGATCGCCGCCGGCCTGCCGGCGGACGGCTACCCGACGCCCGCGCTTCTGCGCCGCCTGCAGGAGGCGGCGCGGTAGAGCGCTCTCCGCCGAAGTGGACGCCGGTTCGGCGTTGGAGAGCGCGAAAAACACAGAGCCGGGAGCTGCACTCGATGGCAAAGTGATCGAATGCAGCTCCCGCTGCGTCTCACAGCAGCCGGTCGAGCGTGATCGGGAATTGCCGTACGCGCACGCCGGTGGCGTGCCAGACGGCGTTGGCGATGGCGCCCGCGGTGCCGGTGACGCCGATCTCGCCCACGCCCTTGATGCCGAGCGCGTTGACGTGGGGATCCTCCTCCTCGACCAGGATCGCGTCGAGGGAGGGCACGTCGGCGTTCACCGGCACGTGGTACTCGGCCAGGTTGGCATTCATGATCCGGCCCGAGCGCGGATCGGTCACCGCCTGCTCGTGCAGGGCGAAGGACACACCCCAGACCATGCCGCCGTAATACTGGCTGCGCACGAGGCGCGGATTGATGATCCGGCCGGCCGCGAAGGCGCCGACGAGGCGGGTGCAGCGGATCTGCCCGAGATCGGGATCCACCTTCACCTCGGCGAAGACCGCCCCGTGGGCGTGCATGGCGTAGGATTCCCGCAGACCGGGGTCGCCCGCCCCGGTGCCGCTTCCCTCGACATGGTCGAGGCCCGCACGGGCCAGGATGTCGGTGAAGGCCTCGCCGCGGCTCTCGTCATCGCGGCGCAGCAGGCGCCCGCCGCGGGCCACCACGCCGGCATTGCCGGCGCCGTAGAGCGGCGAACGCTCGTCGCCGGTGGCGAGGGCGGCGAGCTTCGCCACCGCATCCGCGCCGGCGGCGTGGATCGCCGCCCCGGCGGTGGCGGTGTGGGCCGAGCCGCCCGCGATGCCGGCATTGGGCAGGCGCGAATCGCCCATGCGAAACTCGACCGCGTCGAGGTCGAGGCCGAGTGCGTCGGCGGCGATCTGAGCGAGCGCCGTCCAGGCCCCCTGCCCCATGTCGTGCGCGCCGATCTCCACGGCGGCCCCGCCGTCCCGGCGCAGCACCGCCCGGGCCTCGGCCTGGAACATCAGGGCCGGGAAGGTCGCGGTGCCGACCCCCCAGCCGACCAGCAGCCCGTCCGCGTCCCGCATGCGGCGCGGTTCGAGCGGCCGGCCGCGCCAGCCGAACCGCTCCGCCCCTTGCGCGTAGCAGGCGCGCAGGGCCTTCGAGGAAAAAGGCCGGCCGCTGAGCGGTTCGGTCTCGGCATAGTTGCGCAGACGGAATTCCAGCGGGTCGAGGCCGCAGGCAAGCGCGAGTTCGTCGATCGCGCTCTCCAGCGCCGCGCTGCCCGACGCCTCGCCGGGCGCACGCATGAACAGCGGCGTGCCGGTGTCGAGCCGCACCGCCTCGTGCGTGGTCGAGAGGGCGGGTGTCGCGTAGAGCGTGTGGGAGACGCCGCCCGCCGGCTCGAAGAAGTCGTCGAAGGTGCTCGACGCCGTCAGCGTGTGATGGTCGAGGGCGGTGAGCCGCCCGTCGCCATCCGCGCCGAGCCGCAGGGTCTGGCGGGTCGGGGCGCGGTGGCCGACCGGGCCGTACATCTGGTCGCGCCGCAGCACGAGCTTCACGGGATGCCCGACGAGGCGGGCCGCCATCGCGCCGAGCACCTGCGGCCCGGAGATCAGCCCCTTCGAGCCGAACCCGCCGCCCAGGAACGGGCTGCGGACGTGGATCCGCTCCGGCTTGATGCCGAACAGGCCGGCGAGCCGCCCCTGCGCGATCGCCATCCCCTGGCTCGGCGTGTCGAGGATCAGGTCGTCGCCTTCCCATGCGGCCACGACGGCGTGGGGCTCCATGGCGTTGTGGTACTGCGCGGGCGTCTCGTAGGTCGCCTCGATCCGCGCGGAGGCCCCGGCGAGGCCCGCCGCCCCGGGACGCCGCCGCAGGATCGCCGACACCGATCGCCTCCGGCGCGAAGGGCGAGTCCGCATCGAGCCCGACGCGGGGCGGCTCGGCCTCGTAGGCCGGGGCGAGGAGGGCCGCGCCCTCGGTGGCCGCCTCCAGCGTCTCGGCGATCACCACGGCGATCGGCTGGCCGGGATAGCGCACCCGATCGTCCTGCAGCAGGTCCAGGCGGAAGGTGAAGGGGTCGCGCTTCTCGTCCGGGTGCCGGGCGAGCGCGGGAGCATTGTCTGGCGTCATCACGGCGACCACGCCCGGATGGGCCTCGGCCGCCGCCACGTCGAGGTGCGCGACCCGGCCGCGCGCCACCGTGCTCGCCGCGATGACCGCGTGGAGCAGGCCCTCCGGACGGGCGTCGGCGGCGAAGCGGGCGCCGCCCGTGACCTTCAGGCGGCCCTCGCGGCGGGTGAGCGGCTGGCCGATGCTCGACCCGTGGCGGACGCGGACGGCCTCAGACATGGGCGGGCGCTCCTGCTGTGTGGGTGGGGAAGACCGAGGCCGGCAGCGCCGGCAGGCGCTCTGGACGCCCGTCGGCCGCGCGGGCGAGCGTGCGGGCGACGAGGCGTGCTGCGAGCGTGATCTTGTGGGCGTTGTCGCCCGAGGGCGCGGCGCCGGCCAGCGCCGCCTCGCCGGCCTTGCGGAAGAGCGCCGGGTCGGCGGCCGCGCCCGCGAGCAGCGCCTCCGCCTCCCGGGCGCGCCAGGGCTTGTGGGCGACGCCGCCGAGCGCGATGCGCGCCTCCGCGATGCGATCGCCCTCGAAGCGCAGGCCGGCGCAGACCGAGACCACCGCGAAGGCGTAGGACGTGCGCTCGCGGACCTTCAGGTAGCGGGAATGATCCGCGAAGCCCGCGGCCTCGGCCGGCAGCCGCAGGGCGACGATCAGGTCGCCCGGCTCCAGCACGGTGTCGCGCTCGGGCTCATCTCCGGGCAGGCGGTGGAAGGCGTCGAGCGGCACCTCGCGGCGCCCGCCCCTCCCCTCGATCTCCACCACCGCGTCGAGGGCCGCCAGCGGCACGCAGAAGTCGGACGGGTGTGTGGCGATGCAGCGCTCGCTCCAGCCGAGCACCGCGTGCTGGCGCGTCTCGCCGCCGCGCGCGTCGCAGCCGGCGCCGGGCGTGCGCTTGTTGCAGGCGCTCGCCGGGTCGGCGAAGTAGGCGCAGCGCGTGCGCTGCACGACGTTGCCGGCCGCGGTGGCGGCGTTGCGCAGCTGGGCCGAGGCCCCGGAGAGCAGCGCCTCGGCCAGTGCCGGATAGGTCGCCTCGACGTGCGGGTCGTGGGCGAGATCGGCGTTGCGCACCAGCGCGCCGATCCGCAGGCCGCCGTCCGGCAATTGTTCGATCCGGTCGAGGCCCGGCAGCCGGGTGACGTCCACGAGGCGGGAGGGGCGCATCACGCCGCCCTTCATCAGGTCGACGAGGTTGGTGCCGCCCGCCAGGAAGACGGTGCCGGGCTGGGATCCGGCCGCCACCGCCTCGGCCACCGAGCCGGCGCGCAGGTAGTCGAACCGGTTCATGCCGCCTCTCCCTGAGCCTGCTGACGCAGGCGGCCCTGCGCGTCGAGGACGGCCTCGGTGATGCCCGCATAGGCGCCGCAGCGGCAGAGATTGCCGCTCATCGCCTCCCGCACGCGCTCGGGATCGTCGCCGGCCCGCCCCTCGCGGATCAGCCCCACCGCCGACATGATCTGCCCCGGCGTGCAGAAGCCGCACTGGAAGGCGTCGTGGGCCACGAACGCCTCTTGGACCGGATGCAGGGCCTCGCCCTCGGCCAGTCCCTCGATGGTGAGCACCCGCGCCCCGTCGAGGCTGACCGCGAGGGCGAGGCAGGCGTTCACGCGTCGGTCGTCCACCAGCACCGTGCAGGCGCCGCATTGCCCGCGGTCGCAGCCCTTCTTGGCGCCGGTGAGGTGGAGGCGTTCGCGCAGGAGGTCGAGGAGCGTCACGCGCGCGTCCTCCAGCACCACCGTGCGGGACGTGCCGTTCACGGTGAGGGTGATCGGGATGGTCATGCCGCCGCTTCCCTGAGTGAAACGCCGGGGCAGGTAGTTCCGCGAGACCGTACGACCAGTCTTGACGGCGGCGGCGCCCCTGCGTTGCGCCGCCGCATGGTCCGTTTCGTCCGTCAGCCAGGGGAAAAACGGTCGTTCGAGCATCACGCCGAGAGTCGTCGGCGACCGTGACGCCAAACAGGACGTCGAGCGGAGGTGTTCAAGGCTGGTCCGCTTGAATGCGTCCCGGCGAGGCTGAGGCCGCCTGTCTCGGGCGATGAACCCTCAGCGGACCCGCGGCCCCAGCAGGATCACGGCGGTGCCGAGGAGGCAGAGCGCCGTGCCGCCGAGGTCCCAGCGGTCCGGCCGCTGGCCCTCCGCCGCCCACAGCCAGAGCAGCGAGGCCGCGATGTAGACGCCGCCATAGGCCGCGAAGGCCCGGCCGGCCGCCTCGCTCCCGACCCGCGTCAGCAGCACCGCGAACAGCACGAGGCTGACGAGGCCTGGCACCGCCCAGAGCGGCGAGCGGCCGAGGCGCAGCCACGCCCAGAAGGCGAAGCAGCCGGCGATCTCCGCCAGCGCCGCGGCGGCGTAGGCGAGGAGCGTCGTCATCCCGCGGGTCTCGCCCGGGCCGGACGCCCCGGGGCGGTCACACCCCGGTGCCGGCAGGCTTGGCGGCGCTCCGCGCCGGCTCGGGACGGCGCTGCGGCCCCGCCGGAGGCGGCGCGCCGATCAGCGACATCGGCGCGGCGGCCTGGGCGGTGCCCTCGGGCCGCGGCGGCGGCGGCTCGTTCACGGCCGGGTCGCCGGCTCTCGGCTTCCAGGCTTCCGCCGCGGCCTTGGCGGCCGCCAGGTCCTTGGGCGAGAGCTTCGCGGCGACCTCGTCGCGCTTGCGTCCCGCATCCTCGTCGCCCTGCGCGGCCGCGGCGGCGAACCAGCCGTAGGACTGGGAAAGGTCCTGCGAGGCGCCGAGCCCGCGGGCGAGCAGCACCGCGAGGTTGTACTGGCTGTCGCGAATGCCGAACTCGGCCGCGCGGCGGAACCATTGCGCGGCGGCGGCGTAGTCGGGCTTGCCGCCCGCGGCCCCCGATTCCGCCAGCATCACCGCGAGGTTGTGCATGGCGCGGACATGGCCCTGATCGGCGGCGCGGCCGTACCACAGGCGGGCCTGGCCGGCATCCCGGGTGACGCCCATGCCCTTCTCGTACTGGCTGCCGAGCCGGTACTGGGCCGGCGCGTAGCCGGCGGCGGCCAGCCGCTCGAACAGCTTGGCGGCGAGCGCGAGGTCGCGGACCATGCCCCGGCCGTCTCCGGCCCGGCTGGCGATCTCGTAGAGCGCGGTGCCGTCTCCCTCCAGCGCGGCTTGGCGCAGGGGCGCGAAGCTGGCCGGGAGTCCCGCGAGGTCCCCGCCGAGCGCGGCAGCGCTCGCGACCCGGGGCACCGCGGGCGCCTTCTCGACGGCCGCCGGCTTGTCGCTGCCCGGCGGCTCGGCCTGGGGCAGCGCGGAGGCGGATGGTGCGGCGGGCGCGGCCGGCTTCGTCTCCGGCGCGGCGAGCGCCTGCGTGGTCGGCGGGTCGATGGGCTTCGGAGGAGGCGACACGATCGGCGCCTGAGCCACGCTCGGAGCCGACGCGGGCGGCGGCTCGGCACTGCCGAACAGGCCGTTCACCGCCTGGAGCGTGCCCAGCGCGAGGACGATGGCCGCGAGGCCGAGGAGCAGCGGCCGGCGGCGGCGCTCCAGCGTGGCGCGCAACTGCCCCACCAACCCCGACGGCACGGCCGCGGGGGCCGCGCCCGGGTGAGCGGCGCGCGCGGCATCGGCACCGCTCCCGGCGGCCTCGGCCGCCGCGGCCTGCGCCGCCCGGCGGGCCGCCGCGATGAAGTTCGCCTTGATGTCGCCGGCGGGGAGTTCGGGGGCCGCGCCGGCCGCGGGCGCGGCGCTCGCCGCCGGGGCGGACCGGGACACGCGCGGGCGGATGGCGCCCGGCTCCAGCATCTCCTCGGAGGGGCGCGCCGGGGCGGCCTGCGCCGCGGCGGCCGGACGCGCGTCGCGCCGGCGCTGGGCCGGATCGGACGCCGCCTCCTCGGGCCGCGCCCGTTCTCCCTCCATCTGGCTCAGCCGCGAGACGAGGCGTTCGAGCGCCGTGTGGACGCCCTCCATGGTGGCCTGCATCCGCCGCTCGGAGGCGTCCTGCTGCGCCTTGAGGTCGGCGAGCGTGGCCTGCAGCGACCCGAGCTGGGCCGAGCCCGGGCCCGTCCCGGAGGGCAGCCCGCTGCCGATCGTGTCGGCGACGGCGTGCCGGGCCGCGCGCTCCACCGCGGCCTGGATCGGCGCCT
The DNA here is from genome assembly GCF_046557895.1 of Methylobacterium oryzisoli. NCBI lineage: Bacteria > Pseudomonadati > Pseudomonadota > Alphaproteobacteria > Hyphomicrobiales > Methylobacteriaceae > Methylobacterium > Methylobacterium oryzisoli. The sequence continues at coordinate 21,787 of NZ_JBKIBX010000014.1, read as the reverse complement.
CGTCGCGCAGCATCGCCACCTGGGCGAGCAGGTCGCCCATCGTGCGCTCCAGCCCCGCCAGGGCCGGATCGCTGCCGCGGGTGTCGATGCGCTTGGCGAGCGCCAGCACCTGCTTCTCGAGCCCGTCGAGGGCGTCGCTGCCCGCGCCCTGCCCGACCCGGTCGAGTTTCTCGGCGAGGCCGCGCAGCATGCCGTGGATCGACGCGAGGTCGCCCCCGGCCAGCGCCGGGCTGCGCAGCGAATCGCCGATCTGCTCCAGGCGCTCGATGACGTCGCCGACCGGGCCGGCCGCCGCCATCGTGTCGACCTTGGCCGACAGGGCATCGATGCGCCCGAGGATGTCGTCCGTCGCGGCCTCGGGAATCTCCCGGGCGGCGGTCTGGGCGCGCAGCTCGTCGATCTTGCGGTCGAGGCCGGCGATGCTCCGGGTCAGGTCCGGCGAGGCGGCCTCGGCGGGCGCGCGCAGGCCGCTGCGGATTTCTTCCAGCAGCGGCCGGAGTTCGGCGACGACGGGCCCGTCCTCGCCCGCGCCGCCGCTGTGCGAGGCCGCGATCTGGAGGCTCAGCTCCTCCACCGTGCGGGCGAGGCTCTGGATCCGCTCGGGCTCGGCGAGCGCCGCCACTTGGCGGCGGATGGCATCCAGCTCGCGAAACAGGTTGGAGATCGCGTCGCGGTTGGCGAGGCTGTTGACGTCGCTGGCGTTGAGCGCGCCGTCGACCCGGCGGGCGAGCCGCTCCACGTCCTGCGTGACGCGGGCGTGCACGTTGGCGGCGACGTCGTCGGCGAGGCGCGCCACCTGCACGCGCATCAGGTCGATCGGTCCGACGATGGCCGCGAGGTCCTCGGGCTGGCGCGCCCGCTGCACCTCGGCGGTCATCGTGCGGACGGCGTGCTCCAGCGCGCCGAGGTCGCGGCTCGTGGCGAGCCCGGTGACCGCCTCGCGCAGGCGCGAGGTCTCGGCCTGGAGATTCGCGATGGCGGGCGACAGGGTCTCGGCGGCGGCCTCGGACGTCTCGGCCACCCGCGCGAGGTCGCGGCGCATGGCCGTCATGAGATCGGCCGCATCCTCCTCGCCGTCGTCGAGCTGCTGCTGGCGCTGGCGGATCTCCGCCACGGCCGCGCGCAGCTCGTCCTGCACCGGCAGGCCGCGCCGTCCGATCGGCCGCTGGCCGCTGGCCGCGATCCGCTCGCCCAGAGCGGCGATGCGCTGCTCGAACTCGGCCAGCATGGTCTGGAGGCCGGCCGATCCGTCGGCGCCGCGGGCCGCCCGCAGGGCCTCGCCGAGCCGGCTCTCGATGCCCTCCACGGCGCGCACGATCGCCTGGTCGATGGCCTCGCGGTTCTCGGACAGCCGCCGGTCGAGCTCGGTCGTCACTAGGGCTTCGAGGCGGCGCGGGTCGGTCTCGCCCGTGCGGTCACGCAGCAGGGTGAGCACCCGCCCCTCGATGTCGCCGGCCACCCGCTCCACGCTGCGGTGGGTGGAGGCGGCACTGGCGTCGAGGCGGCGGTCGATCTCGTCGAGGCGCTGCGTCATCGCCGAGAAGGCCGCGGCGAGGCCGGGCGCGGCCTCTTGCTTCCCCTCGGCCGGCTCCCACCCTCGCACCGGGTCGGCCCGCTCGCCGGACGGGCGCTCACCGGATGGACGCTTGGCGGGACGCCGCGGCAGCGGCCGCTCGGCCTGCCGCTCGAAGCGAGGCCGCGGTGCGCCGCGGGAGGCGTCGCGCGAGATCGCGACCGCGAGCCACTCGTCGAGCGACAGGCCTGCCCGCCGCGCCGCTTCGCGCGCCGCCTCCCGCACGTCGGGATCGAAGGCATCGAAGCTCGGGGGTGCGTTCCGTCTCATGGGCGGCTCTGGACTCGCGAGAGGCGGGGCCGGGTCCGCGGGGTGAACGCGGTCGGTCCGATGCAGACCTGAATTCCTGGTCAATGACAGAGAGCCGAACGGCCTCAGGGCGACCTTCCTTCGGATAGGGTAAACAAGCTGTTAAGCCGGAGCCGCGCCGGCCGGCGCCACTGCGGGACGGGGCTTGACCGTATCGGCCTTTTGCGTCCTTTCTGCTCACAACTCCTGGGAGTGGCCATGGGTGCGTGCGGCACCTCCTGCGGGATCGGGGCGGGTTGAAGGGTGCGTTACGGTAACCATTTTTCGGACCTAACGCTTTGATTCGGCGAAGGTTTAACCGTATGTAACACACGCTCAAGTTGACTTAACCTTTCCCTAAGGTAGCTCAACTGAGCTTGTTTGTGTCACAGTACGTCACGAGGCGGCGTGCGCCGTCCTGGCTTTTGGACCCAACCGGGGGGTTGATGGCATGGCTTACGAACGACAGAGCGACGTGATGAGGGCCGCAGGCGGGCGCTCCGGAACGACAGCGCGGGGCGGACGCGGTCCTGCTGCGCGCACGGCTGCTCCCGCCACCCTCACCATCGGCGACTTGGCCGAGGAGTTCGGCGTGACGCTGCGGGCGCTGCGCTTCTACGAGGCCAAGGGCCTGCTCCACCCGCAGCGCCGGGGCACCACGCGCCTCTACACCGAGGACGACCGCACGCGACTCGCCACGATCCTGCGCGGCAAGGAACTCGGCTTCACCCTGCGGGAGATCGCCGCGATGGTGGACGGCGAGGAGATCGGCGAGCCCGGCGGGCAGCCGTCCCTCACCCTCTCGCCCGCGCAGGTCGAGGAGCAGATCGCGCATCTGGAGAACCAGAAGGCCGAGATCGAGCGTGCGCTCGCGGCGCTCCGGAACTACGGCAAGCCCAAGACCAGCGCCTGATCCACCAGCGCCTGACGCGAGGCGGCCCCGGGCGTGCGCCGGGGTCGTCCGACCTGAACCGGATTCCCCCTTCCCTACTGCGCCCAGATAGTTTACATGTGAACTATCTCGTGGCGGCACAGCCGCGGACCAGGGTGGGAGAAGGGGTTCCATGCCGAGCTACAAGGCACCCGTGGAGGACATCCTGTTCCTCCTCAACGACGTGTTCGGGTTCGAGCGGTACAACAACCTGCCGGGCTTCGCGGACGCGTCGCCCGACGTCGTCGAGGCGATCCTTCAGGAAGGTGCGAAGCTCTGCGAGGAGGTGCTGGCGCCCCTGAACCTGCCGGGCGACGCCGAGGGCTGCACCCGCCGCGAGGACGGCACCGTCACGACGCCCAAGGGCTTCAAGGCCGCCTACGACGCCTATGCGGGCGGCGGCTGGATGGGGCTGTCGATGCCGGCCGAGTACGGCGGCCAGGGCCTGCCCCACACCCTCAACAGCGTGATGCAGGAATTCACCTCGGCGGCGAACCTCGCCTTCGGGATGTATCCGGGCCTGACCCAGGGCGCGATGGCGGCGCTGCTCGTCCACGGCACGGAGGAGCAGAAGCGGACCTACCTGCCCCGGATGGTCGAGGGCGCCTGGACCGGCACCATGAACCTGACCGAGCCGCATTGCGGCACGGATCTGGGCCTGCTCAAGACCCGCGCGGTGCCCAACCCCGACGGCTCCTACAGCATCACCGGCACCAAGATCTTCATCTCGGCCGGCGAGCACGACCTGTCCGACAACATCATCCACCTCGTGCTCGCCCGCATCGAGGGGGCGCCGGCCGGCACCAAGGGCATCTCGCTCTTCGTGGTGCCGAAGGTGCTGGTGAACCCGGACGGCAGCCTGGGCGAGCGCAACGGCGTGTCCTGTGGCTCGATCGAGCACAAGATGGGCATCCACGCCAACGCCACCTGCGTGATGAACTACGATTCGGCGACGGGCTGGCTCGTCGGCGAGGCCAATCGCGGCCTCAACGCCATGTTCGTGATGATGAACGAGGCGCGCCTCGCGGTGGGCATCCAGGGCCTCGGCCAGTCGGAGGTCGCCTACCAGAACGCCGTCGCCTACGCCAAGGACCGGCTCCAGGGCCGCGCCCTCACGGGCGCCAAGGCGGCCGACAAGCCCGCCGATCCGATCATCGTGCATCCGGACGTGCGCCGCGCCCTGATGACGATCCGCGCCTTCAACGAGGCTGCCCGCGCCCTGGTGCTCTGGACCGCGCTCCAGGCCGACATCGCCCACCGCTCCGACGACCCGGCCGAGCGGCAGGCCGCCGAGGACCACATGGGCCTGATGACCCCGGTGGTGAAGGGCGTGCTCACCGACAAGGGCTTCGACAACGCGGTGGCGGCCCAGCAGATGTTCGGCGGCCACGGCTACATCGAGGAATGGGGGATGTCGCAGTTCGTCCGCGACGCCCGCATCACGCAGATCTACGAGGGCGCCAACGGCATCCAGGCGATGGACCTCGTCGGCCGCAAGCTGCCGCGCGACGGCGGCCGGGCGATGATGCGCCTCCTCCAAGAGATCGACACCTTCTGCAAGGAGAACGCGGCCGAGGCGGCGTTGAAGCCCTATCTCGGGCCCCTCGCCGCCGCGGTCGGCGACCTGCAGAAGGCGACGATGTGGCTGATGCAGAACGCGATGGCCAAGCCCGACAACGCGGGCGCGGCGGCCACGGACTACATGCACCTGATGGGCCTCGTGGCGCTCGGCTACATGTGGGCGCGCATCGCCCGGGCGGCGGTGACGGCCAAGGCCGAGGGCCGTGGCGCGGAATCCCGCATGGACGCCAGGCTCGCCACCGGACGCTTCTTCATGGAGCGGATGCTGCCCGAGACCGCGACCCGGCTCGCGCGCATCTCGGCCGGCGCCGATGCCGTCATGGCGCTCCCGGCGGAGATGTTCTAGCCTGAAGCACCAGCCCGGAGCCGCCGCCGATGGCCGAACCCGAGAACCTCGTGCTGGAGCATCTGCGTGCGATCCGCGCCTCGATCGAGCAGCTTGAGGCCCGCTTCGAGGCGCGCTTCGACGGTGTCGACACCCGTTTGGATGCCGTCGAACACCGCCTCGACGGCCTCGAGACGCGCCTCGACGGTCTGACGCACGCGGTGATCGCCGGATTCGGCGCCCTCGTCCATCGCCTCGACGGCCACGAGAAGCGGATCATCCGCCTCGAAGCGGACCGCGCCTGACGCGCCCTCGCCCCTTGGCGGAACGGCCTGAATGCCGTTCCGCCGGAGCCCCTGTCCTTGCATCGTTTCCGCTGCCGAACCGGTGCCGCCTCGGCCGACGATGCATGGATCCCTTCCGCGGTCCGGCGTCGAGCCGGACGGCCCGCGCCATCCAGGGAAGACGTCCCATGCCCGACGCCTACATCTACGACCACGTCCGCACGCCCCGCGGCCGCGGCAAGCCCGACGGCTCGCTCCACGAGGTCACGGCCCTGCGCCTCGCCGAGACGGCGCTGCGCGCCCTCAAGGAGCGCAACGGACTCGACAGGGCCACGGTCGACGACGTGGTGCTGGGCTGCGTCGACCCGGTCGGCGAGGCGGGCGGCGACATCGCCCGGGCGGCCGCCCTCGTGGCCGATTACGGCGAGCACGTGCCGGGCGTGCAGCTCAACCGCTTCTGCGCCTCGGGCCTCGACGCGGTGAACTTCGCGGCCGCCCAGGTGATGAGCGGCCAGCACGACCTGACGGTCGGCGGCGGCGTCGAATCGATGAGCCGCATCGGGCTCGGCGCCTCGGGCGGCGCCTGGCCGGTCGACCCGGCGATCGCCGTGAAGTCCTACTTCATGCCCCAGGGCGTGTCGGCGGACCTGATCGCTACCAAGTACGGCTTCTCGCGCGACGCCTGCGACGCCTACGCGGTGGAATCGCAGAAGCGCGCCGCCCGCGCGTGGCAGGAGGGCCGCTTCACGAACGCGGTGGTGCCGGTGCGCGACGTGAACGGCCTGACGCTGCTGGCCACCGACGAGCACATGCGGCCCGCCACCGACATGCAGACCCTGGGCGCCCTCAAGCCGTCCTTCGCCCAGATGGCGCAGATGGGCGGCTTCGAGGCGGTGGCGATCGCCGCCCATCCGGAGGTCGAGGTCCTCGACCACGTCCACCACCCGGGCAATTCCTCGGGCATCGTGGACGGCGCCGCCGCGGTGCTGATCGGCTCGCAGGAGGCCGGGACGGCGGCGGGCCTGCGGCCGCGTGCGCGCATCCGCGCCTTCGCCAATATCGGCTCCGATCCGGCGCTGATGCTCACCGGGCCGGTCGACGTCACCCGCAAGGTGCTCGCGCGCGCCGGAATGACCCTCGACGACATCGACCTGTTCGAGGTCAACGAGGCCTTCGCCTCGGTGGTCCTGCGCTTCCAGCAGGCCTTCGACCTCGATTCCAGCAAGGTCAACGTCAACGGCGGCGCCATCGCGATGGGGCACCCGCTCGGGGCGACCGGCGCGATGATCCTCGGCACGGTGCTGGACGAACTGGAGCGCACGGGCCGGTCCACCGCCCTCGTCGCCCTCTGCATCGGCGCCGGCATGGGCACCGCCACGATCATCGAGCGGGTGTGAGGGACCGCGCCGGGGCCGCCGGGCGGACACGGCATCGTGTCCCAAGGGGGTGCTTGACGATGGCCGGGCGAGCGGGCCTTCCGTGCGCGGCGTCGACCCCCCAACGAGGAACCATTCATGACGAAGACCTTACCCCTGCTCGGCCTCGCGCTGGCCCTCGCACTCGGCTCGGCCGCGCAGGCGGATGAGCGCGTGGCGCTCGCCCGCGGCATCGTCGAGGCGACCGTGACCAAGAACCTCGGCGCGGCCTTCCAGCAGGCCCGGGAGCGCTCCCTCGCCGCCCTGCCGCCCGAGCAGGCCGACCGCCTGCGCGCGGAGCTGGACAAGGGCTTCGCGGACGAGCGCACCAAGCTCTTGGACGAGCTCTCCAAGGAGTACGCCCAAAAATTCAGCACGGACGAACTCAAGCACATCGCCAAGATCTACGAGGACCCGATCTACCAGAAGTTCCAGGCGGTCAACGCCGATCCGAACTCCCTGGCCTCGACCATCACCAAGACCGCCGTGACCAGGATGATGAACATGCTGGCGATGGCGACGATGTCGCAGCAGCAGCCGGGCGCCGGCCCGGTCCCCCCGAAACAGTGACGCGCGGACGGCCCGCGGCGCGCATCGGCCGCCGCGGGCGCCTCACCCGCCCGGACGACGCCTGACGAGGACGCCCCGATGGACCTCACCCATTTCCGCTTCGAGATCGATTCCGACGGCATCGCGCTCGCGACCTGGGACATGCCCGGCCGCTCGATGAACGTCATCACGCCGGAGGTGATGGCGGAGCTCGACCGCATCGTCGACGCGGTGACGGGGGACGCGGCCGTGAAGGGCTGCGTCGTCACCTCGGGCAAGGACACGTTTTCGGGCGGCGCCGACCTGACGATGCTCCAGGGTCTCGGGGCCGAGTACGCGCGGCTCGCGCGCGAGCGCGGCGAGGAGGAGGCGATGCGCTTCTTCTTCGAGGAATCGCGCCGGCTGACGCTACTCTACCGCAAGATCGAGACCTGCGGGAAGCCGTTCGCGGCGGCGGTGCACGGCACCTGCCTCGGCGGGGCGTTCGAACTCGCCCTCGCCTGCCACTTCCGGATCCTGTCGGACGACGACCGGACCCGCGTCGGCCTGCCGGAGATCAAGGTCGGGCTCTTCCCCGGCGCGGGCGGCACCCAGCGCGTCGCCCGGCTGATGCAGACCGGCGACGCCCTGCAGATGCTGTTCAAGGGCGAGCAGATCCGCCCGCTCATGGCCCGCAACATGGGCCTCGTCCACGCGGTGGCCAAGCGCGACGAGATCGTCGCGCAGGCCAAGGACTGGATCCGTAACGGCGGCTCGGCGGTCGCGCCCTGGGACCAGCCGAAATTCAAGGCGCCCTCCGGCAAGGTCTACTCGCCGGCCGGGATGATGACGTGGCCGCCCGCCAACGCCATCTACCGCCGCGAGACGCACGACAACTACCCGGCCGCGAAGGCGATCCTGCAATCGGTCTACGAGGGCCTGCAGCTGCCGATGGACCTCGCGCTCAAGGTCGAGAGCCGGTACTTCGCCAACATCCTGCGCTCGCCGCAGGCCGCCGCGATGATCCGCTCGCTGTTCGTCTCGATGGGCGAACTCAACAAGGGCGCGCGCCGCCCCGAGGGCGTGGGTGCGACCGCGATCCGCCGGGTCGGCGTGGTCGGCGCGGGCTTCATGGGGGCGGGCATCGCCTACGTCACGGCTCAGGCCGGCATGGAGGTGGTGCTGGTGGACCAGTCCGCCGAGGCGGCCGAGAAGGGCAAGGCCTACGCCCACAAGCTCGTCTCCGACCAGATCATGAAGGGCCGCGCCAAGACCGCGGACCGCGACGCGCTGCTCGCGCGCATCACCGCCACCGCGGAGTACGGGGATCTTGCCGGCTGCGACCTCGTGATCGAGGCCGTGTTCGAGGATCCGAAGGTCAAGGCCGAGGTGATCGCCAAGGTCGAGGCCGCGATCGGTCCCGAGGCGATCTTCGCCTCCAACACCTCGACGCTGCCGATCAGCGGGCTCGCCCGCTCCTCCGGCCGACCGGCCCAGTTCATCGGCATCCACTTCTTCTCGCCGGTCGAGAAGATGCTGCTCGTCGAGATCATCATGGGGCAGGAGACCGGCGAGCGGGCGCTGGCCACCGCCCTCGACTACGTGCGGGCGATCAGGAAGACGCCGATCGTGGTGAACGACGCGCGCGGCTTCTTCGCCAACCGCTGCGTCGGGGCCTACGTCCTCGAAGGCCACCTGATGCTCGCCGAGGGCGTGCCGCCGGCGATGATCGAGAATGCGGGCCGGCAGGCCGGCATGCCGGTGGGGCCGCTCTCCCTCAACGACGAGGTCGGGGTCGATCTCGGCCTCAAGATCCTCAAGGCCACGAAGGCGCAGCTCGGCGACGGCGCGGTCAACCCGGTGCAGGAGCGCCTGCTGACCGCCCTGGTCGAGACGGAGGGCCGGCTCGGCCGCAAGAACCGCAAGGGTTTTTACGACTACCCGGCCGAGAAGGGGCCGAAGCGGCTCTGGCCCGGCCTCGCGGATCTCGCGGGCGCGCGGCTCGACCCCGACTCGGTCGATTTCGCCGAGCTGAAGCAGCGCCTCTTGGTGGCTCAGGCGGTGGAGGCCGCGCGCGTCTACGGCGAGGGCGTGGTCACCGATCCGCGCGAGGCCGATGTCGGCTCGATCCTCGGCTTCGGCTTCGCGCCGTTCACGGGCGGCGTCCTGTCCTACATCGACGGCATGGGCGCCCGCCGCTTCGTGGAACTGTGCCGGGCGCTGGAGGCCAAGCACGGCGCCCGCTTCGCGCCGCCGCAGAGCCTCGTGGCGATGGCCGAGAGCGGTGGGCGGTTCTACGGCAAGGCGGAGAAGCAGGCCGCCTGACGCGGCCGGGACGTCCGGCATGGGACGGCATCCCGCACTGCCATCTGCCTGAGATGAAGTCCTGGCAGGGACGCTTCCGCGGCACGGCCGGGAGGGCGGGATGGACGGAGTGGCGGGCGAGGCCCGGATACGCACGGTCGCGCTCGTGACGAACGCCGCGTCCGGGTCGCTCGCCGAGCGCGGGCTCGATCCGGGTGCGCCCGCCGCCGCCCTGGCGGCCGCGGGCCTCGCGGTCCGGCCGGAGCCCGATCCCGCCCTGCCCCTCCGGGCGCGCCTGCGCGCCGCCGCCTCCCTCCCGGGCATCGATGCGCTGGTGGTCGCCGGGGGCGACGGGACGCTGGCTTGCGCCGCTCAGGCGCTCGCGGATACCGGCGCGGTGCTCGGCATCCTGCCGGTCGGGACGATGAACCTGCTGGCGCGGGATCTCGGCATCCCCCTCGACCTGAGAGCGGCGGCCGCGGTGATCGCGGGCGGGCGCGCCCGGGCCATCGATCTCGGCGAGGTCAACGGCCACGTCTTCGCGATCAATTCGGTGCTCGGCATGCCGGCCCGGATGGCCCGCTACCGGGAGGCCGAGCGCGGGCGCCTCAGCCTCGCGGGGCTCGCCCGCTTCCTCGCCGCGCTCCTGCGCAATCTCGGCCCGTCCGTCCGGATCGGCGCGCGCCTGACGATCGGCGGCGAGACCCGGCGCGTCCGCTTCCACACTTTCGCGGCGGTGGTGGGCGATTACCGCGAGGGGGTCGGCGAGGTTCTGAGCCGGGGGGAGGTCGACCGCGGGCGGTTCACGCTCTACCTCCTGGCGCGGCTGCCGGCGCGGCGCCTGCTGCGGCTCGGCCTGGGCTTCGCCGCCGGGGCGTGGCGCGCGCTGCCGGATCTCGACCGGCGCGAGGCGACGGACTTCACGCTCCACACCCGGCGCCCGAGCCTACGGGTGATGAACGACGGAGAAGCGATCCTGCTGGAAACACCCCTGACCTACCGCATCCGGCCCGGCGCCCTCCGGGTTCTCGTGCCCGCCGACGGGGCCGGGGCGTGAGGCGCATCGCCCACATCTCCGACCTGCATTTCGGGCGCGTCGATCCGGCGGCGGTCGAGGGCCTGCTGGCGGAGCTGAACCACGACGCGCCCGACCTCGTGATCGCCTCGGGCGACTTCACCATGCGGGCGCGCACCCGGGAATACGAGGAGGCCAGCGCCTTCCTGGCGCGGATTCTTCCGCCGGTGCTCGCCGTGCCGGGCAACCACGACATCTCGCCCTACCGGCTCTGGCAGCGCTTCGTCACCCCGTTCCGGCGCTACCGCCGCTTTATCGCGCCCGAGACCGAGCCGGTGTTTCAGGACGACGAGATCGCGGTGATCGGCCTCAACACCGTGCGGACCTGGGCGCCGGAGCGGGACTGGTCGCAGGGCAAGATCGCCCGGGCGCAGATCCGCCGCACCGAAAAGGTGCTGGCCGCCCTCCCCCCGCACCTCTTCCGGATCATCGTGGGCCACCACCCGTTCATCCCGCCGCCCTGGGATGCCGAGGCGCGCTTGGTCGGGCGGGCCGACGAGGCCCTGGCGGCCTTCCAGCGCCACCATGTCGGGCTCACGCTCGCGGGGCACCTGCACCGGGGCTATTCGCGCTTCGTCACGCCCACGCCGTCGGGGCCGCCGCGGGCGGTGATCGATCGCAGCGAGGCGCAGACCACCGGGACCCGGCTCCTCGCCGTGCAGGCGGGCTCCGCGACCTCGACGCGCCTGCGCGGCAACGAGCCCAACGCCTACAACCGCATCACCGTGGAGGGCGGCGGCGCCACCGTGCAGGTGCGGCTCTGGACCGGGAGCGGCTGGTGCGACGCGGCCGCCGCGGGCTCGGCGCGCTGCGCCTCCGACGAGGCGGCGGTCACCGGGCCGGCAGCACCGCCGTGACCTCGATCTCGACCTTCATCTCGGGCCGCAGGAGGCCCGCCACGACCACGAGCGTCGCGGCGGGCCGGGCCGCCCCCATCACCCGCCCGCAGACGGCGAGCACCGCTTCCGCGTCGGCCCGGTCCGTGACGTAGTAGGTGGCGCGCACCACCTGCTCCAGGGAGGAGCCGGCCTCGACGAGCACGGCCGCGATGGTGCGCCAGCAGGCCTCCGCCTGCGCGGCCACGTCCTCCGGCATGGTCATCGCCGTGTAGTCGTAGCCCGTCGTGCCGGCCACGAACACGAACCCGTCCTGCACCACGGCTCGGGAATAGCCGTAGGCCGCCTCGAAGGGCGAGCCGCCATCGATCCGCCTGCGCATGTCGTTTTCCCCGCCTTATCGATCCAGCCGCCGCGACCGGGGCCGGGTCAGGGCTTCAGCAGGCGCGCCAGCGCGACGATGGCACCCAGCATGATGATCGTCTGGAAGCCGACGGCGCCGACCACCCACTTGATGACGTCGGCCTTGGCCTCGGCGACCTGTGCCTTGATCTCGGCCTTGAGGGAGGTCTCGGTCGTCTTGAGGTCGTTGGCGACGCCCTTGATCTCGGCCCGCAGCACCGTCTCCACGCCCTTGATCTCGGCGCGCAGTTCGTTCTCCACTCTTTTGATCTCGGCGCGCAGTTCGCTTTCTACGCCCTTGATCTCGGCCCGTAGCACCGTCTCTACGCCCTTGATCTCCGTGCGCAGTTCGCTTTCTACGCCCTTGATCTCGGTGCGCAGTTCATTCTCCACGCCTTTGATCTCGGTGCGCAGCTCGTTCTCCACCCCTTTGATATCGGCCCGGAGATCGCTCCCCACGCGCGTGATCTCAGCCCGGACTTGAGTCTCCGAGGCCTTCAGGTCGGACCGGAGCGCAGCCTCCGTGGCTTTGAGGTCGGGCTTGGTGACGAGGTCGGCCTGCACCGCGTCGGAAATGGCCTCGGCAAATCCCTCCGCCTACTCGGGCGACAGCTTCGCCTTGTCGCGCAGGGTCCGGGCGAGCTTCAGCGTGTCGAAGGCGACGGCGGTCATCCGGGAGTCCTGCGCGCCCAGCCGGCGGCGCGGCCGATGATAGCAGCCGGTCCGGGCCGCGGCCATGCTTGCCGCTAGGGAAAATCCGCTTCGACCGGCAGGCCGGCGTCAGCCGACCTCGCTCCAGCCGGCAAACCCCGCGAGCGGTTCTTGATCGTAGGCCGCCATCAGCTCCCGCATGGCCTGCCCGTCGCCGAGGCGTCCGGCTTGCGCGAGCGCGGCCAGCCCCTCGAAGAAGCCTTCGCGGCGCAGGGCCGGTGTGAAGGTCAGGGTGAACCGCACCGGCCGGTCGCCGCGATTGGCGAAGGCGTGCGGCTCGCCGGGGCGCACCAGCAGGAAGCCGCCGGGGCCGAGCGCGACCTCCCGCTCGCCGAGCCGCAGGGACAGGGTGCCCTCGTGGACCTCGAACGCCTCGGTGAGCACCGCGTGACGGTGCAGGCCCGCGCCGGGCGAGCGCGGCGCCAGACTCATGCCGTAGATGCCGAGCGCGTCGTCGGTGGCCTCGCTGCGGGCGAGGTAGCGCACCTGCATCCGGCCGATCGTGACGCCGTCGTGGGGGCCGGGAGGGGAGTCCATGCGGGCGTCTCCAGGGAGGCTGCGGGCGGCGCATCGGGGCGGACCCGCGCCAGCGTCGAGACCAGATAGCAGCCGGAGCATCGGCGGCCACACCGACGCAACGAAAAGCCCCGCCCGGATCTCTCCGGGCGGGGCTGATCCCTCGCGGGTGGGGGCCGGCGTTACTCGGCCGCGACCTGATGGGCGGGCGAGCCGTCCGAGTAGGTCTCGGTGGCGAGGCGCTTGTGCGGCGCTGCGCGGCCCGGCAGCGGCGGCAGGGCCTTCGCCTTCTCCAGGTCGATGCCCGCGCCCTCGGCGACGCGACGGCCGTAATCCTCGTCCGCGTGCCAGAAGTGCCAGACCATCCGCAACTGGATGGCTTCCGGGCACTGCTTCATGTCGGCCACGAGGTTGGCGATCAGGTCCTCGCGCTCCCACGCCTCGAAGGAGCGGTAGCGGGCGCCGGCCTGGGTGTAGTCGTCCTCGGCGCGCGAGGTCTGGTAGCGGCCGAGGTTGCCCTGGACCGGCTGGTGGTAGTCGCGTGCCGGCTTGGGCGCTTCGCGCAGGCCCTCGGCCAGCGTGCTCGGCTCGTAGTTGATGTGCTTGTTCGGGCCGGTGCCGTCGACGGAGTACGTCATCTGCCCGTCGCGCTGGTTCGAGTAGACCTTCACGCCCGGCTGAGGCGCGTTGATCGGCAGCTGCAGGTAGTTCGGGCCGACGCGGTAGCGCTGCGTGTCCGAGTAGGACAGGGTCCGGCCCTGCAGCATCTTGTCGTCCGAGAAGTCGATGCCGTCCACGAGCACGCCCGTGCCGAAGGCCGACTGCTCCACCTCGGCGAAGAAGTTGTCGGGCACGCGGTCCAGCACCATCCGGCCGCACTTCAGCAGCGGGAACTGGTCCTCGGGCCAGCGCTTCGTGTCGTCGAGGGGATCGAACGACAGATGGTCGTTCGGGTCGTCCGGCATGATCTGCACGGCAAACTCCCACTCGGGGAAGTTGCCCTTGGAGATGTTGTCGTAGAGGTCACGGGTCGCGTGGCCGACATCCTTGGCCTGGATCTCGGAGGCCTGTTGCGAGGTCAGGTTCCGCACGCCCTGCTTGGGAATCCAGTGGAACTTGCAGAGCACCGCCTCGCCCTGGTCGTTGACCAGCTTGTAGGTGTTGACGCCCGAGCCCTCCATCTCGCGGTAGTTCGCCGGGATGCCCCAGGGCGACTTCAGCCACGTCACCATGTGGATCGCTTCGGGGTGCTGGGCCACGAAGTCGAAGAAGCGCCACGCTTCCTGCCGGTTCGTCACCGGGTCGGGCTTGAAGGCGTGGATCATGTCCGGGAACTTGATGGCGTCCCGGATGAAGAAGACCTTGAGGTTGTTGCCGACGAGGTCCCAGTTGCCGTCGACGGTCTTGAGCTTCACCGCGAAGCCGCGCGGATCGCGCTCGGTCTCGGGCGATTCCTTGGCGCCAGCCACGGTGGAGAAGCGCACGAAGACCGGGGTCTTCACGCCGGTCTCGTTGAGGACGCGGGCGCGGGTGTACTTGGAGGCCGGCTCGTCGCCGATCTTGCCGTAGGCCTCGAAGTAGCCGTGGGCGCCGGCGCCGCGCGCGTGCACCACGCGCTCCGGGATCCGCTCCCGATCGAAATGCGTGATCTTCTCGATGAACTGGTAGTTCTCGAGCGTGGCCGGGCCCCGCTCGCCGACCGTGCGCAGGCTCTGGTTGTCGCGGACCGGATGGCCCTGGCGGGTGGTCAGGATGGGGCGCTGGTCGCTCATGCTCGCTCCTGTTCGCATGAGGGGGGCGGGAAACCGCCCCCCGGAGTTCCGCAGGGACACGGGAGATAGGGACGGCCTCTTGCCGACCCAAGGACCCTGGAACTGGTCTGGTTCCGGTTTATGACCCGCGTGCGACCGCCTGACAAATGCATCATTGCGAAGCGCGTGATAGACGGCGTCTATGAACGTGGCCGGGCTGTCCCTTCGCGATCTCGAATACGTCGTTGCCGTCGCTGAGGAAAATCACTTCGGGCGGGCGGCGGAACGCTGCAACGTCAGCCAGCCGACCCTGAGCGTGCAGGTGCGCAAGCTGGAGGAGGCGCTGGGGCTCGTCCTGTTCGAGCGCACCAACCGGCGGGTGCTGATCACCCCCGGCGGGCAGGCAGTGGTGCGCCAAGCCCGGGTGATGCTGTCCGAGGCGCACCGGCTCCTGATGCTCGCCCGCGAGGGGCACGGGGCGCCGCTCGCCGGACGCCTCCAGCTCGCCGCGATCCAGACGCTCGGGCCCTACCTCTTCCCGCAGGTGCTGCGGCCGCTGCGCCAGGATTTCCCCCAGCTCTCGCTGGCGCTCAGCGAGGGCCGCACCGCCGAGATCCTGGAGGGGCTGCGCGAGGGCCGGCTCGACGCGGCCCTGGTCTCGCTGCCGATCCCGGAGGCGGGCCTCGCGGTGGCGCCGCTCTTCCGCGAGCCTTTCCTGATCGCCTGCCCGGCCGATCACGCCTTCGCGAGCGGGACCGCCCCGCGCGCCGCGGACCTCGCCGGGCCGGACCTGCTCCTCCTCGACGAGGGCAATTGCCTGCGCGACCAAGCCGTGGCGGCCTGCGGCGCAGGGCTTGGGGTCGGCCGGCACGCTACCAGCCTGGAGACCCTGCGCTCGATGGTGGCGGCGGGGGCCGGCTACACGCTCCTGCCGGCGCTCGCCGCACCGCACGGGCCCGATCCGAGCGGCCTCACGGTCTGCCGGCCCTTCGGGGACAACGGCCCGGACCGGGTGATCGCGCTGGTGTGGCGGGCCAGCGACCCGCGCGGCGAAGGCTTGGCGCGCCTCGCGGAGTTCTTTCGCGATCATGCGCCCGGCGCAACACTACCCTGCGTCAAGGACAGAGAGGCCCCCGTCCAATGAGGGTCGTCCGGAGGTCGACCGGATCACCCGAGGATGACTCCGGCCCGAATCGTGGATAGCGACGCTCCGAAACCCTGATCGCACATGAAGCCATTCCCCCCTCCCCCGGACCGGACCGCCCTGCATCCGGCCCTGCAATGGAGCATCCTGCTCGCCGTCTCGGCGCTCCTGTCGGCCGGGTTCTCGGCCGCTGGGTTCCCGGCGGCGCTGCTGCTCGGGCCGATGCTCGCCGCCATCGGCCTCGGGGTCTCGGGTGCCACGGTCCGGGTGCCGCAGCTCCCCTTCCTCGGGGCGCAGGCCCTGATCGGCTGCCTCGTGGCGCACGCGGTCAACGCCTCGATCATGCGCACGCTGATGGCGGACGGGGTGCTGATGCTGGCGGTGGTTTTGGTGACCGTGGCGGCGAGCGCGGCGGTGGGTCTCGTTCTCACCCGCATCCGGCTCCTGCCCGGCACCACTGCAGCCTGGGGTTCGTCCCCCGGGGCCGCCTCCGCGATGGTGGCGATGGCGGAGGAATTCGGGGCCGATCCGCGCCTCGTCGCCTTCATGCAGTACCTGCGGGTCGCCTGCGTGGCGCTCTCGGCCTCGGTGGTCGCGCGCCTGTGCGTGGGCGACGCGCCGGCTTCCGTGCCGGCGCCGGTGGGCGAGGCCGGGCCGCTCGCGGTCGCCGGCACCCTCGCGGTGGCGGTGATCGGCGCGTGGCTGGGCCGGATTTTGCGGATTCCGGCCGGCGCGATGATCGGCCCCCTGGTGATCGGCGCGACGCTTCACGCGACCGACCTCGCCAGCATGGGCCTTCCGGCGTGGCTCCTGGCGCTCGCCTATGCGGGCATCGGCTGGACCGTGGGCCTGCGCTTCACGCGCGCGACCGTGCGGGCGACGGTCACGGCCCTGCCGGGGGTGCTCGCGGCGACGCTCGGGCTGATCGCGCTGTGCGGCGCCTGGGCCTGGGGGCTGACCTTCATCCTGCCGATCGACCTCCTCACCGCCTTCCTGGCCACGAGCCCCGGCGGGCTCGACTCGGTGGCGATCATCGCGGTCGGCTCCGGCGCCGACGTGTCCTTCGTGCTCGCGGTCCAGACGCTGCGGCTCCTCGTCGTCATCCTGACCGGGCCCTGGGTGGCCAAGTGGATCGCCCGCAGCGCCAGCTGACACGGCCACGCTCGCATCGCTGCCCGAAAGGGGCTATGCGGCCGGCATGGCGGGATGCCGCGCGTCCCGCTCCGGTTCGGATGCCTCCCGTGCACGACTACATCAGGAAGATCCTCACCGCCCGCGTCTACGACGTGGCGAGCGAGAGCCCGCTCGATCCGATGCCCCGCCTCAGCGGCCGGCTGAAGGCCCCGGTGCTGCTCAAGCGCGAGGACCTGCAGCCGGTTTTTTCGTTCAAGCTGCGCGGGGCCTACAACAAGATGGCGGCTCTGCCGCCCGAGGCGCTGGCGCGCGGCGTCATCTGCGCCTCGGCGGGCAATCACGCCCAGGGGGTGGCGCTCGCCGCCGCCAAGCTGCAGGTGCCGGCCACCATCGTGATGCCCCGCACCACCCCGGCCATCAAGGTCGAGGCGGTGCGCGCGCGGGGCGGCACCGCGGTCCTGCACGGCGACGCCTTCGACGAGGCCTACGCGCACGCCAAGACCCTGGAGTCCGAGCAGGGGCTGACCTTCATCCACCCCTACGACGATCCCGACGTGATCGCCGGCCAGGGCACGGTCGGCATGGAGATCCTGCGTCAGCATTCCGGACCGATCGAGGCGATCTTCGTGCCGATCGGCGGCGGCGGGCTCGCCGCCGGCATCGCCACCTTCGTCAAGTTCCTGCGCCCCGAGACCAAGGTCTTCGGCGTCGAGCCCGACGACGCGGCCGGCATGGCGGCGGCCCTCAAGGCGGGCGAACGCGTGGTGCTGAACCAAGTCGGCCTGTTCGCGGACGGCGTGGCGGTGCGTCAGGCGGGGGCCGAGACCTTCCGGCTCTGCCGCGAGCACCTCGACGGCGTCGTCACGGTGGACACCGACGCGATCTGCGCGGCGGTGAAGGACGTGTTCGACGACACCCGCGCCATGTCCGAGCCCTCGGGCGCGCTCGCGGTGGCGGGGCTCAAGGAGTACGTGGCCCGCGGCGAGGGCCGCGGCGGGACCCTCGTCGCCATCAACAGCGGCGCCAACCTCAACTTCGACCGCCTGCGCCACATCGCCGAGCGGGCGGAGCTGGGCGAGCGCCGGGAGGTGCTCCTTGCCGTCACCATCCCGGAGCGGGCGGGCAGCTACCGGGCCTTCATCGAGGCGCTGGGACGCCGCGCGATCACCGAGTTCAACTACCGCTACGCGGAGGGGCTGGAGGCGCACATCTTCGTGGGCGTCCAGCTCCAGGGCCTGCCCGGCGAGAAGGCGGCGCTGGTCGCGAGCCTCACCGACCGCGGCTACCCGGTGCTCGACCTCAGCGACAACGAGATGGCCAAGGTCCACGTGCGCTACATGGTGGGCGGGCGCGTGCCGGGGCTCGCCGACGAGCGCCTGCTGCGCTTCGAGTTTCCGGAGCGGCCCGGCGCCCTGCTCCGGTTCCTCGACGGGCTCGGCGACATCTGGAACATCTCCCTGTTCCACTACCGCAACCACGGGGCCGATTACGGCCGGGTGCTGGCCGGCATCCAGGTGCCGGAGGCGGACCGCGACCGCTTCTCCCGCGCGCTCGCCGATCTTGGCTACCCGCATCACGACGAGAGCGACAACCCGGCCTACCGCCTCTTCCTCGACGGGAACGCGGCCGGCATGGAGGCGCTGCAGCCCGCCTGAGCGTTCGCCCGCACTCCCGGGTTGACGACGCCCCGCGCCGGGTTCACCTCTGCCGACCGATGCCGCCGCTCCTCGCGATCCCGTTCCCCGCCATCGACCCGGTCGCCGTCGCGATCGGCCCGCTCGCGATCAAGTGGTACGCGCTCGCCTACATCGTCGGGCTGGTGGGCGGCTGGTACTACGCCAAGCGCCTCGCCGCCGCCGCCTCGCTCTGGGGTCCGGTGCGGCGGCCCTCGGCGGCCGACATCGACGACCTGATCGTCTGGGTGGCGCTCGGCGTCGTGCTGGGCGGGCGCATCGGCTACGTGCTGTTCTACAACCTGTCGGCCTATCTCGCGAACCCCTCCGAGATCCTGGCGATCTGGCGCGGGGGCATGTCGTTCCACGGCGGCTTCCTCGGCGCGGTGCTGGCGCTGGTGCTCTTCGCCCGGGCGCGGGACCTCAACCCTTACGCGATGCTCGACCTCGCCGCCGTGGTGGTGCCGATCGGGCTGTTCTTCGGGCGCATCGCCAACTTCGTGAACGGCGAGTTGTGGGGCCGGCCCGCGCCCGACTTCCCCTACGCGGTCGTCTTCCCCGGCGGCGGTCCGGTGCCGCGCCACCCGAGCCAGCTCTACGAGGCGGCCACCGAGGGCCTGATCCTGTTCGTCGTGATGGCCTTCGCCGCGCGCCGCTTCGGCTTCCGGCGGCCGGGCCTGCTCGGGGGCATCTTCGTGCTCGGCTATGCCATCGCCCGCACCGCCTGCGAGGTTTTTCGCGAGCCCGACCCGCAACTCGGCTTCCTGTTCGGGACGCACTTCCCGGTGCTCGGCGGCGGCATCACCATGGGGATGCTGCTCTGCCTGCCGATGGCCCTCGTGGGCCTCGTCTTCATCGTGCGGGCGCTGCGGGGGGCGACCCGGCCCGTGCCGCGGCGGGGCGAGGAGCCGGTGGAATCCGGAGCCCCGTCGGCGTGAGCGCGCTCCTGGCGGAGCTGCGGGCGATGATCGCGCAGAACGGGCCGATTCCGCTCGACCGCTACATGGCGCTCTGCCTCGGCCATCCGGTGCACGGCTATTACCGCACCCGCGATCCGCTCGGCGCCTCCGGCGACTTCACGACGGCGCCCGAGATCAGTCAGATCTTCGGGGAGCTGATCGGCCTGTGGGCGGCCGAGGTCTGGCACGCGATGGGCCGGCCCGCACCCTGCCGTCTGGTGGAGCTCGGGCCGGGCCGCGGCACGCTGATGGCCGACGCGCTGCGCGCCGTCTCGACCGCGCTGCCGGCCTTCGCGGAGGCGATCGACCTGCACCTCGTCGAGACGAGCCCGGTGCTGCGCCGGGCGCAGGCCGCGCGCCTCGACGCCGCCGGCGTGCCGGCCACTTGGCACGAGGCCGCCGGGACGGTGCCGGACGGGCCGGCCCTGATCCTCGCCAACGAGTTCTTCGACGCGCTGCCGGTGCGCCAGTTCGAGCGGACCGCCCAGGGCTGGTGCGAGCGCCGGGTCGGCCTCGCGCCGGACGGCGCGCGCCTCGTCCTCGGCCTCGACCCGGATCCGACGCCCGGCCTGCCGGCCACCGCCGGCACGGGCGCGATCCTCACGCTGCCCTCCGTCGCCTTGAGCGAGATGCGCCGCCTCGCCGGGCGGCTCGCGCGCGGCGGCGGCGCGCTCCTGTGCGTCGATTACGGCGAGGTGCAGCTCGGCCTCACCGATACGCTGCAGGCGGTGCGCGGCCACCGTTTCGCCGACCCGCTCGCCGCACCCGGCGAGGCCGATCTCACCGCGCAGGTGGATTTCGGGGCGCTCGCCCGCGCGGCCGTCGAGGCCGGGGCGCGCCTGCACGGGCCGGTGACACAGGCCGAATTCCTGGGCGCGCTCGGCCTCGCGCAGCGCGCCGAGCGGCTCGCCGCCCGGGCCCGGCCGGACCAGGCCGGGGCGGTGACGGAAGCGGCCGCCCGGCTGGTCGATTCGTCGCGCACCGGCATGGGCCGTCTGTTCAAGGTTCTGGGCGTATCGGGGCCGGACCTGACCCATCTGCCGGCCCTCCCCTCCTCCACCCTCTCCGCCTAAGGCCTGACCGATGCTGATCGAAGCCCCCGCGCTCGGCGCGCTCCCCGGCCTGCGCCACGCCTTCTTCACCCGCCAGGGCGGCGTCTCGGAGGGGCTCTACGCCTCGCTCAACGGCGGGCTCGGCTCGGGCGACGACCCCGCCCGGGTCGTCGAAAACCGCCGCCGCATGACCGCACGGCTCGGCCTCGCGCCGGACGCCCTCGCGAGCCTCTACCAAGTGCATTCCGCCGAGGCCCTGGTGGTGGAGGCGCCCTTCACGGAGCGGCCGAAGGCGGACGGCATGGCGACGCGGGTGCCGGGTCTCGCGCTCGGCATCCTGACGGCCGATTGCGGGCCGATCCTGTTCGCCGATCCGGAGAACCGGGTCGTGGGCGCGGCGCATGCGGGCTGGAAGGGGGCGCTCACCGGGGTGATCGAGGCCACGCTGGCGGCGATGGAGGGGCTCGGCGCCGACCGCGCCCGGGTCACGGCCGTGCTCGGCCCGACCATCGGGGCCGGTGCCTACGAGGTCGGTCCCGAGTTCCGCCAGCGCTTCGAGGACTCTGCGGCCGATACCGCGCGCTACTTCGCGCCGAGCCTAGAGCGCCCCGGCCACAGCCTGTTCGACCTGCCCGCCTACATCGTCGCACGGCTCGAACGGGCGGGCGTCGGCACGGTCGCCGATCTGGGCCTGTGCACCTACTCGGACCCCGACCGCTTCTTCAGCTACCGGCGCACCACCCATCGCCGTGAGACCGATTACGGGCGCCTCGTGGCGGCGATTGCCCTGGCGCCGTAGGGCTGCATCCGCTCGATACGCCACCGGATGCAACTCTAAGTCATTGTTCTCGTGCGCACTCCGCGCTGCAGCGGACACCGGTTCGGGCGGAGCGCGACGAGGTGCCGTTTGCCTCTCGTTAAGCAACACGTCGAAAGCTTGGCAAAAAATTTTCGCCGCCGCGTGAACCTTAGCCATTCGACAGCGTTGAGGGCATAAGGAGCCAAGGGAATGCCCGCGACGAAAAGCCGATAAGGCCGCGGTCATCGTCACCAGCGTTGTCGCGAAGTCACAGCTTTCGCAAGGCTGCCGGGATATGTCGAAGGGACTGCCTCGGGTGATCGACCGGTATCAGCCGGCATCGCTCCAGGGCATAGTTGGAGGACCAGGATCATGAAGTCGCTTCTCAAGAGCGCAACCGCCCTGTCGGGCATGCTCATTGCCGGTTCCGCCCTCGCCGCGGACCTTCCACGCCGCGCGGCTCCGCCGCCGGTGTTCACGCCGGTTCCGGTGTTCACCTGGACGGG